>NZ_JBUEQF010000004.1:0-332183 GCF_054979605.1 Rhodococcus sp. AZ1
GACTGGCGGGTCATCCCAACCGCTTGGCCGATCACCGCCCACGTCGCACCTTGAACCCGCAAGACAATCACCGTCTCGAGACCGTCGAGACCGGCCGCCAACTGCACTCGTAATGAAACCAGCTGCCAGGCAATTGCCCTCTCGTCCGCCCACCGCCCAGACCTCACCGAACGCCAGCGTGGACAGCCCAACAATGAACTTTGGGACTGCCCCCGGTTTGGTTGACATCTGATCTGTGAGGATCTTCCCTCACAGTGGAAGGATGGTTCCCATGCCCGAGAGCACCGATTCACCCTGGCCGAGCTGGGCCACCGAAACCATAGAGATCATCGACGCAGACCCCGACTGGGAGGCGCAAGGACAACGCCTATGCGACACCCTGCAAGCGCTACTCGCGCCATGGCTCGTCGGCCGCATCGAGCACGTTGGCTCCACCGCGATTCCAGGCCTGCCGGCAAAACCAATCATCGACCTCCAAGCCGCAGTGGCTCATCTGGACGCTTCAGACTCGATGGCAGCGGTTCTCTCCGAGCACGATTGGCATTACGTCACCCCGGATCTGGACCGACGACCTTGGCGACGATTCTTCGTAAAAATCAAGGAGGGCTACCGATTTGCTCACCTGCACATCATGACCACCGACAGCGCACACTGGCACCAACAGCTTGCGTTTCGTGACGCCCTTCGAGCGGATCCATCCACGATGGCGAATTACGCAGCGCTCAAACGCGCGCTCGCAGCCGAACATGGCGACGACCGCGAAGCCTACAGCGCGGCCAAGCACCAGTTCATTCAAGCCGTCCTCGACAATCCGACTAACCGCCGGTTGTAAAGCCGTTCAAGCGGGCCGTCGTACGCCCGAAAGAGCAGGAGATTTCGACTAGACCTGATAATGCCGTTATCCAGTGAACCATTGCATAGTGCATTAGGTGCAACTATCTGGCCCTCTCGACCCAGCACACTGAACCCATCAGTGGCCGTGAGAACTGCTTTCGCGCTACATGTCTCAACGGAACATCGGTCTGGAAAATCGTGCGCTTCGCTACCTTCCCCGTATTTCATTGACGCAGAACAGATCTGCTCCAGGCGACAGCTCGACGTAGAGTCACGCACCGCTGTGGTGGCCGCCGCGATCAGCGCGGGCATCATTCGGCGATGACTCGGGAGCCGACTGCCCGGAGTGAAGCCGTGAACCTAGATGCAATGATGCGGTGATGTTATGGTGCATGTATGCGCACGACCCTCGACCTCGACCCGGCGGTTCTCAGCGCCGCACGGGCCAAGGCGACTGCCGAGCGAATCTCGCTGGGTAGAGCCGTCTCCGACCTCGCTCTCGCCGGCCTCGGCGCTGCACGTGCACCGCGGAGCGGACCATCGGGCTTTCCCGTGCTGCCCGGGGTCCCCGGACGTCCCGTGACCGATGAAGTGGTTGCCGCGTACCTCGATGACGAGCCGGACGCAGGCGATGTTGCTTGACGTCAACGTCCTCCTCGCTCTGACCTGGGACCAGCATGTCCATCACGCGCTTGCGCACGAAAGGTTCGCCGAGCTCGACTCCTGGAGCACGTGTCCGTCCACCGAAGCGGGGCTGCTCCGACTGCTGTTGACCGAGCAGGTCGTGGGGCGGAAGGTGAGCGGCGGCGAGGCGCTCGGACAGCTGGAGGCAATACGTCGGGTACCGGGGTGGAGCTTCCTCGCCGACAACGCCTCGCTGGCCGCACCGGTGATCGACACCCGCGTACTGATGGGCCGTCGGCAGGTCACAGATCTTCAGCTCGTCAATCTGGCCGCGTCACACGGCGTACAGCTGGTGACCTTCGACAGCGCGATCGAGGCGGCGCTCATGCCCGAGGATCGACGCTGGATCAACGCCTGGTTCGGCTGACGAGGCCTCATGTGGCCTACCCCTACCCCTGCCCCAAAACCCCGCCACGCTCAGCCGTCTCCCGAATCGAGCTCTCTCCCGAGCATCCACCACGTCAACACCAGATCGTCGGTGACCTCGAGGTCGAGCCCGGTGAGCGCACCGAATCGAGCAACGCGATTGCGCACGGTGTTGCGGTGCAGGAACAGTGCCCGAGCGGTCTCGTCGATCCGCCGGTTGTGAACCAGGAACGCCTTGACGGTCTCCATGATTTCGCGGCCGCCGTCACCTCGTTCGCGCAGCGGTGCCAGACGGGCATCGGCGACCGCCGATGCCGCGTCGTCATCGGCGACGAGAAGTGGAAGTGCGCCCAGATCGGCTGGACTCAACACTCCCCGACGGCCGAAGCGCTGTGCGATCTCGAGTGTCCGCCGGGCCTGTCGATACGAGGCCCCGATGTCCGACGGCGGCGTCGGCGGTCCGACTGCAACGAGTGCACTCACCTCGAGGTCGGCGGGGACCGTCGGCAGGAGTGCGACGACGCACGCGTCGACGACGGCGTCGAACACCGGCGCGCCTGCGAGCCCGCATCGCACTCGCAGGCGCGCCAGGACCTCGGAGGTGAAGTCGGGATCCTCCGCGTCGGCCACTGCGACGTGGTAAGTCCGGTCGGCGTCTATCCCGTTCTCGGCCAACACTGCGGGCAGGGACGAGGACGGGTGGGCTCGCTCGATCAGCCGTCGCATGAAGGTGCTGCGCCGTGCCGCCGTGGACACAGCGTTCTCCTGCAGGACCGAGTTGATCACCGCGGCGTAGGACGTGGCCCAGTGCCACATGATGTCCTGCAGGTCGTCGATCACCGCGCTGGAGAATCCACGCTCGGCCGCCCTGGCTCGGATGACCGTGGCCAGCCTGCGGGCTCCCACCTGAATGCTGTGCGCGACGAACTCCAGTGGAATCTGCTGGGCGGACCACCGGCGGGCCAGCATTGCCAGCTCCGATTCGTTGATCCGTGGGCTGTCGCTGCGGACCTGGCGGACCACGATGTCGAGAACCGCGCGTGTGTTGCGCTCGATGTCGTCACGCGCGACGAGTGCGTAGACCGGTATCCGTTCCCGGTACAGCGACGTAAGATCGGCGGCGAGCGTGTCGATCTCAGCGTCGATACCGTCGAGCAAGGAGGCGATTCGTGTCGCCGCCGTCACCTCCCGCTGCTGCGGGTCGTCATCATCGGTCAGTTTCACGTACCCGGGTGTCACTGTTGCGGTGTCATGGCTGAGGCTCCTGCTTCGCGGCTGCTGAGCCGGCGGATCGTCGGCGCCACCATTCTGCTGCGGCGTGTGAGAAGTCGGGTGGGAAGGGCAGTTCTTGCCAGGAGCAGCACCCATCCGGCTCGAGGGTAGATCATTCGACGCGAGCGAGATTCGAGTGCGCGCGTCAAGTGCGGCACGATGGCGGCCGTGGTGCTGACCGAGCCGAACGGGCCGGGCAGGGACTGCAGGAGTGCGGCGAACGCCTGCTGACCCAGCTTCGAGGTCACCATCGTGGTGTCGATCCACCCGGGATGGTAGGAACCGACCTCCACCCCGGTGCCGGCCAGCTCGGTCCGAAGTGAGTTGGCGAAGGCCTCGAGGCCCGCCTTGGCCGCGGCGTAGGCCGTGTGACCGGGCTGATGCGCGAACGAGGCCCACGAACACGTCATCGCCACGTAGCCGCGGGATTCGATCACGGCCGGCAGCGCTGCCCGAACAATGTTGTGGGCACCGATGAGGTTGACCTCGATCACCTGTTGCCACGCACGGTCGTCCAGGAGATCGACCGGCCCGAACACCGAGACACCGGCATTGGCCCAGACGATGTCGATGCGGCCGAACTCGCCGACCACCCGCGCCACGACGTCGGCGCATGCGCGTTCGTCGGTGACGTCGAGGACGTGGGTGGTGGCAGCAGCACCGATGGTCTCGGCGGCTCGTGCGAGAGCCGCGGCGTCCCGATCGAGCAGCACCACGCGGGCGCCCCTGGCGGCGCACTCGACGGCAGTGGCCGACCCCAGTCCCCCACCACCTCCGGTGATCAGTACGACCTTGCGGTCGAGTGCAGAGGCGGTCATCGCGTGCCTTTCCGAGAGGGGTGATCGAGCACGGCCAGTGCGGACTCGGTGATGCTTCCCAGCACCAGGTGCGAGCCGGTGCTCACCACGGACGTCACCATCGAGAAACTCTCCGAGCTTTCCTGAAGATCGTGGACCACCGTTCCGTCGCGGTCGACGGCCATGACCCAGGTGGTCGCGGTCCATGCCCGCAGCGACGGTGGCACCGAGTAGGCGCGCCGACGCACGAAGGTGGGTAGCCGTGCGGCAACATCGAACAGACGGTCACGAGGGTTGGCCAGCGAGATCCACGTCAGGTCGCCCTCGTCGGAGATGTTGTCGGGGAAGCCCGGCAGGTTGTCCACGAGCGGTGTCGTCGCCACCACGTCCGAACCGTTGACCCGGTACCGCGCCAGGCGGAAGTCGCCGGTCTCGGCCACCGTGATCACGCTCTCGTCCCGCGAGACCGACAGGCCGTTCGCGAACGCTATGCCGTCGACGAGGGTGCGCACAGCACCGTTCGGCTCGAGTGCCAGCACTCGACCGGTGCCGGAGTGCTCGAGCAGATCGGCGAGGTAGTCCTCGAAGTCGAAGCGTGTGGTCGACGCCGTGAAGTAGATCCGCCCCGACTCGCCTCGAACCACGTTGGAGGCGAAGTTCAGGTGGTGCCCGTCGACACTGTCGACCAGGACGGTGACCGCACCGGAATCGATGTCCACCTTCAGCAACCCGCGGCGGCTGTCGCAGACCAGCAGCGTGCGATCGTCGACGATCGCAATGCCCAGGGGTCGACCACCGGTGTCGGCCAGCGTCTCCACCGCCGGAGACGAATCGAGTGACACCCGCAGGATGCGGCCGTCCTCGATTCCGGTGATGATGCGTCCCTGCGAATCGACGCGCACATCCTCCGGCCCCCGTCCGGGGAGTTCGATCCGACGAAGCGATGCCAGTGGCTCACCGCTCGCAGTTCGGTGTGCGCGTTCGGGTATCGGCGGCGGACGCCACGGACGAGGCTCGAGAACCGGGTCGGCGCGGCGGATGGGCGTGATCGCCGAGGTCGGCGGGCGATGCCCGGCCACGATGTCGGCGACGATGCCCGCCGATGTCCACGGTGCGCCGTGACCTTCGTGGGCCAGGGGGAAGGCGCGAACACCGTCACGGGCGGCGCAGCGCGCCATGGCGGCGGCGTCGACGCGCCCGTCCTCGAGTCCGTACACCACGTCGATCGGGCATCGCAGCCCCACCACACGCTCGTCGAGTGGCGCTGCCTCCAGGTAGTGCTCGATGCCGTCGCCGGCGGTGATGAAGTTCCGGTGCCCCGTACGCGCGAGGTCGTCGACCGCGAACTGCGGCACTCGAGGATCCGGCGAGAATGCCGTACCCAACCCGCGACGGAGGGCACCGGTGGGAACCACCCGCCACAGGGCGGGCCCGAGGAGCGGTACCCGCAGCAATCGCTCGGACAGGTTGCGCGCGGTGAGGCGACTGGCGAGGGTGGGCGGTGCAGACACCAGGACCAATCGCTCGACCAGGCCGGGATAGAGTTCGGCCACTGCCGTCGCCACCAGGCCGCCGCGGGAGTGGCCCACCAGAGTGGCCGGCCCCGCGGTGGTGGCGCGGATTTCGCGTGCCACGGTCAGAGCGTCGTCCTCGATCGAGCCGAGACCACAGAGGTCGGGCGTGATCACCGTTGCGGTGGGCTCGAGAAGCGGCTGGACGCGGCTCCAGGTTCGTGGTGATCCCGCCAGGCCATGGATGAGAACGATGCACCTGCCGCTCACGCGGACGCCTCCGCACGCAGGGAGCGGATCTCGCGCTCGAGGGCAGGGACCGTCGCCGATGCCCGCAGGCCCACCACCACGTCCCACAGTCTGCCGGTGAACACGCCGCGAACCTTGTCCACAGCTGCCAGAGCCGCGGGCACGTAGATCTTCCTGCTCCGCGCTTCGATACCCGCGACGAAGGCGTCCGCGCACTCCCCCACATCGGTGACCACGCCGAACGGCCAGGGCAGCTTCTCGATGCCGGCACGGACAGCGTCGATCGAGTTCTGTGCGCTGTACATCGGGGTGCGAACCCACGCAGGGTGGGCAACCCCGACACCGACGCCGCGGTGCGCCAACTCGAGCCGAATGGCACCGCCGAACGCTTCCACACCCGCCTTCGACGCCGCGTACGCCGATCCACCGGGCACGTTCTTCAGTGCTGCCGCGGAGGACACCAGAAGGAAGTAGCCACGCTGCGCGCAGACGTGCTCGAGGGTGGCGTGCACTGTGCGAATCACTCCGGTGAGATTGACCTCGACCGTCCGCGCCAGGGTTTCGACGTCGCTGACCGCGACCGTCCCGGCCTCGGCTGCGCCGGCATTCGCGACGACGACATCGATGCAGCCGTAGTGGTCGATCACGGCCTCAATGGCAAAAAGCAGTGACGCGCTGTCTGTGACATCGGCACGCAGACCGAGGTGCCGACTCCCCGGTGTCGTCGGCAGCGCGGCGGCGACGGCGTGCGGATCCTCCCGGTCGAGGAGGACGACGTGCGCTCCCCTGGCTGCGGCAGCGTGAGCGGTGGCGGCGCCGATCCCGGACGCTCCCCCGGTGATGACGACGACCTTGCCGTTGATGGACGTGCTCATGGTGGTCAGGATTCCTTGACGATACGGGTGCGGTGGTCGGCGGCTCGGAACTTCGAGGCACGCCGCCGATAACCGAAGATGCTGGCGGGCCAGAGGTTGCTGTTTCGCCCGGTGGCGTCGAGATACCAACTCGTGCACCCGCCGCTGGTCCAGACCGTGCCGTCGGTGAGCGCGTCCACCAGCCGGCCGAACTTGGCCTGGGCGTCGACAGTGGGTTCGACGGTGGCCACCGCGCGCTCGGCGCACCACCGCATGGCCTTGTTGATGTAGCGCAGTTGGGACTCGAACATCATGATCACCGACGTGTGCCCGAGTCCGATGTTCGGCCCGTGCATGAGGTAGAGGTTGGGGAACCCCGCTACCGACGTGCCCATGTACGCGCGGGGCGATTTCCCCCAGTGCTCGGCCAGCGATGTGCCGTCGGGTCCGACCACCGAGTCGGTCAACGGTAGGCGTTTGGTTTCGAACCCGGTGCCGAAGATGACCGCGTCGACCTCGTGGGTGACACCGTCCTGGTCCACCAGTCCGGTGCGCGTCGCACGTTCGATCCCGGATGTCCGCACCGATACGTTCGGTTGCGAGAGCGCGGGATAGTAGTTGTCCGACAGCAGAATTCGCTTGCAGCCCATCGAGTGGTCCGGGGTGAGCTTTGCGCGCAGTGCGGGGTCCGAGACCGCCGCCTCGAGATGGTGGCGTCCCTCCTTCTCACCGATGGCCATCAGGGCCGGATGCCGGAACGCGGCGAGCTTGACCTCGCGGGTGGCGAACACCGCGGCGCGTCGCAGTCGCTGAAGCCAGGGCAGCAGAGCGGCGGTCGAGCGCTGCGCGCGCGAGATCGACGCGTCGTGGCGCGGCATGACCCACGGTGCGGTGCGCTGGAACAGCGTCAGTGACCGAACCACGGGCTGGATCTGCGGGACGAACTGGATGGCGGACGCCCCGGTGCCGACGACGGCGACACGTTTGTCGGACAGATCGACGGAATGGTCCCAGCGGGCGGAGTGGAAGACGGGACCGTCGAAGGACTCCAGATCAGCGATGTCCGGAGTCACCGGGTCGGCCAGCGCGCCGGTGGCGAGCACCACGTGGTCTGCGGTGACGACTCCCTTCTCGTGGTGCAGGACCCACCGCAGGTTCGGCACGTCCCAGGTCACCGAGGTCACGGCGCATCTGGTTCGCAGATGCGGGAGGAGCCCGTTGTCGCGAGCGACCCGTTCGAGGTAAGCGCGGATCTCCTCCTGCCGTGCGAACGTGTGCCGCCATCGTGAACTAGGTGCGAACGAGAAGGAGTACAGCGCGCTCTGAACATCGCACGCAGCCCCGGGGTAGGTGTTGTCGCGCCAGACGCCACCGACGGTCTCGGCTCGCTCGAAGATCACCACACTCCCCTCGTGGCGGTCGGCCAACCGGACAGCGGCACCGATGCCGGCGAAACCCGAGCCGACGATCGCCAAACGGTAGTGCTCGGTGTCGGCGACCGGTGGGTTCGAGGCCCCCGGGGTGGGATCTGTCGGTGGAATCGTCATGAGCTGCCTCCGAGGTGGGAATGGGTGGTTATGGGCGCGCCGTCGTTGTTCGCGGTGTCGGCGGCGATGTGCATGGAAGCCACCCATGAGACGACCCACGGCGGCAGGGTGGACGGAACCGAGAAGGTCACCGGAAGGGCGCGGATGAGATCCGGGGTGATCGACGATCCTCGCGAGTCGAGAATTCGAACGGCGACGACGGCGTGGGCGTGAACGGTCGCCTCGACGCGGAACGTCTGTTGGTAGTAGGTGTTTCGCGTGTCGAAGCCGAGCGGCGTGGTGACGACGTCGTATCGCACACCCAGCGTCAGTGGCCGCCGATAACCGATGGTCTGCGCGACGACCACCGGGTGCCACCGGTGGCGTCGAAGGTGCCGCCACAGGCCGGTTCGGGCCATGTAGTCGATGCGAGCGGCGTCCAGTATCGACAGGTACCGGCCGTTGGTCATGTGACGAAGCATGTCGAGGTCGGACAGGCCGACCCGGAAGTGAGCGACCAGGCTGTGGCCGAACGACGATCGGGGACGACGGAACTGCGATCGCATCGCGAGGATCCATCGGATCGTCATCATCTCGCGCGGCCCCTCTCATCCTGCCCGGTCAGGAGAGAATCCTCCGTGGCCGAACCGGCTGCGCCCAGGGCTGGACGAACAGAATCGACTACCCGGCGCAGTGCACCGTGCACACCCGTCCCGGGATCAGGCGGTTGTCAGTTGCTCCCCGCCGGGCCACCTTCGCCGCTGCGCTCTCATGCGTGGAGGGCCTCGGTCGATGGGTGGAGTCGGCTGTCCCGCATCTCGACGTCGGCGTCGGCCGCGGCGAGGTGCGTGGGGTCGTGGGTCACCAGAAGGGTCGAGGTGTTCTGCTCATGGGTCAGCCTGGCGACGAGCTCGATGATCGTGGCGCCCCGTGCGTGGTCGAGTGCGCTGGTGGGTTCGTCGACCAGCAGTACCGACGGGTCGTTCATCAGTGCCCGCGCAATGTTGACCCGCTGGCGCTGTCCGCCGGAGAGTTGGTGAGGTCGGCGATCGGCGCAGTCGAGCATTCCGACGGCGTCGAGGAGGTCCAGTGCTCGGCCGCGGGTGTTGCGTGTTCGACGGCCGCCGATGTAACTCATGGCCTCGAGCTGTTCGCGTGCGGTCAGCGCCGGTAGCAGGTTGGCGTTCTGGAACACGATGCCGATCGTGTTCGCGCGCAGCCGGGTTCGTTCCCGAGGGGTCAGGTCCGTGACCGTCACGTCGTCGATCGTGACCGTTCCCGACTCGGGGGTGATCAGGGTGGCGGCGACCGCGAGCAGGCTCGACTTGCCCGAACCAGAGGGCCCGATCACCGCTGTCATCGACCCGTCGGGCACGTGGAGCGAGACGCGGTCGAGTGCAGTGACCCGTGAGGTTCCGTCCGGGTAGGTGAGGGTGATGTCGGTCAGGGTGAGGCTCATCGTGTGCTCCCGAGTGCAGTGAGGGGGTCGACCGAGGTGACGGTGCGGATGGACAGTGTGGCGCCGAGGGCGCCGAGGGCGACCAGGACCGCGGCGGGCATGACGATCGTCGCCGGTGTCAGGGTGAACGGGATGGTCGTGGCGGACGCCGCCACCGCGCCGAGACCGGCCGTGACCAGCGCTCCCAGGGTGGTTCCACCGACGAGCAGGATCACTGCTTGGCCGACGGCGTCGCGCAGCAGCGACGTAGTGGAGGCACCGAGTGCCTTGAGGACCGCGATGTCGGCGCTGCGCTGCATGGTCCAGACGGTGAAGAACGCCCCGACGACCAGTGCGGAGATGGCGAAGAGCAGTCCCCGCATCAGTTGCAGCGAACCGTTCTCGGAGGTGTACGAGCCGATCGCGGTCACCGATCCGGACACCGTGGTCGTGGTGGTCCCGATGCTGCGGTCGGCCGCGGCGATGTCGACCCCCGGGCGTGTCGTCAGCGCGATGGCGGTGGCGTCGGCACCGGGGGGTGCCAACTGTTGCCAGGTCGTCAGAGTCGTCCACACGACGGGCGTGTGGCTGTACCAGTCGTCGCCGCCGACGTGGTTGACCGTCAGCTGCTGTCCGCCGACGGTGACGGTGTCCCCGACGTCGACGCCCAGTGCGCGGGCGGCGGGACCGGAGACCACGACGTCGGAGTCCCGCACGAGGTCGCGGGCCAGTCCGGAGCCCGGTTCGACACCGAACACCGACACGGCAGTCCGGCTCTGGCCGGCCTGTGCGCGGGTCGTGGCGATGCCGACCGGTTCGGCTCGTTCCACTCCGGGCGTCTGCGCCCACTGGCGCCATTGGCCGGTGGTGACGGTCGATTCCGAGAACGACGTCTTCTCCCCCGGCGGTGGGCTCTGGAGCGCGATGTGGTCCACGGGCAGCCCGGTTATGGCGGACGTGCTCTGGTGGCCCAGTCCCCCGGTCAGCCCCGACAACATCCCGATCAGGACGGTCATCAGGACGATGACCGTGGCCATGAGCGCGAATCTGCCTTTGGCGTGTCGGAGGTCTCGCAGTGCGAAGAACATGACGGCACCTCATTCCTTTCCGGCACCGCGGTGGTGCCGGGATCGACTCTGCTGGGCGCGGCACGCTGTGCCATCCGGCGAACGGTGAGACCTCGCGGGTCGAACGGGGGGTGTGGAATTGCATCTTTCGACAGAGGTGGCAGACGTGTGCGCTGCGTAGTGTTGATCGACTATGAGGTCCGAGAAGTCCGTGCCCGCCTCGCCGGCGGCGTTGGTGTGGTTCCTGCACCTGATGGTCGCCGGGCTGCTCGTGCTGGCTGCCGCGCGCGGCGGCGGTGCGCAGGGTGGTGGCGTCGGGGTGATCGTCGCCGTGGTGGTGTGCGTGGCGGTGTATGCCGTCGGAGTCGTGACGCCGCGGGTGCAGCGGTCGCGAACGGCCGCGCGTGTCTGGCTGGCGACCTTCGCCGCGACCTGGCTGGTGTTGCTCGCGGTGACCCCCGACGCGGTGTGGGTGGCGTTCCCGCTGTACTTCCTCGTGCTCCACCTCCTACCGCGTCGCGCTGGGCTCGTCGCGGTGGTCGTCGTCGCCGTTGCCGCGGTGGGCGGGTTCAGCGCGCACCGGGGATCGTTCGGGGCGGGCGATGTTCTGGGCCCGAGCTTGGGTGCGGCGGTCGCGGTCGCGGTCGTCTGGGGGTATCAGGCGCTGTTCCGGGAGAACGAGCGTCGCCGGGAACTGATCGACGAATTGACGGCGACGCGGGCCGATCTCGCTGCCGCGCAACACAATGCCGGCGTCCTCGCCGAACGCGACCGGCTCGCGCGCGATATCCACGACACCCTTGCGCAGGGACTCACGAGCATTCAGCTGCTGCTCCATGCCGCCGAGCGCTCCCTGCCCGACGCCCCCGACACTGCCGCTGAGCTCGTGGTGCAGGCACGCACTGCCGCCGCGGACGATCTGGCCGAGGCGCGCCGGTTCATCGCGGCGATGACGCCGCCCGCGCTCGACGACCACACCTTGCACGACGCGCTCGACCGGCTCGCCGCTGCCACATCTGCGCGCCACGGAGTCGAGGTTCGGCTCGAGTTCGAGCCGGCCGTCCATATGTCCACCGCGCAGGAGGTTGCGGTACTGCGGATCGTGCAGTCGGCGCTGTCGAACGTGGTGCAACATGCCCAAGCCCGCGTCGCCGACATCGGCGTGCGAGCCGACGGAGACGCCGTGGTGCTCACCGTCACCGACGACGGGATCGGATTCGACGCCGACGCTGCAGTTCCCGCCCAGCAGGGCGGCGACGGATACGGTCTGCCCACGATGCGCGCACGCGCCCGCGACGCCGACGCGACGATGGTCATCGATTCGAAGCCGGGTGGCGGCACCACGGTCACCGCGCGGTTTGCTGTTGCTGCTCGGGCGGGCTCGTGAGTGGCGTTTCGATTCGGATACTGCTGGCGGATGATCACCCGATCGTCCGGGCGGGTCTGCGGGCGGTGCTGCAGACCGAACCCGACCTCGAGATCGTGGCCGAGGCCGCTACCGCGGAGGAGGCGGTCGCGGCGGCGCTGTCAGGAGAGGTCGACGTGGTGCTGATGGATCTGCAGTTCGGCGTGGGCGCGATGGGCGGTGTGGAGGCGACAGCCGCAATCACCGCGGTGCCCGACCCGCCGCGGGTGCTGATCGTGACCACGTTCGATTCCGACGCCGACACCGTGCCCGCGATCGAGGCGGGAGCCGCGGGCTACCTGCTCAAGGACGCTGCGCCCGACACGCTCGCCGCAGCTGTTCGCAACGCCGCGGCGGGGCGCACGACGCTGTCGTCGACGGTGGCCGACCGACTCGTCGAGCGCATGCGCGTTCCGGGTGCCGCGCTCACTCGACGGGAGGTCGAGGTGGTGCAGCTCGTTGCCGACGGGTTGTCCAATCAGGGCATCGCAGCGCGCCTCCACCTCACCGAGGGCACCGTGAAATCCCATCTCGCGCGGACGTTCTCCAAGCTCGGCGTCGACTCACGCACCGCCGCGGTGGCCGCCGCGATCAGCGCGGGCATCATCCGGCGATGACTCGGGAGCCGACTGTCGGCGGAGTCGACAGTCCGCGATGTTCACGTGCTCCCCGCCGCGCCACCCCCGCCGGCGGCGCCGACCCCCGACACCGTCGATGCCGTGGAGCTGGGAGCGACGATCACCGTGGCGAACACTGCCCACGGAACAGCGCCGGAATTGGTACCGGCGAGCGTCCGCAGTGGTGATGGGCTGCCCGGTTCGGTGGCCGATTCCAAGTACGGGCGATACGTGTTCGCGAGTCCGAAGGCCACGATGTCCGGTAGTGCGGCGTCGAGGTCGATGGTCGGCGGCGCCTCGCCCAGTGCATCGGCCTTCAGACCGTCGCGATACGCCTGCCACCGCCGGGCCGCGTCCAGGCCGTCGGTGGTCAGCCGGGAAAACCGGGCGGCAGCAACGATCGCCACGATCACCAGGACGGCGGCGGGGATCACGGTCAGCAGCATCAGTACCGAGCCACCCGACGCCACGACGACACCGGCGATCGCTACCACTACCGCCGCGAGCGCCAGGATCATCAGGGTGATCCGCTTCCGGCGTGCTCCCTCGTTCAACCAGCCCTTCGACCTCCAGTCCGCATCCACCGCCGCGGAGAGCTCCCTCGAACTCCTCATGACCTTCTGAAGCGCGGCACTGTCGACTACTCCGGCGCTCTGATGTCGGTCGAGCAGGTCCCACACCGTGCGCGCCACGTCGCCGCGAACGCGCGTGGCATCGAGAAGAGCAATGCGGATACCGTCGGGCTCGCGCTTCTTCCCGGTCCGCTCGGGCTCGAATCGAAGTGCTCTCTGGGCGGCGAGCGCCAGAAGGGTGCCGGGAAGGCTCGATGCCGGAGAGGTTCCGTGGATCAGGGCGGTGGCGATTGCGGGTTCGGTGCCGTCGGGGCGAATGGTGGTCGGTTCGCCGACGACGACGGTGGGCCGGGCTCTGGTGCGGTAGACGAGCGCAACTCCGACGAACCCCAGCAGGACCACCCCGAGGCCGGTCCACGGCAACCACGACGATCCCGGGCCCGCTGCCAATCGGTTCAGAGCCGACGTCGGCGGCCCGAAGAGGATCGACGAGCGCAGGCGGTCGATTGCAGCTGCAGCGCTGTCGGCCACCCTGCCGTCGCGCAGCGGCGGGATCAGTGCATCGTCGACGATTGCTTTCTGCTCGTCGCGGGGGACGTTGCCCCCGTCGAACGTGCGACCGACGAACACGCCCGCGCGGGCCTCGTCGCCGGTGCCCGGTTCACGGTTGATCAGGATCGCGCCGGCGGTGTCCGCATTGGTGCCGGTGGCGTCGACCCAGGCGTGGTAGAGCGCCTCCACCTGCTTCAAGGTGGTGTCGGGGTCGGCGTCGAGGTCTCGGACGTAGACCACCACGTCCGCTCCCGCGTCGCGTCGCAGGTCGTCGAGTCGGCGTTGCAGGTCGGCGCGCTGCGCTGCGTCGAGGGAACGGTCGGTGGTGTCGTAGACCCGCTGCCCCGCCACGAGGTTGGGGAACGTCGTGTCACCGGCTGCGCTGTCCGAGCACCCGGCGAGGGCTCCGGCGGCGGCGAGGGCCAGCAGCATCGTCATCACGATCGTGACCGCTCGGCTTCGCGCGAGGCTCGTGTCGATGGACGTCCGACTTGCCTGCAACATCGGCCGAGCATATCCACTCGGTGCTCTAACGAACAGGCTTGACCGCACCGACTCGGTGCGACGATGGAGCCCATGGACCCCGAGACGTTCGCCCGACTGCTCACCGACGAGGGGCAGGCACTGCTCGCCGAGGTGCACGCGCGCGCCGGCATCGAGAGCGACGTCGGACTCGGAGAACGTCTGCGCCGCAACCACTCCCCTGATCTCGTCGCGTCGGCGGTGACGCAGAATCATTTGCGGGGCCTGGCGGCGGCGAAATTCGGCGACGACGCCGCTCGCATGTACTTCACTCACGATGCCCGCGAGCAGGCGACCAGAGGGTCGGTGGCCGACCTGCGCGCCCGTCGACTCGCGGACTCGGGTGTCACTGCAGTGCTCGACCTCGGGTGCGGAATCGGCGGCGATCTGATCGCGTTCGCTCGCGCAGGTCTGAGCGTGCGCGGGGTGGAGATCGATCCGACGCGCGCGGCCATCGCTCGCGCGAACCTCGCGGCTCTGGGCTTGGCCGGTGAGGTGATCACCGGGGACGCGGACGCGGTCACCGCCCGGCCCGACGAGATCGTCTTCCTCGATCCCGCCCGTCGTGACGGGCGCGGCCGCATCTTCGACACCGCAGCCATGCGGCCGCCGTGGGCGACGGTGACCGAGCACCTGACCGGCGCCGCGGTGGTCAAGACCCTGCCCGGCATCGACCACTCCGCAATACCTGAAGGTGTCGAGGCGCAGTGGGTCAGCGACGATGGCGACCTGGTGGAAGCGTGCCTGTGGGGTCCTCCCCTGGCCACTGCCGTACGTCGGGCAACGGCTCTCGAGCGCGGGACGGCCACACCCCATCACCTCACCGGTGACGGCGATCCCGGGGATGTGGGTGTGATCGGGACGTGGCTGCACGAACCCGACGACGCCGTGATCCGCGCGGGACTGGTCGGTGAGCTGGCGAGGGTTCTCACCGGTCGCCTCATCGACCCGCGTATCGCCTGGATCACCACCGACTCCGCCGCCCGGCATCCGTTGGCCAGGTCGTTCCGCATCGTCGACCAACTCCCCTTCCGCACCAAGGCGCTCCGCGCGGCGCTGGTGGAACGCGACATCGGGACGCTGACAGTCAAGAAGCGCGGCGTCGAGATCGTTCCCGAACGCCTGGTGCGGTCATTGCAGTTGAGCGGGACCCGGACGGCCACCGTCGTGATGACCCGGGTTGCGGACAAGGGCGCCGCGTTCCTGGTGGAGCCCGTCTGACCTCACGCGCAGGAACGCACGGCCTCCTCGAGCACCGTGAGCGCGTCGTCGAGCAGCTCGTCGGAGATGACCAGGGGCGGCAGCAGTCGAATCACGTTGCCGTAGGTACCGCAGGTCAGCAATACGACCCCCGCCGACACAGGATTGCCGCCGTACGTGCCGCCGAGACCACCCGCGTGCACCCGATCCATCAACTCGGCCCGGCCCGTGATCGCCGACAGGGGCATCCCCGCGGCCATTCCCTTGGCCATGGTGATGATGTCCGGCACGATCGCCTCGTCGTCGCTGGCGAACCACGACCCGGTGCGGCAGAAGCCGGTCTGCACCTCGTCGACGATGAACACGATCCCCTTCTCGCGAGCCCAGTTCGCCAGTGTGGGAAGGAAACCGCGCGCGGGGACGATGAACCCGCCCTCGCCCTGGATCGGCTCGATGATGACGGCGGCAACGGACTGCGCGCCGATCTGCACCTCGATCCGGTCGATCGCACGCGCCGCCGCCTGCTCGCCGGTGAGGCCTGGCTCGTCGCGGTACGGGTACGACATCGGCATCCGGTAGATCTCGGGTGCGAAGGGGCCCATGCCCGTCTTGTACGGCATCGTCTTCGCCGTGAGCGCCATCGTCAGGTTGGTTCGTCCGTGGTAGGCGTGGTCGAACGCGACGACGGCATCACGGCCGGTCGCCAATCGGGCCACCTTCACCGCGTTCTCCACGGCCTCGGCGCCGGAGTTGAACAGCACGGTGCGCTTGTCGTGGTCGCCGGGTGTGAGCGCAGCCAGTTCCTCCGCCACCCGCACGTACCCCTCGTACGGGGTCACCATGAAGCAGGTGTGCGTGAAGTGCCCCACCTGCTCCCGAACCGCCTCCACCACAGCGGGATCCGACGCACCGACACTGGTGACGGCGATACCGGCGGTAGCCGGAAGCTGAGGGGGTCCATGGTCGCTCCCTGTTCGGTGGTCGTGCCCGGGTCGGTGGTGGGTGCGCTCATTCGTGGGAGCTCATGACGTGCTTGATGCGGGTGTAGTCCTCCACGCCGTAGGCGGAGAGGTCCTTGCCGTACCCGGAATACTTGAAGCCGCCGTGCGGCATCTCCGCCACCAGCGGGATGTGGCAGTTGATCCACACGGCTCCGAAATCCAGTGCGGCGCTGACGCGTTGGGTGGTGCCGTGATCGGTGGTCCACACGCTCGACGCCAACCCGAAGCGCACGTCGTTGGCGAGGGCGATGGCCTGCTCCTCGGTGGTGAACTTCTGCACCGTGAGCACCGGGCCGAACGTCTCCTCCTGGATCAGCGGATCCTGCTGATCGAGGCCGGTGATGATGGTGGGAGCGAGGTAGAAGCCCCTCTCCCCCACACGATCGCCACCGGTGACCACCGTGGCGGTGGACGGAACCGCGGCCAACTTCTCGGTGACCGCGGCGAAGTGGCGACTGTTGTTGAGGGGCCCGTAGAACGCGTCGGGATCGTCCGGGGCGCCGGGCCTGATGGTTGCCGCCTTGGCGACGAGCGCGTCGACGAGGGCGTCGTGGATCGACTCGTGCACGATCACTCGCGTCGCCGCAGTGCAGTCCTGACCGGCGTTGAAGAACGCGGCCTCGGCGATACCGCCGGCCGCCTTCTCGACGTCGACATCTGCGAACACCAGAACCGGTGCCTTGCCGCCGAGTTCGAGGTGGGCGCGCTTGAGTTGGGAGGCGGCCGAGACCGCGACGGCGATCCCGGCCCGCACCGAGCCGGTGATGGACACCAGGCCCAATGCGGGATTCTCGACCAGCGTCGCGCCGGTGCCCCCGTCGCCGAGCACCACGTTGAGAACACCGTCGGGCAGGATGCCGCGAGTCAACCGGGCAAGGACGAGCGTGCTCTCGGGAGTGGTGTCGCTCGGCTTGAGCACGATCGTGTTGCCGGCCGCGAGGGCGGGACCGATCTTCCAGATCGCCATCATCAGCGGGTAGTTCCACGGCGTCACCTGCCCGACCACCCCGATCGGTTCGCGGCGGACGTAGGAGGTGAACCCCTCCATGTATTCACCGGCGGCTTTGCCTTCGAGCAGTCGCGCGGCGCCGGCGAAGAACCGCAGCTGATCGGCCCCGACCGCCACCTCCTCGTCGGCGATCAACCCCTTCAGCTGGCCGGTGTTTCTGCTCTGGGCCTCGACGAGTTCGTCGGAGTGCTCGTCGAGCGCATCGGCCAGCTTCAACAGCGCCGCCTGGCGTTCCTTCGGGGTGGTGCGCCCCCACGTGAGGAACGCACGCTGCGCCGCCGCGACGGCGGCCTCGACATCGGCGGCCGTCGAAATCGGTGAGCGACCCACCACCTCTTCCGTGACCGGGCTGATCAGATCGATGGTCTCGGTGGATGCGCTCGCGACGAACTCGCCGTCGATGAAGTTCCGCAGTACCTCGTGCGACATGTGGGTGCCCCTCTTCCCGGCGTGTGGTGGTGGGATCAGTGTGCCCGGCGCGGTGGCTGCGCGCAGATGGATTCGCGTCCGATTGGTCCGGTGTCAGCTCGCCGGCCAGCTCGATGCGAAGACCCCGGCAGTGTGCCTCAGCCGAGCGCGTCCACGATGGCCGCGGCAGTGCGCCGACCCATGCGCAGTGCGCCGTCGACGTGCTGGTACCCCTCCGCCGCGATGTCGGAGCAGGAGAAGTGGATCGGGCCGACCGGTGTGCGCGAATCCTTGCCGTAGCGATGCAGACCGCCGAGGTCGAAGCTCGCGGCATAGGCGCCGCGCGTCCATTCCTGTGAGCCCCAATCGGATTCGTAGTACACCACCGGGTTCAGCGCACGAGGCCCCAGGTACTTCGCGATCGAGGTGAGGATGGTCCGTTTGCGCTCCTGCTCGTCGAGTTCGAACATCGCGTCGGCCTTGACGTCGGAGACGAACCCGACCAGGGTTCCGCGCTGGTCGCCGTGGTTGGTGTTGTCGTAGACCTCCTGCACGATCTCCGACGCACCGAAACCCGTGCCCGCCAGCCCGTCCTCACGCCAGAACGGGGTGTCGTACACCGCATGCACCTTGATCACCAGGCCCAGCGACAGGTGCTGATGCATCTGATGCTGGCGACGCGGGAGCGGCGGGTCGTAGGAGATCCGGCTGTACAGATTCGGCGGCACCGCCACGATCACACGTCGGGCACGGACCTCGATGTCGCGGTCGGCCACCACCGTCACGCCGGCCTCGTCCCATCGGATCGTGCGCACGGGAGCTTCCAGGTGCACGTCGTCGCCGATGCGCGCGGCCATGCGTACCGACACCTCCTGCATTCCGCCCACCACGCGCTTGTCGAGGATGAAGCCGTCGTCGACGAGATTGCTGAAGGATCCCGCCGAGGCCGCCATGAGGACCGCCTGCAGCGCCGAGAACGCGTGCGCGGGCTTGGTGAGCATCCCACCGGCGATGAACATGCCGATGTTCGACCGGGCCTCGGCGTCATCGGAGTGCTGGGCCAGCCAGGTCTCGAACGAGACGGTGTCGAGTTCTCGCGCACGGGGGTGCGCCCACGGTTCCTCGGCGCCGACGTCGGCGGCCAGTGCGTCCAGCATCTCGATCAGACGCTCGATCTCCTGGGCGGTGGACTCGCTCACCGGGAAGAGGTCGCCGCTGTAGCGCGTGGCCGCCCCGTCCGGAGCGATGTAGACGGACTCACCCTCGCGGTACCGGTCGAAGGTGTCGAGCCCGAGATCGTCGAGCAGCGAGAGCAGTTCGGTCTGGTCGGGTGAGACCCACTGACCGCCGACCTCGAGGACTGCGCCGTCGATCACGTCGGTGTGGGTTCGGCCCCCCACCCGGTCGCGTGCTTCGAGTACGGCGACCGTCAGCCCGGCCTCCCTCAGGGCCAGTGCCGCCGCAAGTCCGGACGGACCGGCGCCGACAATCGCGACATCGCGCTCGATGGCGGTCATGAGTGCCTCCTGAATAGTCGATGCTGTTCGGCTGGGTCTGGCGGAGTCAGCGCCACCGACCGCGCGGATGCGGCCCGGTGTACATCCACCATTGTGGGTGCGGTCGATCTCCGATGGGGCGTGGTGTTGCGAGGTGAGCCCACCACGCAGCTCGGTTGTCCGCGCGTCCCAATTTACGTACGATGGACGTACGCAAATAGGCCGTCGAAGGGAACCTCCATGCCACAGTCCGCGAAGCAGCTCACCCTGATCAGCTCGGTCCAGACCTGGCTGAACAGCGCCGATGGTGGGCCGTTGCTCACGCGCGCGTTCGACGCAGCCGAAGGGTTCGACGAGTCCGAGCTCGCCACGATCCGAGACATGCCGTTGCAGCAGCTGGTGACCTACAGCCAGGGACGCATCACGCAGGCCGTGGTCGAGGAACTGGTGCGGGCTGTCAACGGCGGCGCACTCCCGGCAGACGAGTCGTCGGATCAGTGGAACGAGGTGATCACTGCTGATCGCTTCCGCGGGAAGACGATCCTCGTCACGGGTGCGGCGTCCGGTATCGGGCGGGCGACCGCGTCACGAGTGGCGAGGGAAGGCGGCAGGGTGGTTGCGATCGACATCAGCGGAGATCGTCTCGACGACCTGGTCGCCGCGCTGCCCGAGTGCGACATCGTTCCAGCACCCGCGGACATCACCGACCAGGGTGACATCGACCGCTGTGTCGAGCTGGCCGGGCCCCGTATCGACGGCCTGGCCAACGTGGCGGGCATCGTCGACGACTTCTCCCCCGCACACGAGACAACCGACGCCATGTGGGATCGCGTGATCAGCATCAACCTGACGGGCGCGTTCAAGCTGATCCGCGCAGTTCTGCCGACCATGGTGGAGGCCGGCGCCGGATCGATCGTCAACGTGGCATCGGAGGCGGCGCTGCGCGGTAATGCCGCCGGCAACGCCTACACGGTGTCCAAGCACGGCATGCTCGGGCTGACCAAGAGCGCTGCCTTCATGTACGGGCCCCAGGGCATCCGAGTGAACGTGGTGGCACCGGGAGGAGTCGCGACGGGAATTCAGATGCCCGCCAATATTTCCGCCGTAGGATCGGCACGTCTGGGGCTCTATCAGCAGGCGACCCCGAAAATCGCGACCCCGGCCGAGTTGGCAGCATCGATCAGCTTCCTTCTCAGCGATGACGCGGTGAACCTCAACGGGGTCATCCTTCCCTCCGACGGCGGGTGGTCGGTGCAGTAGCAGCGCGCGGGGAAGCGCTGAGGGGGGTGTGCCGACTGTCGGCGAGTGTCGGCCGTTGCCTATGCTCACCGGGTGCTCCTGATGCTGACCAGTCGACGCGTGGTCGATCTGTGCCGGCAGTCCAGCACGCTCTGTCCGTGACGACGGCACCACCGGTCCTCGTCTCGTCCGACAGAAAGCACTCCCATGTCTCAGCGCACCCCCACGCGCGCGTCCCGACTCCCCTCGTGGACGACGTCGTTCAGTACCCAGGTCGTGATCGGCCTGATTGCCGGAATCGTTCTGGGCCTCATCGCCCGCGCCCTACCCGCCGCCGACGACGGCAGTGACAACTGGTTGATCGGCACCGTCGACACCATCGGCTCGAGCTACGTCAAGCTGCTCACCGTCGCCGTGGTGCCGCTGGTGTTCACCGCGATCGTCTCCTCGATCGCCAACCTCAGGCAGGTGGCCAACGCCGCACGGCTGGCGGTACGGACGCTGCTCTGGTTCGCGATCACCGCGCTCATCGCCGTCGTGATCGGAATCGTGATCGGACTCATCGCACAACCGGGTGCCCGAACGGGCGTCGATGCCGCCACTGCCAAGGACCCCTCCTCCGTGGGCAACTGGTGGGCGTTCCTGACCGGGCTCGTACCGAGCAACTTCCTCGGCCTGTCGGTGCGAACGGCGGTCGGCGACGGGAGCGCCACCAGCACGGTGTCGTTCTCGGTTCTCCAGCTGTTGGTGGTGGCCATCGCCGTCGGCATCGCCGCGCTGAAGGTGGGCGCCGCCGCCGAGCCGTTCCTGAACGTGACCGCGTCGGTGCTGGCGATCGTGCAGAAGGTGCTGTGGTGGATCATCCGCCTCGCGCCGATCGGAACCGCAGCGCTCATCGCGAACGCCGTGGCCACCTACGGGTGGTCGGCGCTCGCCTCGCTGAGCGTGTTCGCCATCTCCGTCTACGTGGGCCTGGCCGTGGTCTTCCTGGTGGTCTATCCCGCCCTGATCAAGGCGCACGGGCTGTCGGTGCGACAGTTCTTCACCGGCGTGTGGCCCGCCACCCAACTCGGCTTCGTCACGCGCTCGTCCATCGGCACACTTCCGGTGACGCAACGGGTGACAGAGCGGAATCTCGGTGTGCCACGGGAGTACTCGTCGTTCGCCGTTCCGCTCGGCGCGACGACGAAGATGGACGGGTGCGCCGCGATCTACCCGGCCATCGCCGCGCTGTTCGTCGCCCAGTTCTACGGGATCGACCTGTCGTTCACCGACTACCTGCTGATCGTGATCGTCTCGGTGATCGGCTCCGCGGCGACCGCCGGGACCACCGGCGCCACGGTGATGCTCACCTTGACCCTCTCGACGCTCGGTCTCCCTCTGGCCGGGGCCGGTCTGCTCATCGCCATCGAGCCGATCATCGACATGGGTCGAACCGCACTCAACGTCACCGGTCAGGCTCTTGTCCCGACCATCGTGGCCAAGCGGGAGGGAATCCTGGATCAGGCGCGTTACGACGCTCCGCGGTCGAGTGAGCCGTTCGACGAGGTGTACTCCGACTCCCCGACCGCAGTCACAGCGACGAGCACGCCCGGGTGATCGCGTCGACGACCGCGCGCGGGTTCTCCACGGTCAGGATCAACCGCTGGAATCGGTGATCGGCAAGTTCGATCACCACGGTGTTGCGGGAACCGGTGACGTTCCAGAACACCCTCTCCCCGTCGCGGTGGAACGTGCCGGCGGACTTGCCGGGCACCCGCAGCCCCGGCGCGCGGATGCCTCGGCTCTCGTCGGTGGCGCCGGGATCTGCCGTTGCCCCGCGGACCTGCGTGAGGGGAACGGTGATCCTGCGCGTGAGTGACCACAGTTTGTCGAGTCCGCGCGGCTCGACGATCAGGCTGTCTGCAGTAACGGTCACGGTGTTCACGGCATGGTCTCCTCGGTGGTAGCGGTGATGTCGGCTGCGGCTGTGAGCCCGGCGCGCTCGACGAGTCGTCGGCCCAGGATCGTGGGGCCTTCGTGCGGGGACAGATCGGTGAGCAGGTTCCCGGCGATGTTCCTTACGACGGGGTCGCTCGGGGCGAGTTCGAGCAGCGCGATCAGGATCAGGTCGAGCCGCTCGGTCTCATCGACCCTGGTTGCGCCCTGTTCGAGAACGGCGAGGAAGAGTCCACGTTTGCTCCCGAACGCCTTGTACAGGCTTCCTCGATGGACGCCCGTCGCGGCGACCAGCACATCGATCGACGTGGCCTCGTAGCCGCCGGCCAGGAACTGACGTGCGGAGGCGTCGATGGCCGCGTCGATGTCGAACGTTCGTGAACGACCCATACCCAGACCATAAATTGGTGAGAACGATCGGTCAACAATATTGAGGAACGAGCGGTCAAAAATTTCACCGCAGGCGTTCGGCGTCCTTCGCCAGTTCGACGAGCTCGTCGACCAGTATCGCGAGGTCGGGCGGTGCAGCACCCTCGGCGAGAGCGGTGTGCACGTCCTCTGCCGCGCATCGCACGGCGAACGCCCGATCGGCGAACGCGGCCGCTTCGACGGCGGTGAGCACCACCGAGTCGTCGCCGATCGAGGTGCCGCGGGTGGTGCTCCTCTGCTCGTAGGCACGCTGACGGCAGGACTGTCTGCAATACCTGCGGCGACGCCCTGTCCCCGAGTCCGCAACCGGTCGCGCGCACCACAGGCAGTTCAGGGGACGTCGGCGGCTGGACACGCAGCCAGCTTAGGGCCCTGACCAGCTACCATGGGTAGCCGCCGCGCGCATGCGGACCCGGGAACCTCTCGGGGGGTCTCGAGCGTTCTCATGGAGGCGGCTCGACACGCATTCGGCAGGATCAGGGAGGACTCCACCATGGCAGATCGCGTTCTACGAGGCAGTCGACTCGGAGCGGTGAGCTACGAGACCGATCGTGATCACGACCTTGCGCCCCGCCGCACGGCGCGTTACCGCACGGACAACGGTGAGGAATTCGACGTACCCTTCGCCGACGACGCCGAGATCCCCGGCACCTGGTTGTGCCGCAACGGCCTCGAGGGGTCGCTCATCGAGGGAACGGCTCCCGAGGCGAAGAAGGTCAAGCCCCCCCGGACCCACTGGGACATGCTGCGTGAGCGCCGCTCCATCGAGGAGTTGGACGAGCTGCTCAAGGAGCGCATGGACCTGCTCAAGACCAAGCGCCGCAGCGCTGGTTCCTGAGCGAGAACTCCGCCCCGCGTCTGCGGGTCGATCACCCCGTCGCGTCACCCGCCTGATCGAGGTAGCGCGCGA
Organism: Rhodococcus sp. AZ1; assembly: GCF_054979605.1. Taxonomy (NCBI): domain Bacteria; kingdom Bacillati; phylum Actinomycetota; class Actinomycetes; order Mycobacteriales; family Nocardiaceae; genus Rhodococcus; species Rhodococcus sp. AZ1. The sequence continues at coordinate 23,897 of NZ_JBUEQF010000004.1, forward strand.
TCACCGGCCCGATCACCGCCAGCGAGCTCGGATCGGTCATCGCCGCATGAGCGCACGCGACCGGGTGATCGTGAATTGCGCCACCGACGTACGGTCGCCACGCCGATGCCGATCGCGTCGAGTCCTGACGATTGGTTTCGTCCTCGGTTGCAGTGAAGAACACCACGTCACCGTCGAAATGATGCGGATTGTGCGTGCGGGCCATGTCGGTGCCCGTCACATAGGCCTGGTACATCGCCGCCAAGGACTGCTCGTCCAACGCCGCCACTGCACCGCCGTGTGACCGTACGAGCGCGGCAGCATCGGCGATGGTCGGCTCGGAGTCGCCCGGCAACGACTGGCCCGTGAACTCCTCGAGCAGCTCCCGCACCGTCGGGGTGGTGGAGGCGTACCGCTCGGAGAGCAGGTGGGCATCGAGCATGGCCACCAGCGTCACCTCCTCCCCCGCAGCGCGCAGCTCGACCGCGATCGAGTGGGCGATCAGCCCACCGAGTGACCAGCCCGCCAGTGCGTACGGGCCGTGTGGGGCCACGGAACGGATCTCACGCACGTGGAAGCGGGCCAGGTCGTCGACGGTGTCGAGGTGCTCTGTCGTCTCGAGCATGGTCAAGGAGGGGTTCTGCAGTCCGTACACGGGCTGATCCGGATGCAAGTGCGGGACCAACCCCGTGTAGCTCCATGACAGTCCGAAGGCGGGGTGCACACAGAACAGCGGGGGGCGAGTTCCGTTCTCCCGCAATGGCAGCAGCGGTGCGAGTGACCGATCGACACTCTCACCCGAATCGACCTCGGGTGCGCGATCGAGGCCGAGCCGCTGATCGATTCGCGCCGCGAGCCGAGCCGGCGTGGGATCGCTGAAGAGCCAGGGCACCGGAACGTCGGTACCGAGTCGGGCGCGGAGATCCGATGCCACGCGCGTGGCGAGCAACGACGTGCCGCCGAGTTCGAAGAAGTTGTCGTCCGCCCCCACCGTGCTCGGCCGACCTTCGTCGGCGGCACCGCGCGGCGTGCTCCGGCCCAGTGTGACGGCGAAGGCTTCGCACACTGCCGTCTCGGTGGGCGTGCGCGGTTCACGATGCGAGACGGCCGAGGTGAACACCGGCGCTGGGAGCGCCCGTCGATCGAGTTTGCCGACGGCGGTCAGCGGGACCTCGTCGAGGACCATGATCGCCAGGGGAACCATGTACGCGGGCAGTCGGCCCGAGACGTGCCGCCGCAGCGACTCGACGTCGAGGGCGCGACCACCACGGCCCCGGACGTAGGAGACGAGGGCGGTGTCCCCGGCGTCGCGTTCGTGGCCGATCGTGACCGAGAACTCGACGTCTGCGAAGGAGTTCAGTGCGGCGTCGATGTCACCGAGTTCGACACGGAAGCCGCGCACCTTCACCTGATGGTCGGATCTGCCGACGTACATCAGTTCGAGGGTGCCCTCGTCGTCGACCTCGGCCCATCGCACGAGATCGCCGGTCCGGTACATGCGGTCCCCGGCCGAACCCGTCGGGTCGGCTACGAACCGCTCGGCCGTCAGGGCGGCGCGACCGTGGTAGCCGCGAGCGAGCGCGTGTCCCGACAGGTACAGCTCGCCGACCACGCCCACCGGAACCGGGTGCAGGCGTTGGTCGAGCACCCGCGCCGCGACGCCACGGATCGGCCCGCCGATGGTGATGGGTGCAGCCGGGGTGGTGGGCCGTCCCATGGTGGTGACGATGGTCGTCTCGGTGGGGCCGTAGATGTTGTGGATCCGACGACCCGGAGCCCAACGTTCGACCAGTTCGGGGGCGCAGGCCTCGCCACCGAAGAGCACGTGCGTGAGCTTGGTCAGGCCGGTTGGGTCCGCGGTGGCCAGCGCGGCGGTGGTGATGAACGAGTGGGTGATCTCGCGCTCGGCGAGCAGCCCGCTGAGCTCCGTGCCGCCGTAGATGCCCGACGGGGCGAGCACGAGCGTCGCGCCCCCGCCGAACGCGAGAAGCATGTCCATGACCGCGGCGTCGAAACTCGGTGTGGCGAAATGCAACACGCGCGAATCCGGTCGCACGTCGAATCTCTCACGCAGTTCGTCCGCGAAGGCGGACAGCCCGGCATGGGTGACCACGACGCCCTTCGGCAGCCCGGTCGATCCGGAGGTGTAGATCATGTACGCGGGGTTCTGCGTGCACAGCCGGGCGCGACGGTCGACGTCGGTGACCGGCGAGGTGGAGGTGAGGATCATCTCCGCGCGAATCTCGTCGTCGTCGAGCACGATCCACTGTGGAACGGTGCCCGGCGCCGCCTCGCTCAGGACCCGATGGTCGGCTGCGGTGGTCAGTCCGAGGAGGACGGTCGAGTCGGTGATCATGTGCGCGAGGCGCTCGGCCGGGTAGGCAGGGTCGATCGGGACGTAGGCGGCGCCCGCCTTGGTCACCGCGAGCACCGCGAGCACCGATTCGTAGGAACGCCCCAGACCGAGTGCCACGTACGATTCCGGACCGACCCCGCGACGCAGCAACATTCGGGCGAGGGCGTTGGACTGGGTATCGAGATCGCGGTAGATCACCGCGGTGTCACCGAACTCGAGCGCCACCCGGTCGGGCACCCGAGCGGCGGTCGACTCGAAGATCTCGGCCAGGGTCCGCGGGGCGCGAGTGCGCGCTCCCCGAACAGGATTCAGGCGCGTGATCTCGGCGGGCGCGAGGAGCTCGATGTCCCCGATCGACTGCGACGGGTCGAGCGCAGCAGCCTCGAACACCCGGATGGTTCGCTCCACGATCTGCTCACCGGTGCCGTGGTCGAACAGGTCGGTCGCGTAGTCGAGGCGAATGCTCAGACCACCGGTGTCCGCGCGTTCGGTCACGGTGAACTGCAGATCGAACTTCGCTGTGCCGGTGTCGATCTCGGCGGCATCGAGGACCAGGCCATCGACCTCGATGCGTGTGGGGGTGTCCTCACGCACGGTGACCATCACCTGGAACAGCGGGTGGCTTCCCGCGCTACGGCTCGGCGCCAGCACGTCGACCAGGCGCTCGAACGCTGTGTCCGGATGGCTGAATGCATCGAGGTCGGTGGCGCGCACGGTGTCGATGGTCTGCGCGATGGATGCGCTCGGCTGCAGGTGAGTGCGCAGCGCGAGCGTGTTGACGAACATCCCGATGAGCTCGTCCAATGCCCGGTCCCCGCGACCGGCCACCACGGTGCCCACGCACACATCCGTGCGCCCGGACAGTCGCGCCAGCGTGATCGCCACCGCAGTGTGCACCACCATGAACATGGTCGCTCCACGCTCTCGGGCCAGGTCGAGCAGAGCGCGGTGGGTCGTCGAGGAGACCTCCCGAACCACGGATCCACCCCGGTACGAGGGCAGTTCGGGCCGAGGACGGTCGGTGGGCAGGTCCACGCTCTCGGGAGCGTCGCGTAGCGCGGCCACCCAGTGCTCGAGGGACTTCGCCGCCACGGACCCGGGGTCGTCCTCGGAACCGAGCCGCTCCTGCTGCCACAGCGAGTAGTCGGCGTACTGGACGTCGAGCGTCGGTCGATGCGATGTTGCGCCCGTCGAGCGCGCCCGGTAGGCGGAGACCAGGTCGGCGGCCAGCGGGGTCAGCGACCAGCCGTCCGCCGCGATGTGGTGAATGGTGATCACGAGCAGATGGTGGTGTGGCGAGGTGCGCAGGATCGCTGCGCGCAGCGGAACGTCCTCGCTCACATCGAATCCGGCCGACGCGAGATCGTGCACCACGGTGGCGGCGTGGTCTCCGTCGACGTCTCGGACGTCGACCTCGACGTCCACCTCGTCCGGCCCGAGAATCAGCTGCACGGGGCCGTCCGGTGTGTCCGGGTACAGCGTCCGCAGGACCTCGTGTCGGCGAACGAGATCGCCGATCGCCACGGTCATCGCCGCAATGTCGAGCGGACCGGTCATGGTGACCACGAACGGCACGTTGTACGCCCCCGACGAGGGGTCGAATCGGTTGAGGAACCACAGGCGCAACTGCGCCGGCGAGAGCCGGATGATCGCGGGCCGTTCGCGGGCGAGAAGTGCCGAGGTCGACGTGGCATCGAGCGTTGCGACATGGTTCGCCAGCTCCGCCACTGACCGGTGATCGAAGAGTGCGCGCACGCCGACGCGAGAGCCGGTCGCGGTGGACAGACGTGCGGCGACCTTGGTCGCCAGCAGCGAGTTGCCGCCGAGAGCGAAGAACTCGTCGCGCCGCCCCACCGTGGTCGGATCGAGTCCGAGCACCTCGGCGAACGTTTCGGCGACCCTGGCCTCCACAGCGGTGGTCACCGGCTCGAACTCGACCGCGGTGGTCGGCAGCGGTGCGGGTAGCGCGCGCCGATCCAGCTTTCCGACCGGTGTGAGGGGAATGCTGTCCAGCACGGTGATCGACGGCGGGATCATGTGTGCGGGCAACGTCGTTGCCAGCTCGCGCGCGAGCGTCGACGGGTCGAGCACGGCGGTCGGGGCACCCACGACGTACGACGCGAGTGCCGGTTGCCCGCCGTCGGGCGTATGGACCAGTGTGTGCGCAAAGCTGACACCGGCGAGTGCTCCGAGCGCGGAGTCGATCTCGCCGAGCTCGATGCGGAATCCGCGCACCTTCACCTGATCGTCGTCGCGTCCGACGTAATCGAGCTGACCGTCGGCGGCCCACCGCACCACGTCCCCGGTGCAGTACATGCGCGCGCCGGGTTCGCCGTGAGGGTCGGCGACGAAACGCATGGACGTGAGCGCGTGGCGTCCCAGGTAGCCGCGGGCGAGGCCGGGGCCGCAAATGTAGAGCACGCCGGTGGTGCCCGCGGGAACCGGGCGAAGTCGGGCGTCGAGCACAGCGATCCGGACGCCGCGGATGGGTCGACCGATACTCACACGGCCGGTCTCGGAGAGGTCGGCGATGCTGGCGACGATGGTTGCTTCGGTGGGCCCGTAGGCGTTGAACATCGATCGTCCGCGAGACCAGCGGGCGAGAAGTTCGGGCGGGCACACGTCGCCACCGACGATCACCGTGCTCAGGTCGGGCAGGGACACACCGGCGTCCACCGTGGCCAGAGCGGCGGGCGTGATGAACGCATGCGTGACCGCATTGTGCGCCAGGAGGTCAGCGAGCTCGGCTCCGCCGTAGACGTCCTCCGGTGCCACGACCATCGTGGCCCCGGGGCGAAGGGCCATGAGCAGTTCGAGGATCGAGGCGTCGAAACTCGGTGAGGCGATCTGCAGCACGCGGGAAGCGGCAGTGACGCCGAAGCGCTCGACCTCCTCGTCGGCGAAGTTCGACAGTCCGAGATGGGTGAGCACGACACCTTTCGGAACGCCTGTCGAACCGGAGGTGTAGATCACGTACGCGGGATGGTCGGCGCGAAGCGGCGCCGATCTCTCCGACGGGTCGATCGGATCTGCGGACTGCACCCCCACGTCGACTCGAACACTGTTGTCGTCCAACACGACCCAGTACGGACCGGTCGGGAGAGTGTCCGCCGCCGAGCTCGAGGTCAGGCCCAGGAGGGCACCGGAGTCGGAGATCATGTGGGCGATGCGATCGCGCGGATACCGCGGATCGATCGGGACCCACGCGGCACCGGTCTTCGCGACGGCCAGCGTGGCCACGACGGCCCGAATCGACCGTGGCAGTGCAACGGCCACCACGGTCTCCGGGCCGGCGCCGGCGCCGAGCAGGTAGCGCGCGAGGCGGTTCGATGCCTCGTCGAGCTCGAGATAGGTCATGGATCGCCCGGCGGCAACCGGCTCGACCAGCGCAATCCCGTGGGGGTTGCGCGCAACGGTTGCATCGAGCAGTTCGGGCAGTGTGAGCGCAGGGGCGGCGTCGGCGCCGCGGCGCGAGAGCAGATCGGTCCACTCGGCGGTACCCATAAGGTCGAGATCGCCCACAGGTCGGTCCGGCGCTGCCGCGATCTCGCCCAGCAGTCGGGCCAAGCGCTCGGCGTAGATCCCCATCGTGTTCTCGTCGTACAGCTCGCGGGAGTACACGAACGAGAACTCCGTGCGGTCGGCCGACTCGACGACGCGCAGCTCCAGGTCGAACTTGGTTCGGGCGAGGGCGATCTCCTCCGCGCGAACGGTCGAGCCCGGAAACTCGATCGTGTGCTCGGCACGGTTCTGGAACGAGAGCACCGTCTGCACCAGTGGGTGCCGACCCGTCGAGCGGCTCGGCGCCACGGACTCGACCACACGCTCGAACGGCAGGTCGGCGTTCTCGAAGGCCTCGAGGTCGACGGCCCGTGCTTCGGCGAGGACCGAGGTGAACGGTGCACGTGCGTCCACCCGGGTGCGCAGAACGAGTGTGTTGACGAACATCCCGACCAGCTCGTCCAGGGCACGGTCCCCTCGACCGGCGACCGGTGTTCCGACAGCGACGTCGTCGGTGTCGGCGAGCCGAGCCAGGAGAACTGCAAGCGCGGTGTGAACCACCATGAACAGGCTCGCACCGCTGCGCGTGGCCAGTGACGCGAGCGCCGCGACGGTGGCCTCGTCCACATCCACCTCGATCGACGCTCCCGCACCGGTGGGCATGGCCGGGCGCGGGCGGTCGGCGGGCAGGATCACCTCGTCCGGCATCGAGTCCAGTTGCTCGGTCCAGTACGCGAGTTGGCGACCGGCGAGCGAGGTCGGGTCCGCCTCGTCGCCGAGCGTTGCCCGCTGCCACAGCGTGAAGTCGGTGTACTGCACCGGTAGTGGTTCCAGCTCGGGTGCGCGGGAGTCGCGGCGCGCGGAGTAGGCGGCCACCACGTCTCGCGTCAGCGGACCCATGGACCACCCGTCCGCTGCGATGTGGTGCAGCACCAACACCAGGGTGCTCTCGAGTTCCCCGGTGATCAGGAGGGCCGCACGCAGTGGCGGCTCGGTGGTGAGATCGAAACCGCCCCGGGCGATGCTCGCGATCTCCGATGTCAGTGCCTCGGGTGCCACGGTGCGCACATCGAGGTCCGGTGCAGCGCTGGGCAACACCAGCTGGAACGGCCCGTCGTCGCTCTCGGGGAAGATCGTTCGCAGACTTTCGTGCCGAGCGAGGACGTCGCCGAGCGCGGCTCCGAGTGCGTCGACATCGACTCCGCCGCGCCCCGCCCCGGCATGGCCTGCCGCGGCATGTCCTATGGCGGCATGTGCTGTTGCGGAACGGAAGTGCACGGCGAAGGAGATGTTGTACGTGTCGACCGAGTTGTCGAAGCGGTTGAGGAACCACAGCCTCTGCTGAGCGAGTGACAGCGGGATGCGCTGTGGGCGTTCGGCTTTAGGAATCGGTGCGAGCGCCCGGCGCCCGCCGCCGTCGTCGGCACGGTCGAGGGTGCGCGCGAGGGCCTCGACGGTGGGGGCGTCGAACACGGCTCGGACAGGAAGGTCGACCCCGAACTCTGCCGACAGTCGCGCTGCGACGCGGGTGGCCATCAGCGAGTTGCCGCCGCCGTCGAAGAAGCTCTCGCCCAGACCCATTCGCTCGCGCCCGAGCACCTCGGCGAAGACCTGTGCCACGATCACCTCCGTCGGGGTGACGGGATCGACGTGTTCGCGGGTGTCGGCGGCGAAGGTCGGCTGCGGCAGTGCTCGCAGATCGATCTTGCGTGACGGTGTCATCGGGATTGCGTCGAGGACGACCACAGCCGCGGGCACCATGTAGCCCGGAAGTCGACCCGCGGCGTGATCGAGCACGTCCTCGACGCTGACGTCGCCCTGCACGTACGACACCGGTCGCCGATCCAGTGCGGGCGATGTGTCGTCGGTCGCACCGGCGCCGCCGCTGTGGACGATGGTGTGGGCGAAGCTCACGCCGGGGTGCTCGAGAAGGACCGCGTCGATCTCGGTGAGTTCGATGCGGTGGCCTCGGATCTTGACCTGTGCGTCTCGGCGTCCGTGGTAGGTCAAGGTGGGGGTCTCGCCCGCGATCGTCACCGAGACGAGGTCGCCGGTGCGGTACATCCGCTCCCCTGCCGACCCGTACGGGTTGGCGACGAAGCGCTCGGCGGTCAGACCGTGGCGATGTTGGTACCCGCGCGCCAGCGCCGCGCCCGCGAGGTAGAGCTCGCCGAGGGATCCGGGCGGGACCGGCCGGAGCCGATCGTCGAGAACAAGGGCGTCGGTGCCGCGCACCGGGCTGCCGATGCCCACCGGGCGGCCCTCGACAGCGTCCGCCATCGTGGCGACGACGGTGGACTCGGTGGGCCCGTAGAGGTTGAGCATGCGGCGGCCGGGAGCCCATCGATCCACGAGGGCGGGGCTGCACAGGTCCCCGCCGACGGCGACGAACTCCAGATCGTCGAGGGCCTCCGGCGAACAGGTTTCGAGCGCCGCCGGCGTGGCGAAGGCGTGGGTGACCCGGTTCGTGCGGAGGAAATCGGTGAGTTCCTTGCCGCCGTAGATGTCGGTTGGCACCACCATCATCGTGGCTCCGGTACCGAGTCCCATCACGATGTCGAGGATGGAGGCGTCGAAGCTCGGGGATGCGAAGTGCAGCGTGCGCGCACCCGGGTAGACCCCGTAGCGGGTGGCCTCCTCGTGGGCGAAGTCGGCCAGTCCGGCATGGGTGACCACCACTGCCTTGGGGCGCCCGGTCGACCCCGACGTGAAGATCAGGTAGGCCGCGTTCGCCGGTGTCGCTCTCGCCGGCACGGGCGAGTCGTGACCGTCGTCGGTGGTTGCCAGGTTCGGGGTGTCCGGATTCAGAGTGTCGAGATCGATCCAGTGCAGGCTCGTCTCGGCCGGTAGCGATGCGCGGGCGAGCGTGGTCGAGATGCCCACGCGTGCAGCGCTGTCGGCCACCATGCCGGCGACCCGTTCGGGTGGGTATGTCGGGTCCACCGGAACGAAGGCTGCGCCCGCTGCCGTCACCGCCCAGATGGCCACGATGCAGTCCAGGGAACGTTCGAGCGCGACGATCACCCGCGATTCCGGGCCGATCCCACGTGCGGCGAGCATCCGAGCGATGGCCTGCGCGCGCGCGTCGAGTTCGCGGTAGGTCAGCGACCGATCGCCGTGGACCACCGCGGTGTTGTCCGGGTACGCCCGCACGGCGGCGTCGAAGATCTCGGCGAGGGTGCGGCTGCCCACCGACGCCAGCCCGGTGATCGGCGCGAGCAACGCCGCCTCGGTGGCGCTGAGCAGGTCGTGATCGCCGATCGGTGCGTGCGGTCGGCGGGTCAGCCCGGTGAGCAGTCGGGAGAAGCGGTCGGCGAAGGCTTCCACCGTCGAGCGATCGAAAAGGTCGGTGGCGTAGACGAATGCCGCGTCGAGCCCGTCGGGTCGCCCGTCTGCTCGCAGGCGTTCGGTGACCTGCAGGTGCAGGTCGAACTTCGCGATATCGGCGACGATCTCGCGGACCGCAACCGTCAGCCCGGGCAACTCGACCTCGACCGGATCGGTGTTCTCGAAGGCGAGCATCACCTGGAACAGCGGCGTGGTGGCCGTCGAACGTGCGGGGGCGACGGTATCGACCACCTGCTCGAACGGAACGTCGGCGTTGGCGAACGCTTCGAGGTCGCTGTCGCGCACCTGCTCGAGGAGGGTGTCGAAGTCGGAATCAGGATCGAGCCGCGTGCGCAGGACCAGTGTGTTGACGAACATTCCGACCACGTCGTCGAGGGCACGTTCGCCACGCCCCGCGATCGGGGTGCCGATCGTGACGTCGGTGGATCCGCCGAGTCGACCCAGGAAGGCGGCCAACGCCGCGTGCACCACCATGAAGACCGTCGCCGACCGCGCCGCGGCCAGCGACGAGAGCGCACCGTGGGTGTGCGAATCGATCTCGAAGGCAACCGATCCGCCGCGGAAGCTCGGTACCGGAGGTCGAGGACGATCGGTGGGGAGATCGAGCGAGCCGTCGGTTCCGTCGAGGTACCGGGACCAGAAGGCGAGTTGACGAGCGGCGCGACTGTCCGGGTCGGTCGCGTCGCCGAGAACCGAACGCTGCCAGATGCTGTAGTCGGCGTACTGAACCGCGAGCGGCTCCCACGCCGGAGGTCGACCGCCGAGACGGGCGGTGTACGCGGCCATCACGTCCACGGCCAGCGGGCGCATGGAGAACCCGTCGGCGGCAATGTGGTGAATGACCATCGCCAGCACCAGCTCGTCCGGTGACGTGCGCACCAGCGCCACTCGTATCGGAAGGTCGACGGTGACGTCGAAGCCGCGGGTTCCGAACTCCCGCAGATGCGCCTCGAGCTCGTCCGGGTCCACCGTGACCACCGCACCGATCGTTCTCGGGCGGGGGCCGTCGAGAGTCTCCACTCCGTGAGCGGGGTGCACGATCTGGTGCGGACCCGCCGGCCCGTCGGGGAACGTCGTGCGCAGGATTTCGTGCCGAGCAAGAACGTCGACGAGCGCCGAGCGGAGCGCACGCTCGTCGACGTCACCGCGCAGACGCAGGACGAACGGCATGTTGTAGGTGGCCGACCCCGGGTCGAAGCGGTTGAGGAACCACAGCCGCTGCTGCGCCGGGGACAGCGGCACGCGTTCCGGACGGGCGAGGGCGATCAGCTGCGGGCGCTCGAGCGCGGGTGACGCGTCGATCCCGTCCAGCCGCTCGGCGAGGGCTGCGACCGTCGGTGCCTCGAACAGCTCGCGAAGCGAGAGCTCTCGTCCCAGTTCGGTGCTCAGTCGTGCGACGACCCGTGTCGCCAGGAGAGAGTTGCCGCCGATGGCGAAGAAGCTGTCGAACACGCCGGGCGAGGGCACGCCGAGCACGTCGGAGACGGTGCGAGCGATGTGGCGCTCGAGATCGGTTCTCGGTGCGACGAATCCGACAGCGGACGCGGGACGCTCCGGTGCGGGCAGCGCTCGGCGATCGACCTTGCCGTTTGCGCTCAGAGGCATCTCCGCCAGCACCATCAGCAGGGTCGGCACCATGTAGTCCGGGAGCACCGCCCCCAGTGAACGGGTCACCGCCTCGACGTCGATCGGCCGGGGCGGTGTCGCGGACGACGCCACGTAGGCGACCAGTTCGGTCTCGCCGCGATCGTCGGTGTGCGCGACGGCCACCGCATGATCGATACCGCTGATCGCGGTGAGCGCGGATTCGACTTCGCCCAACTCGATACGCAGGCCCCGGATCTTGACCTGGAAATCGGTGCGTCCGAGGTACTCGACAGCGCCATCCGGGCGCCAGCGTGCGAGGTCGCCGGTACGGTAGATGCGAGAACCGCTCTCGCCGAACGGATCTGCAACGAAGCGATCGGCTGTGAGCTCCGGGCGCCCCACGTATCCGCGGGCGAGCTGGTCGCCGGCCAGGTAGAGCTCACCCGCGATGCCCACAGGTACCGGTTCGAGCCGACGGTCGAGGATGTACAGCGAGGTGTTCCACACCGGGCGACCGATGGGAACCACCGTGGTGTCGGTGACCGCGAACGCCCAGAAGCTCACGTCCACGGACGCTTCGGTGGGCCCGTAGAGGTTGTGCAGCTCCACGCGTCGATCGCTGCGCGAGGCGAGTTCGACGAACCGCGACGCCGTGTCGGGCAGCAGGGCCTCGCCGCTGCAGAACACCCGCCGCACGCTCGACAGCGCGTCGGCGGTGCGAGGTTCCGCGACGAACACCGCCAGCATCGACGGCACGAAGTGCACTGTGGTGATTCGCTTCTCGGCGATGATGGAGGCAAGGTACCGGGGATCGCGGTGTCCGTCAGGCGCGGCGATCACCAGTCGCGCACCGACCTGCAGAGGCCAGAAGAACTCCCACACCGACACGTCGAACGTCGCGGGCGTCTTCTGAAGGACCGCATCGGACTCGTCGAGCGGGTATTGGTTCTGCATCCACAGCAGTCGGTTCACGATGCCGCGGTGCGGGACTGCGACACCCTTGGGTCGGCCGGTCGAACCGGAGGTGTAGATCACGTACGCGGTGTGCTCGGGGCGGAGCGGCGACAGGCGCTCGGCATCACCGATCGGGCCGTCGTCGATGCCGATCGATGCCAGGGTGTCGACGTCGATGATCGGCACGGTCGTCGAGATGGATACCTCGTCGCGGGCAGCGGTCAGAATGCACACCGGCCTGGCACTGTCGAGGACGTAACCGATGCGTTCGGCCGGATGGTCCGGGTCGATCGGGACGTAGGCGCCGCCGGCCTTGATCACCGCGTACATCGCCACGAGAAGGTCCATCGAGCGCCGGACGGCCAGTCCCACACAGGAATCGGGCCCTACTCCGCGATCGATGAGCACGCGCGCGAGCCGGTTCGAGCGTCGGTCGAGATCCCGGTATGTCAGGCTGCGCCCGTCGAACTCGAGGGCCGGCGCATGTGGGGTTCGGCGAACCTGCTCGGCGAACAGGGCGGGCAGCGTGGTTGCCGGTACCGCGTGTGCGGTCTCGTTCCACTCGGCCACCACCAGGTGCCGCTCCTCGGGTTCGATCACATCCAGCGCGACCACCCGCGCGCGGTGACCACGTTCGATCAGCGCGTCGAAGAACGCGAGGAACCGGCGGTGATGGCCGACGAGCTCGTGCTCGTCGTAGAGGGCCGGGTTCGCCTCGAAGTCGACGGTGAGACGACCACCGTCGGCGTTGTAGATGTTGAAGGTGAGGTCCTCGATGGGTCCGGAGGACAGCAGGTGGAAATCGCCGACGATGTCGCCGAGTGTGATCTTCCACTCGAAGAGCATGATGTTCACCAGCGGCCCGTAGAAGCCGCGGAACGCGTTCGCCGAGGAATGATCGCGGCGGATGTCCTCGTGGCGGTATCGCTGGTGGCGAAGGGCAGACGTCACCTTGTCGGTGACCGCGGCGATCAGGTCGCCGAGATTGGTCTCGTCGGTGACCCGCAGACGGATCGGGACCACGTTCGAGATCATGCCGCCGGAGCGGCGCAACGCAGCCGAGGTTCGCATCGACACGGGCAGCGACAGCACCACGTCCTCGGCGCCGGTTATCCGGTGCAGGTACGCGGCGAACGCCGTGACGATCAGTGCAGCGGTGCTGGTCTCGAAGCGGGCACTCGCCTCGTCCAGACGCCTCACCAGATCCGGATCGAGAACCTTGCTGGCGCGCAGTCGCGTCGGCTGAGCGGGCGCGGTGCGGTCGGCGAGCCCGAACGAATCGGCCAGGCCGACGACCTCCTCCGTCCAGTATCTGCGATCGGTCTCGTACCGGGGCGACGTGCGGTACTTCGCCTCCATGTCGTAGATCTCGGCGATATGGGTGGCCTTCGACGGTGCGGACTCACGACCTGCGATCGCATCGGTGTACAACTCGGCGACGCGGTTCATCGCAGTCATGGCGCCATAGCCGTCGCCGGCGATGTGGTGCATGCGGGTGTACCAGAAGAACCGGGAATCACCAACGCGCAGAACGTAGTTCAGCGTCAGCCGATCGTGATCGAGGTCGATCGGGGCGCGCATGGACGCGTCCATCCACTCGGTTGCGGCGGCCACCGGGTCACCATGGCCGCGGAAGTCGATGGTGTCGGTGGTGATCGCAGTGGCAGGGTCGACCACCTGGTGCGGTTCGCCGTCGACCATCACGAGCCGGATGGCACCGGACTGGAGTTCGGCTCCCGCACGACGGGCCACCCGGTCCAGCAGGTCGACGTCCAGATCCCCGCGGATGTCGACGTACTGCGCGACGGTGAGAGGAACGTCGGGTGCGAGTTTCTGGGCGTACCACATGCCCAGCTGGGCGGGCGAGAGTGGGAACGGGGCGCTCGGATCGAGGGAAGGGTCGATGGGGTCGACGTACTCGGCAGCAGAATCTTCGGTTCCAGCCGTGAACGTCACCGTTGCTCCTTCGCGTCGAGTTCGAACTCATCTCGAGAACACGACACTGGAGCCGGACCGGGCCGGTTCCCAGAAGAGGGTGCGTCTCAGGATCTACCTCCTGGTACGCACGTTCTCGTCAGGTCCCCGACCGTCGTCGCACTCGTGCTTTATTCGCTGATCGCGACCCTGTGGATGGGTCCGATTCGAGCGTTTCGTCGCTACTGGAGCCCGATTCGTTACACGGGCCGCGCCGCTACGTCCGGCTGTCTCGGCCCATCAGTCGACGGGTGCGAGCCCGTAGGCCCCAGACGGTGACCTTCCACAGCGCCTCGCGGACGATCCCGCCGCTCATCTTGGACTCGCCGCGCTCGCGCTCGGTGAACGTGATCGGCACCTCGTCGACTGTGAAGCCCTCGGAGATCGTGCGCCACGCCAAGTCCACCTGGAAGCAGTAGCCGTGCGATTCGATGGCGTCGAGCGGCAGCTTCTGCAGCACCTCTCGGCGGTACGCGCGGAAGCCTCCGGTGATGTCTCGCAGGGAGACCCCCAGGGCCAGCCGTGAATAGACGTTGCCTCCGCGCGAGAGCCACTCACGATGCTTGGGCCAGTTGACCACCGAACCTCCGGGCACGTACCGCGAACCCAGCACCAGGTCGGCGCCGGAGTCGACGCGATCGAGCAGTCGATGAAGCTGCTCGGGGGCATGAGAGCCGTCCGCATCCATCTCCACCAGCACGGAGTAGTCTCGCTCGAGACCCCATCGGAATCCAGCGATGTACGCGCCCCCGAGACCGTTCTTCTCGGTGCGGTGCATCACGTGGATGCGCTGGTCGGCATCGGCCGCCGCGAGACGGTCCGCGAGGGCACCCGTGCCGTCGGGACTGCCGTCGTCGACGACGAGGATGTGCACCTGCGGTAGCGCGGCCAGGACGCGTCCGACGATCGGTTCGAGATTGTCGATCTCGTTGAACGTGGGCACGATCACCAGCGTGTGCCTGCTCGGCCGACCCTGATCAGCTGACGTCATCGAGATCCTCTTCCGCGGCCTTGCGGCCTGTGCCTTCTGCGGCCTCGCGGCCGACTGTGTTTTCGGTGGAACCGGTGGTGCTGTGTGTTCGGCGAGCATGTTCACGACCGCGGCGGGCGGTGAGCACACCGGCAACCGTGGCACCGGCGGCCAGCGCGAGAAGGGCGTACTCCACACTCGCGCCGAGCCGAGTGGCCAGCGTAGTACCCGAGCGCACCACGACGGACGACACCAGGAATTCCGGTGCGAACAACGGGGTGCGATCGACCACCGAACCGTCGGGCGCGATGATGGCGCTCACCCCGCTGGTGGCCGCGACGACGACGGTGCGTGAGTGCTCGACAGCGCGAATCCGCGACATCGCGAGCTGCTGGTAGGTCATCTCGGTGTCACCGAACGTCGCGTTGTTGGTGGGTACGGCGATGAGCTGGGCACCGTTGACCACCGACTCGTGCAGGGCGCGGTCGAATGCCACCTCGTAGCAGGTGGCGACGCCGACGGTCAGGTCGGCCGGACCCGACAGGTCGCGTCGGTCGTCGACTCGGACGACCCCGTTGCCGCTGCCGGGTACGAAGTTGCCCGCAGAATCGGCGTACGACGAGAACAGCCGGAAGAAGCTGCGGAAGGGCAGATACTCGCCGAAGGGCTGGATGATCTTCTTGTCGTGCCGATCCCCGGGACCGGAGTTGCCGGACCAGACGATCACCGAGTTGGTGGTGGTGCGGTCGGAGTTCACCAGCACCGCGCCCACCAGGATCGGCGCCCCGATCCGTTCGCTCGCCGCGCTGATCTCGGCGGCGGCGTCGGCGTTGCGAAGCGGGTCGATGTCGGAGGCGTTCTCCGGCCACACCACGACGTCCGGGGCCGGAACCGAGCCGGAGTCCACTGCGGCCGCAAGGCGAAGTGTCTCCTGGACGTGGTTGTCGAGAACCTGGCGGCGCTGGGCGTTGAAGTCCAGACCCAGCCGAGGCACGCTCCCCTGGATCGCCGCGACCACGATGGTCCTGTCGCCGTCGCGGGCAGATTCGACGCCAGGGTGGACTGCCAGCGCGACGAGCGGCCACACCAGTGTCGCCGCGGCGGCACCGGCGACGGCGCGAACGGCTGGGCTCCGATGACCGGCTCGCGTACCGCGAAGTCGCCACAGGGCGCGCAGCAGGAACGCCGTCGCGCTCCCGATCATCGCCACGGCGAAGCTGAGCAGAGGGGCGCCGCCGAGCGATGCGATACCGATCAGCGGCGATTCGGATTGACCGAAGGCAAGACGCCCCCAGGGGAATCCGCCGAACGGAACTGTGCTGCGCACCCACTCCGCGGCGGACCACGCCACAGCGATCCACAGGGCGCCGCCGCGAACACGGCCGACGATCACCGCCAGGATCCCGAATCCGCCGATGTAGAGCGACTGCACCACTGCCAGTGCAATCCAGGGAAGGGGGCCGACGTACACGCCGATCCAGGGCAGCAGCGGCAGGAAATACCCCAGCCCGAACGTCGTGCCCAGAGCGAACCCGAACTTCTTCGACACTGGTCCGCGTCGGCCGGGGATGAGGGCGAGTACGAGCAGGGCCAGGGCGAACGGGGCGAGCCACCACAGAGTCCGAGGTGGGAACGAAGCCCAGGTCAGCAGCCCTCCACCCAGGGCGAGCGCGAGTCTGCCCAGCGTCAGAGGATCCCTCAGGGAGGACCATCTGCTCGGTGTGGCGCGTGCGGTCACCGGGCGAACACCGTGCGGCCCCGATGCACGGTGCGCAGGCAGACCGGGTCGGGCGAAGCGTCATCCAACCTGGGCAGGGCGGGCACTCGCGACCGGGGGTCGGTGGACCACCGCTGCACGGAGTCCTTCGGTGCGGCCACCACCAGTTCACCGGTCTCCCACACGGCGAAGGATGCGGGGGCGCCGGGCACCAGCGTGCCCGCCATCCCGTCGCGGACTCCCCCGGCGCGCCACGCGCCACGTGTCGCGGCGGCGAAGGCCGCGCGCGGAGAGATGGCCGAGCCCCGGGTGCGGTGACCGACGGCTGCTCGAACACCCGCCCAGGGGGCCAGCGCGGTGACCGGGGAATCGGAACCGAGAGCCAGCGAGACGCCCGCCGAGGCCAAGGCAGCGAAAGGGTTCATCGCGGCAGACCGTTCGGCACCGAGGCGTTCGGCATACATTCCGGCCTCGCCACCCCAGACGTGGTCGAACATCGGCTGCACGCTGGCGATGACGCCGTACGAGGCCAAGACCGCAGCCTCCTGCGCGGTGACCATCTCGAGGTGCTCGAGGCGATGCCCGCGGGCGGCCACCGACGGTCCCCCGCACTCGGCCACCGCCCGCTCGAGTCCGGCGACGAACGCGCCCACCGCAGCGTCGCCGATCGCGTGGAAACCGGCCTGGATGCCGGCTCGCGTGCAGGCGACGAGGTGTTCGGCAATCGCGTCGGCATCGAGATAGGCCCGGCCCGTGCAGCCTGGCTCGTCGGCATAGCTCTCGCGCAGCCAGGCAGTGCGCGAGCCGATGGAGCCGTCGATGCACAGATCGCCGCCGAGGGCGTGCGCGCTCGTCTCGGCGAGCAGCGCGCGGGCCTGTTCGGCGGAGGTGACCTTCTCGCCCCAGTACCCCCGCACTTCGACGCCGTGATCGAGAGCGAGCAGGTCTGCGAAGTCCGCCTGTCCGGAGATGTCGGGCCCGCCGCACTCGTGGACCGCGACCAACCCGCGCGATGCGGCGACATCGAGGGCGCGGCGCTGCGCTGCGCGCCTGGTCTCGGCGCCGAGCAGGCTCCGCGCGACCCCGCGAGCGACGTGGTGGTTCTCGCCCCGAACCGGTGCTTGCGGATCGACATCGTCGCCGAAGCCCGCTGCTGCGCGCAGCACCGTCGAGCAGGCCGCCGAATGCACGTCGACGCGCGTGAGATACACCGCTCGTCCCGGCGCCGCGGCATCGAGGTCGTCCGTGGTGGGTGGGCGCCGATCCGCCCACCTCGACTCGTCCCAGTTCTGGCCCCAGACGACGGGGTCGTCGGGACGCTCGGATGCGAAGCGGCGCAGACGATCCATCGCCTCGGCCAGATCGACCGAACCGGCGAGATCGAGCCCGACGGCATCGGGGCCGTCGATGGACAGTCCGGTCGCCGTGGTGTGGACGTGGGAGTCGACGAACCCGGGGGTGACGAATGCGCCGGCGAGATCGACGATGTCCGCGTCCGGATGCAGCGCCAGTGCCGGTCGATCGTCCCCGACCCACACCACGACACCGTCGGTGACCGCCATGGCTGTCGCGTCCGGAGCGGCGGGGCTGTAGATGCGCCCGTTGAGGAGGAGCTCGGTAGTCACGGTGACCAAGTGTGCCCGGTCGGCGTCCAGCGCGGTTCGCCGGTCCGTCGGGTACTAGGTCCGCAGGTCCGGCGCATCGATCACCAGCGGCTTCGAGGTCGGCCGGTGGGCGGTCGGTGGCACCACGTCCCCGTCGATGATCACAGCCCCCGCCCCGAAGGTCCGGCCCGTGGCGAAGCCGCGGCGCCGAACGGTGCGGGTGGCGGCGGCGGTGACGACCGGGCGCACCAGAGCTCTGGTGGCGGGGATCAGCAGGAGCAGTCCGAGGAGGCTGCACACCAGCCCTGGTACGGCGAGCAGGACGGAGCCGGCCGCGACGAGGGCGCCGTCCGCGACGACCGTTCCGGGCTCGCGCTCGCGGCGAGCAGCCGAGCGGAACTGGGCGATGACCCGGCGTCCCTGGGAGCGCACGAGCATGAGCCCGAGTACGGAGGTGGCGACGAGGAGGGCGAGGGTCCAGAGGATACCGACGGTGCTGGCGAGCCAGATCAGGACACCGATCTCCACGACGAGGTAGGCGACGAACAACAGCAGTGGCACGGGTTGGTCCTCCGATCCGACTAACGATTCGGCGAACGTCCGCCGACACATGATGACAACGTCCGGGTCGACCGATTTTCTCCCGAATCCGAGTGTTTCGTCCCGGACACGATGTGTGGACGTGCACTAACGTTGTCCGGCGTGAGTGAACCCGGCTCCCGCGGCGTCGACGCGGACTTCCTGGACCTGCCACTTCGCGACCTGGCCGAGGTGGGGTTGAGTGTGGCTCGTGCCGCCGGGGCGAGCCACGCCGACGTGCGGGTGCACCGCATGCGTACCCAGTCGATACGTCTGCGCGACGGGTCCGTCCAGTCGTCGGTGGACTCGACCGATCTCGGACTCGCCGTTCGAGTGATCGTGGACGGGACGTGGGGTTTCGCCTCCCACGCGGTGCTCGACGCCGCCACGGTGCGCGAGACCGCGACCCGTGCGGTGGAGGTGGCGCGGGCCCTGCACGAGCTCAACCGTGATCGTGTGGTGCTCGCCGACGAGCCGGTGTACCCCGACGCGACGTGGGTGAGCGACTACGAGGTCGACCCGTTCTCGGTGCCGACGGCGGAGAAGGTGTCGCTGCTGGCCGAGTTCTCCGGCCGGCTCTCGGCCTCGGACGGAGTCGACCACGTCACCGCGTCCGCCTTGATGGTGAAGGAGCAGACGTTCTACGCCGACAGCGCCGGCTCGTCGATCGTCCAGCAGCGCGTACGCATGCACCCGCAACTCGAGGCCACCACCGTGGACTCCGCGGCCGGCACCTTCGAGACCATGCGCACGCTCGCGCCCCCGGTCGGGCGCGGATGGGAGTACATGACCGGCGCACACGCCGGCTGGGACTGGGACGACGAATTGGCACGGATCCCGGAGTGGCTCGCCGAGAAGGTGAAGGCGCCATCGATCACGGCCGGACCCACCGACCTCGTGATCGATCCCAGCAATTTGTGGCTGACCATCCACGAGTCGATCGGGCACGCCACCGAGTACGACCGCGCCATCGGCTACGAGGCCGCCTACGCCGGAACCTCGTTCGCCACCCCCGATCAGTTGGGGACGCTGCGCTACGGCTCGCCGGTGATGCACGTCACCGCCGATCGCACACAGCAGCACGGCCTGGCCAGCATCGGGTGGGACGACGACGGCGTGCAATCGCAACGTTGGGACCTGGTGCGCGAGGGAACCCTCGTCGGATACCAACTCGATCGGGTGTTCGCCCCCAGGTTGGGGCTCGACAGATCCAACGGGTGTTCCTACGCCGACTCCGCCCACCACGTTCCCATCCAGCGAATGGCCAACGTCTCGCTGCAACCGGATCCCGATCGCGACACCACCACGGCGGATCTGATCTCCCGCGTGGAGAACGGGCTCTACATCGTCGGGGACAAGTCCTGGTCGATCGACATGCAGCGCTACAACTTCCAGTTCACCGGTCAGCGATTCTTCCGCATCGTCGACGGGCAGCTGGCCGGCCAGGTGCGCGACGTGGCGTACCAGGCGACGACCACCGACTTCTGGGGGTCGCTCGAGGCCGTCGGTGGCCCGACGACGTGGACTCTGGGCGGTGCCTTCAACTGCGGCAAGGCCCAGCCGGGTCAGGTCGCCGCGGTCAGTCACGGGTGCCCGTCGGCCCTGTTCCGCGGGGTGAGCGTTCTCAACACACGAACGGAGGCGGGACAGTGATCGCCGCGCACGAGGTCATCGAACAGGCATTGCGCGCGGTCACGGTCTCCGAGGCCGTCGTGATCGTCTCCGACATCTCCGACGCGTCACTTCGGTGGGCGGGCAGCTCGATGACCACCAACGGTGTGTCCACAGCGCGCACCTGGGTGGTGGTGGCCTTCGATCGTCGCGATGGCCGAACCCGTGTGGGCACGGTGTCCTCGAGCAGTGTCGATCCTGCCGAGATCGTCGACGTCGTGCGAGCAGCCGAGGAAGCGGCGCGTGCCGCCGAGCCGGCCCCGGACGAAGTCGATCCGGTCGAGTCCGACGGCGTTCCCGCCGACTGGGGTACCGCCGCGCCCGCCACCGGCGTGGACGTCTTCGACCCGATCGCCGGCGCCCTCGGGCACGGTTTCGGTGGTGCCGACGCGCTGTACGGGTTCGCCTCCCACACCGTCACCACGGTGTCGCTCGGCACCACCACCGGCCTGCGGCGACGCTATGTCGATCCCGTCGGATCGATCGAGATCAACGGCAAGCGAGGCGGACTGACCGGGGCCAGCGCCTGGGCAGGGGTGGGCACCCGGGACTTCACCGATGTCTCGGTCGATGCGTTGCTCGCCGAGATCGATCGCCGCCTGGACTGGGCCGCCCGGCGCATCGACCTGCCCGCAGGCCGCTACGAGACGATCATGCCGCCATCGACGGTGGCGGACATGATGATCTACCTCATGTGGACCATGGAGGGTCGCGGTGCGCAGGAAGGTCGCACAGCCCTCTCCGCCCCGGGCGGCACTCGGATAGGCGAGAAGCTGGGGTCACTGCCGCTCACGTTGGCCAGTGATCCCCACGCCCGCGGGATGGAGTACGCACCGTTCGTGGCGACGGCGTCGTCGGGCGACGAGGTGTCGGTGTTCGACAACGGCCTCGAACGCGAGCGTGTGACGTGGGTGCGCGACGGGGTGGTCGACACCCTCGCCTACCCGCGGGCGGCGGCACGCGAGTTCGGTGCACCGGTCGCCCAGATGGGTGAGAACCTCATCCTCACCGGTGGTGCCGACGTCGGCATCGACGAGATGGTTGCGCGCACCGAGCGTGGACTTCTGCTGACCACCCTGTGGTACATCCGCGAGGTCGATCCGGCGACCCTGCTGTTGACGGGGCTCACCCGTGACGGTGTCTACCTGATCGATGACGGCGCTGTGACGGGGGCGGTGAACAACTTCCGGTTCAACGAGAGCCCCCTCGATCTCCTGCGTCGCGCCACCGAAGCGAGCCGCACCGAGCCGACTCTGCCTCGGGAGTGGAAGGACTGGTTCACCCGCACGGCCATGCCCGCGTTGCGAATCCCGGACTTCCACATGTCATCGGTCAGCAAGGCCCAGTAGCGCGGTCAGGCGGGGCGGACGGCGATCCCGATGGTGCTGGACTTACCCTTGAACAGGGAACTGGCGGTGACGCCGATCCAGCCGACCACTCCATACTTCGCTGTGATGGCCTCGCGGGTACGTTCGGTGCCCGCGTCGTCGAGCACGGTCGCGACCGCGTCGACGGCCGGGCCGGCGTTGTTTCCGGCCCGGTCGCACACCGCCACCGTCACCCTCGGCGTGTTCTTGACCCGTCGCACCTTCCAGGACGACGCCTGGGTCCACACCAGCAGTTCACCGGCGTCCAGCGCAGCCCACACGGCCGTCGGCTTCGCCCGCCCATCCTTGGTGAAGGTGGTCAGCAGGACGTACTTGGCAGTTCCGATGTCACCGAACGGGTTCGTCATGCCCGTGATGGTAGCGCCGGCCGCGGACGGTCGGGAGGCTCAGGCGTCCTCGAGGTCGCCTTCGCTCTCGAGGTACGCCGCCCGGAGCTCGGCCAGCACGGTGGGATCGGGCTCGGCCCACAGCCCGCGTTCGACCGCTTCGAGTAGACGCTCCGAGATCCCGTGCAGCGCCCACGGATTCGAGGTCTGCATGAACTTCCGATTCTCCTCGTCCAGGACGTAGGTCTCGGTGATCTTGTCGTACATCCAGTCCTGCACCACCCCGGTGGTGGCGTCGTAGCCGAACAGGTAGTCCACCGTCGCCGCCATCTCGAACGCGCCCTTGTAGCCGTGTCGGCGCATCGCGGCCAACCAACGCGGATTGATCACGCGGGCGCGGAAGACGCGGGCGGTCTCCTCGGCCAGGGTGCGGGTGCGCACCGACTCCGGGCGGGTGCTGTCGCCGATGTACGACTCCGGCGACGTACCCGTCAGGGAGCGGACCGTGGCGATCATGCCGCCGTGGTACTGGAAGTAGTCGTCGGAATCGGCGATGTCGTGCTCGCGGGTGTCGGTGTTCTTGGCGGCCACGGCGATTCGGCGGTACGAGGTGCGCATGTCGTCGGCGGCGGGGACACCGTCGAGGCCGCGCCCATAGGCGTACCCACCCCACGTGGTGTAGACCTGCGCGAGGTCGTCGTCGCTGCGCCAACTCCGGCTGTCCATGAGCTGCAGCAGGCCCGCGCCGTACGTCCCCGGCTTGGAGCCGAAGATCCGCGTGGTGGCCCGCCGTTCGTCGCCGTGGCCGGCGATATCGGCCCGGGCGTGAGCGCGCACGTAGTTCATCTCGGCAGGCTCGTCGAGACCCGCCACCAGGCGTACCGCATCGTCGAGCATCGCCAGCACGTGCGGGAACGCGTCGCGGAAGAACCCACTGATCCGCACGGTCACATCGATGCGGGGCCGCGACAGCTCCTCCAGCGGAATAGGTTCCACACGCACCACCCGGCGCGAGGCCTCGTCCCACACCGGCAGCACACCGAGCAGCGCGAACACCTCGGCGACGTCGTCGCCGGATGTGCGCATCGCGCTGGTCCCCCACACCGACAACCCCACCGATGCCGGGTAGTGACCGTGGTCCGCGACGTAGCGCTCGAGGAGCGAATCGGCCAGCAATCGACCGGTCTCCCACGCCAGCTGGGACGGCACGGCCTTGGGGTCGACCGAGTAGAAGTTACGACCGGTGGGCAGCACGTTGACCAGACCGCGCAGCGGGGAACCACTGGGGCCGGCCGGGATGAACCCGCCCGCGAGGGCGTGCAGGATGCGATCGATCTCGGCGTCGGTTCCCCGCAGCCGCGGGATCACCTCCGACGCCGCGAACTCGAGGATTCGCTCCACCGTGGGCCCGTGGCCCTGTGCGACGCGGGCGGCAGCCGCGGGATCCCACCCGGCTCGGGCCATCCCTACCACCAGGTCGCGGGCGCGTTCCTCGATGGCGTCCACACGCTCGCGACGCTCGTCGCCGTCCTCGCTCAGACCCAGAGCCTCCCGCAGTCCCGGCACGCTGCGTTCGCCGCCCCACATCTGACGCGCCCGCAGCATCGCCAGCACCATGTCGATCTCCGACTCCCCCTGCGGGGCCTGACCGAGCACGTGCAGCCCGTCCCGAATCTGCACATCCTTGATCTCGCACAGCCAGCCGTCGACGTGAAGGAGCATGTCGTCGAAGACGTCCTCGTCGGGGCGCTCGTCGAGCCCGAGGTCGGTGTGCATCTGCGCGGCGGTCATCAGCGTCCAGATCTGCTGCCGGATGGCCGGCAGCTTCACCGGGTCGAGAGTGGTGATGTTGGAGTGCTCGTCGAGCAGTTGCTCGAGGCGAGTGATGTCGCCGTAGCTCTCGGCTCGCGCCATCGGCGGCACCAGGTGATCGACCAGAGTGGCGTGAGCGCGGCGTTTGGCCTGGGTACCCTCACCGGGGTCGTTGACCAGGAAGGGGTAGATCAGCGGGAGATCGCCCAGCGCGGCATCGGTTCCACAGGAGGCCGACATCGCCAGAGTCTTGCCGGGTAGCCACTCGAGGTTGCCGTGCTTGCCCATGTGGACGATCGCGTCCGCTCCGAACCCCCCGCGCTCACGCGGCGCGGCCACCCAGCGGTACGCCGCGAGGTAGTGGTGGCTCGGCGGCAGATTCGGATCGTGGTAGATCGCGATCGGGTTCTCCCCGAACCCCCGCGGCGGCTGCACCATGATCAGCACGTTCTCGAACTGCAGTGCCGCGATGACGATCTCGCCGGCCGGATCGGCGGACCTGTCGACGTAGAGCTCGCCGGGGGCGGGACCCCACGCCTGCTCGACACCGTCTCGGAAATCGCGCGGCAGAGTATCGAACCACTCGCGGTAGAGTGCCGCCGAGATTCGAATCGGGTTGCGCGCCAACGCATCCTCGGTCAACCAGTCCGGATCCTGGCCACCGGCGGCGATGAGCGCATGGATCAGCGCGTCACCGTCCTGCTCGGCCAGGCCGGGGACGGCGCTCTCACCTGCGGGCGGACCCATGCGGTACCCGGCGTCGCGCAGCGCGGAGAGGAGGGCGATGGTGCTGCGCGGTGTGTCCAACCCGACCGCGTTACCGATCCGGGCATGCTTGGTGGGGTACGCGGACAGCATGAGCACCACACGTTTGTCGGCAGCCGGGATGCGCCGCAGACGTGCATGGCGCACCGCGATTCCGGCGACGCGCGCGCACCGCTCGAGGTCGGGTACGTACGTGGCGAGTCCGTCGGCGTCGATCTCCTTGAACGAGAACGGAACCGTGATGATGCGTCCGTCGAACTCCGGGACCGCCACCTGGGTCGCCACGTCCAGCGGGGTCATGCCGTCGTCGCCGTCGGCCCACGCGGCGCGACTGCTGGTCAGGCAGAGCCCCTGCAGGATCGGCACGTCCAGCGCCGCCAGTTCGGCGACGTCCCACGCCTCGTCGTCACCACCGGCACCGACACCCGCCGGCCGGGTTCCCCCGGCGGCGAGAACGGTGACGACCATCGAGTCCGCCTGTCGCAGAGTGTCGAGCAACTCGGGCGGCGCAGCCCGCAGGGAGGCGCAGAAGATCGGTAGTGCCCGCGCCCCGGCCTCCTCGATCGCCTCGCACAGCGCGTGCACGTAGGCGGTGTTGCCCGCCAGATGCTGCGCCCGGTAGTAGAGCACGGCCACCGTCGGTCCGCCGGTTTCGCCACGGCCGGGCCGCTCGAGCTCACCCCACACGGGCAGATGGATCGGCGGCGCGAAGCCGAAGCCGGTGAGCAACACGGTGTCCGAGAGGAACAGCGCCAACTCACGTAGGTTCTCCGCGCCGCCCTCGGCAAGGTAGGTGTGGGCGGTGGCCGCCACGTTGGCGGGCACGGTCGACAGTTCCATGAGCGCCGCGTCGGGCGCCTGTTCGCCGCCGAGCATCACCACCGGTTTGCCGCAGGCGAGAACCGCATCGACCCCTCGCGACCACATCTGCCGCCCACCGAGGATGCGCAGCACCACGACATCTGCCGCGTCGAGGAGTTGGGGGAGCTCGTCGGTGACGCTGATCCTGTTGGGGTTGACGGACCTGAAGTCACCGCCCGAGGCTCGCGCACTGGAGAGGTCGGTGTCGGAGGTCGACATCAGCAAGATCACGCGATGATCCTAACGATCCCGGGTCACCGGTCGAGCAGACCGCGATCCCGCAGCCAGAGTTCGGTGCGACGCATACCCTCGGCGAGATCGACCGAGGGTTCGAAACCGAGGATCCGACGCGCCTTCGCGATCGAGTACGTCCCGCGGCGGGTGAAGTACAGAACGGTGGCCCGATTGGCCTCGGATTCCTGACCGCGCAGTCTCGCCACCCGACCGGCTCCCTCGGCCAGTGCGACGGCCACCGAGGTGGGGACGCACACCGGTGCACGGGTGCCGAGCATGCGTGTGTAGTTCGAGAAGAACTCGAGGCAACTCACCCCGACACCGTCGGAGAGCGTGAACACCTGACCTGCCGCGTCGGGGTGGGCGGCCGCGGCGACCACACCGTCGACCAGGTTGTCCACGTACACCGGGCTGAAGATTCCCCGGCCGCCGTCGGGCAACACGAACTGGCGGGACTTGATCGCCTCCACCGGCAGGATGGTCCACGGCCGCGAGCCCGGGCCGTACACGTCGCCCGGCCGGATCACGGTGACCTCGATCTCCCGCGCGGCGTGGGCTGCGAGCACCACCTGCTCCGCTGCCACCTTGGTGTCGACATAAGGATTGCCGTCGGTGCGTACCGGCCACGTCTCGTCGACACCGTCGGGGAAGTCGAGATCGGAGAATGCTCGGATCGACGAGAAGTGCACGAACCGGGAGGCGCCACCGGCGATTGCCGCGTCGAGCGCCCGTCGGGTGCCCAGGACGTTCATCCGCCACGACAGTTCGGCATCGGCCGCGTTGGAGACCACCGCGGCGGTGTGTATCACCAGGTGCGCCCCGGCGGCATGCGCCTGCCACGGACCGGCCTCACTGACGTCCCCGGCGACCACCCCGCGCTCGGCGTCGCCCACACGGTCGACACCGGTCACGGTTGCTCCCGCAGCGGTGTATCGATCGGCGAGGGTGCGGCCGATGAAGCCGAGGGCGCCGGTGATGAAGACCGTGGGCGGTACTGGGTTCATGGCCGAGAGTATGCCTGGCCCGCCCCGCTCTCGTTCGGCGCGTCTGCCCTCGTACGGTGGAGGGATGAGTCAGCCGAGCGCCCGAACCGGCCCCGACGGGTGTCCCGGCGCGTTGACCGTGCATCACGCGGCGGACGGCGCGCTGGCCAGGATCAGGGTGCCCGGCGGTCTCCTGGCGCCCGAGCAGGTCGATGCTCTGGCCGAGGCAGCACACGATTTCGCCGAACCGCAGATTCATCTCACCGGTCGCGGGAACGTCCAGCTTCGTGCTGTCCGCGACCCGGATGCCCTCGCCGCCCGGCTCGCACTGGCCGGGCTCCTGCCGTCGCACACACACGAGAGGGTGCGCAACATCGTCGCCACCCCCCTCGCCGGACGGGTCGGCGGTAGCGCGGTGCACCACGTGGTCAGCGCTCTCGACACCGCGTTGCTCGCAGATCCGTCGCTGGCGGACCTGCCCGGCCGAATCCTGTTCACGATCGACGACGGGCGTGGCGACGTCTCCGGTCTGGGCGCGGACATCGGCCTGCACGCCGTCGACGGCGCGGCCGGACTGATCCTCGCCGGCCGTGACTCCGGCGTCCGCGTGGCCGATGAGTCCGCGGTGGCCACCGCTCTGGACGCCGCGCGTGCCTTCGCTGCGCTCCGAGACGGTCACTGGCGACTGTCCGAGATCCCCGGTGGGGTGGAATCGGTGCTCTCTCGGCTCGGCGTGGCACCGACGCACAGCCCGATCGACTTCGTCGTCCCCGAGCGACCGCCCATCGGCTGGATCGAGCAGGACGACGGCGCGGTGGCGCTCGGCGCGGCCCTCGAGCACGGCATCGTGCCCGCACGCACCGCGCAGTTCCTGGCCGCCACGGGTCGGCCGCTGCTCCTGACACCCTGGCGCTCGATCGTCCTGGTCGACCTACCCGAGGACGCCGCCGAACAGGTGGTGCGGGTGCTCGCCCCCATGGGGTTGATCTTCGACGCCGAGTCGCCGTGGGCACGGGTCGGTTCGTGTGTGGGTTCGCCCGGGTGCGCGCGGTCACACACCGACGTGCGCGCCGACCTCGTGCAGGCGATCTCCGACGGAACGATTCGCCCGACGGGTCGGGAGTACTGGTCGGGATGCGAGCGCACGTGCGGACGGCCGCGCGGGGCGGTGACAGACGTGATCGCCGGCCCCGACGGCTACACCGTGCGCCCCGGCTGAACGCTCTCCCCTATCGTGGCCACCATGGACGGAAGCCGCGGCGTGTACGACTACGTCCGCGACGGCGCAGAGATCTACCGCCGCTCGTTCGCGACGATTCGCGAGGAGACCGACCTGTCCGCCTTCCCCACCGATGTCGCTCGGGTGGTCGTGCGCATGATCCATGCCTGTGGCGAAACCGACCTGGTGCGCGACATTGCGTTCACCCTGTCGTCGGTCGCGCGAGCGCGAGCAGCGCTGCTGGCAGGAGCGCCGATCCTGTGCGACGCCACCATGGTCGCCGCCGGCATCACACGGCGTCGGCTCCCGGCCGACAATCCGGTGATCTGCACGCTCAACGACCCCGCGATCGCACTGGATGCGCTTCGCCTCGGAACCACGCGCAGTGCCGCGGCCGTCGATCGTTGGGTCGAGCACCTCGACGGCGCCGTCGTCGCCATCGGCAATGCACCCACGGCGCTGTACCGGCTCCTCGAACTGGTGGCGGACGGTGCGCCGCGGCCCGCGGCGATCGTCGGTGGTCCGGTGGGCTTCATCGGGGCGGCCGAGTCGAAGGAGGACGTGATCGCCACAGGGCTCGACCATCTCCTCGTGCGTGGTCGCCGCGGCGGCAGTGCGATCACCGCGGCCGCGGTCAACGCGATCGCGAGCGAGGACGAGTGAGCGGCAAGCTCTGGGGTGTGGGCATCGGGCCCGGCGACAGTGAACTGGTCACGGTCAAGGCCGCACGCATCATCGGTGAGGCGGACGTGGTGGCCTTCCACAGCGCGCAGCACGGTCAGAGCATCTCGCGGGCCACGGCTGCGCCCTACATGCGGGAAGATCAGATCGAGGAGCACCTGATCTACCCGGTGACCACCGGTACCACCGATCATCCCGGCGGCTACGACGGTGCCATCGCGCAGTTCTACACCGAGGCCGCAGAGCGTCTGGCCGTTCATCTCGATGCCGGACGCTCGGTCGCGTTGCTGGCCGCCGGGGACCCGTTGTTCTACTCGAGCTATCAGCACATGCACGTTCGCCTGGCCGATCGGTTCGAGACGGAGATCGTTCCCGGCGTCACGTCGGTGAGTGCGGCGTCGGCCGTGACCTCGGTGCCACTGGTCGAGGGTGAGGAAGCGCTGACCGTGCTACCGGGCACCCTCCCGGTGGCCGAGCTCGAGCGCCGGCTCCGTGGAACCGACTCGGCCGCGATCCTCAAGCTGGGTCGGACGTTTCCCGCCGTGCGCGAGGCGCTCGAAGCGTCGGGTCGACTGGACGAGGCGCTGTATGTCGAGCGTGCCAGCTGGGGTGAGCAGCGCCTGATGCCCGTCGCAGCGGTGGACGAGCTGTCGGTGCCGTACTTCTCGACGATCGTCGTGCCCAGCCCGTCGTACCGATCGGATCCCCCGTCACCGGCACAGGGTTCGGTGGTGGTGATCGGTCTCGGGCCCGGGGACCGCGATTGGGTCACCCCGGAGGCGGCCAGCGAACTGGCCAGGGCCACCGACGTGGTCGGCTACACCACCTATCTCGATCGTGTCCCCCTTCGTGCGGGTCAGCGCCGACATGGCAGTGACAATCGGGTCGAGGCCGAACGCGCGGAGATGGCACTCGATCTCGCGGGTCGGGGCGCTCGGGTGGCCGTGGTGTCGTCCGGCGACCCGGGAGTGTTCGCGATGGCCAGCGCGGTCCTCGAGGTGGCGACGGAGCCGAGGTGGCGCGACGTCGACGTGCGGGTGATTCCCGGGGTGACTGCGGCCAACGCCGTCGCGTCGCGGGTCGGTGCGCCCCTCGGGCACGACTACGCGGTGATCTCCCTGTCGGACCGGTTGAAGCCGTGGGACGTTGTAGCGCAACGTATTTCGGCGATTGCCGGCGCGGACATGGCAATGGCGATCTATAACCCGGCCTCGCGCACACGCACCTGGCAGGTGGCGGCACTGCGCGAGTTGGTGCTCGAACATCGCGCGCCCGAGACCCCGGTGATCGTCGGCCGCGACGTCTCGGGGCCGCAGGAGAGCGTTCGGGTGGTGTCCCTCGCCGATCTCGACCCCGCGAGCATCGATATGCGGTGCTTGCTGATCATCGGTGCCTCCACCACCATCACCAGCAACCACGACGGGGCAACACGGGTGTTCACCTCGCGGCGCTACCACCGCTGAGCAGGCTTGCCACCCGGTCGGCGGCCTCGTCGACGGTGGTCAGCACCGTTCGTCCCGGCGGTGCCGGTGGACGCGAGATCATCACCACGTCGATTCCGAGCCGAGCGGCGGCATCGATCTTGGCGCGAGTCATCGGCCCACCACTGTTCTTGGTCACCAGGATTCGGACGCCTCGCTCGGTGAACAGTTCGATCTCCGACCCGAGATCGAACGGTCCTCTGGCCAACAGGACTTCGCATCGCTGCGGTAGCGGGCCGCTCGGGGGCTCGATGCAGCGCAGCAGCACGGCTGCGGTCAACGATGCGAAGGCGCCGACCGTGGTTCGGCCCACGGTCAACAGCACCGGTCCCTGGCCGAGGTTCTGCACGGCGTCGGCCGCAGCGGCGACCGTCGGCACCTCGATCCACCGGTCGTCGGCGCCGCGAACCCAGGCGGGCCGAACCAGGCACACCATCGGTACGCCGAGCAGTCGGCAGGCCCGGTCGGCATGAGCGCTCATCGTCGTCGCGAACGGATGTGTCGCGTCGACCACGGCGTCGATGTTGTTCTCGCGCAACCACGTTACGAGCCCGTCGACACCACCGAAGCCGCCGATACGCACCCTGCCCGGCGGAAGGCGTGGGTCGCCCACCCTGCCGGCGAGCGAGGAGATCACCTCGAGACCCGCTCTCGCGTCCAGAACACCGGCGAGAGCGCGGCCCTCCGCAGTTCCGCCCAGCACGAGAACGGTGGGCACGGGGGTCAGTGGTCGAGGCGGCGTCGAGCCGCCGAGTAGAGGAAGCTGTCCGGAAATCCCTCGGCGGCCAGAGCAGGGCCCACCACCACCGCCGCGGTCCGGGTGATCCCCGCCTGACGGACCGATGCGGCCAGCGTGCCCACCGTGCAGCGCACCACGATCTGATCCGGCCTGCTGGCGAACGCGACCGCCGCTGCAGGGCAGTCGGATCCGTACGGGGGGAGTAGTTCATCGGCGATCTGGTCGATGCGATGGGCGCCGAGGTGAACAACCATGGTGGCCCCGCTGCGGGCCAGGCTCGGCAGATCCTCACCTTCGGGCATCGCCGTGGAGAGCGTGGAGACTCGCGTCAGGACGACCGTCTGCGAGATCCCCGGCACGGTCAGCTCCCTACCCAGGGCGGCGGCGGCGGCGGCGAACGAGGGAACACCGGGAACCATCTCGTACGGCACGCCCGCGGCGCCCAGTCGGCGAACCTGCTCGGCGACCGCGCTATAGATCGAGACGTCGCCGGAATGCACACGCGCGACGTCCATCCCGGCCCGATGCGCGTCGATCAGTTCGCCGACGATGGCGTCCAGTGTCATTCGAGCGCTGTCGATCACTCTGGCGTCACCACGGACCGAGTCGAGCAGTTCGGTCGGTACCAGGCTGCCCGCGTAGATCACCAGGGGCACGCTGGCGATGATCCGCGCTGCGCGCACGGTCACCAGGTCCGCGGCGCCGGGGCCGGCGCCGATGAAGTGAACGGTCACGGGGTGGGCTCCTCGGCCGTGGTGGTGACCCACTGGGTGACCGGCAGGTGTGGGCGCCAGGTGGTGAACGAACCGAGCGCCTCTCCCCGATAGATCTGGAACTTGCGCAGCAGCCCGCCGTAGCGGTGGTACCACTGCAGGACCAGTGACTCCGACTCCGCGGTCACCGCGTTGACCACAATCCGGCCGCCCGGCCGAACGCTCTGCCAGCACCGCTCGAGCAGCCCCTCGGTGCTCACCCCGCCGCCGACGAACACCGCGTCGGGTCGAGGGCCGTCCGGGAAACTCTCCGGTGCAGATCCGTGAACGCGCAGTCGCGGCACACCCAGGGCGAGGGCGTTCGCCGCGATGGTGCTCCGACGAGCAGCCGACTGCTCGAAAATCTCCGCGCGACAGCTGGGATGAGTGCGCAACCACTCGATGGCCACACTTCCGGACCCACCGCCGACGTCCCAGAGCAACTCGCCCGGTGCGGGTGCGAGAGCCGCGAGCGTCAGCGCTCGTATCTCCGACTTGGTCAGCTGACCGTCGCCGCCGTAGTTGTGGTCCGCCAGTCCCGGTGTCGGCGCCATGTGCTCGTGTGCCGCACTCGGGGCAACCGTTAGTGCGAGGACCGTCAAGTCGTCGGCCGCCGGGCCGGACCATGCCTCGGCGGTCGCTGTGGCGATGCTCTCGTCCCTCGCTCCCAGCCGGCACAGGGCGGCGATGGATGTGCGACCGAGATGGTGGGTGCGCAGAAGGTCCGCAACCTCGACGACGGTCGATCGGTTGCGCGCCAACACCAGGACTCTGCGACCGGGACACAGCATCGGAAGCAGGGTCTCGGCGGGTGCGGTCACCAGGGACACCACCTCCACCTCGTGCAGCGGCCAGCCCAGCCGTGCGGCGGCCAACGACACCGACGACGGGTGTGAATACACCTCGAGTGCCTGCGACCCCAGCAGTGCGGCGAGGGTGGCCCCGATGCCGTGGAACATCGGGTCGCCGCTGGCGAGTACACACCGCAGCCGGTCGGCGTACCTGCCGAGCACCGACTCGAGGTTCGGCATCAGGGGTGTGGGCCACGCGATCCGCTCACCCGAGAAGTGCTCGGCGGCAACGGATGCGAGTTGACGTGCGGATCCGAAGAGAACATCCGACCGCGAGATGGCGTCGAGCGACGCCCGACTCAGACCGGTGGAGCCGTCCGCACCGATGCCCACCACCGTGATGCGCCGTGCACTGTCCTGCTCCGGTGTTCTGTCGGTCATCGGGGCATCCGGCGCCACAGCCACCGCGGAAGCAGCTTCAACACGAAGAAGGTGGGCCGAAGGGCCCATGGCACCCACACCACCGAACGGGATGACCCCAGGGCCCGCACCACTGCGTCGGCAACCTGGCCGGGTGTGCTCGACAGAGGTGCCGGGTCCATCCCCTCGGTCATCCGGCCGATCACGAATCCGGGGCGGACCAGGATCAATCGAACCCCGCTGCCGTGCAACGCATCCGCCAGACCGCTCGCGAACCCGTCCAGACCGGCCTTGGCCGAGCCGTACACGTAGTTGGCCCGACGCACACGCGCCCCGGCCACCGACGAGAACACCACGACGGTCCCGGAGCCCTGCTCGCGCAACGCGGCTGCCAGCACGGTCAGCATGGACACCTGCGCCACGTAGTCGGTGTGCACGATCGCGACGGCGTGCTCGGGGTCGACCTCTGCCCGCGCCTGATCGCCGAGAATCCCGAAGGCCAGCACCACGATGTCGATGGACCCGTGCACGCGTCGCAGATCATGAACCAGACCGGCGTGCGAGGGCAGGTCGTCGGCGTCGAACTCCACGGCGTGCACCGACACCGCACCTGCTCGGGTGACCCGCTCGATCTCGTCGACCAGATCGGAGCTGCGCCGGGCCGCGAGGATCACCCGGTGCCCGGCAGCCGCCCGCTCGGCGATCTCGGTCCCGATGTCGCTGCGCCCGCCGAGCACCAGCAGCGTCGGGACATCGTGGGTACTCGCTGTGCCGCTCACGCCTGACAGTGTCCTCGATTAGGGTTCGGCACATGGTGTCCACCCCCGCCGACCTGACCGCCGAAGCGCAGGAGTTCCTCACCGAACGCCACCTCGCCACCCTCGCGACGCTGCGTTCGGACGGCACACCGCACGTCGTCGCCGTCGGATTCACCTGGGATGCGCAGACATCCACCGCAAGGGTGATCACCTCGGATGGTTCGCAGAAGGTGCGCAATGCCGAGCGGGGCGGCTATGCCGCTCTCACCCAGATCGACGGCGCGCGCTGGCTGACACTCGAGGGCCCCGCCACCGTGGTTCGAGATCGTGACGGCGTCACCGACGGCGAGACGCGCTACGCCGCGCGCTATCGGACACCACGGGAGAACCCCCGGCGGGTGGTGATCACCGTGCAGGTCACCCGCGTCATCGGCTCGGCATCGCTGCGAACCCCCAGCACCTGATTTGCCGTCCCCACGCCCGATCGGCACGCCTCAGGAAGCGGGAAGAACCGTCAGTTCGTGTGGACGCGTGTTCATCGACTCGCAGCCATCGGCGGTGACCACCACGATGTCCTCGATCCGTGCCCCCCATTTGCCGGGGAAGTAGATGCCGGGCTCGATGCTGAACGCCATACCCTCGGTCAACGGCAGATCGTTACCCGCCACGATGTAGGGCTCCTCGTGCACGGACAGTCCGATGCCGTGTCCGGTGCGGTGGACGAAGAACTCGGCGAGATCGGCATCGGCCAGAACACCACGAGCTGCGGCATCGACGTGCTCGGCGGGCACTCCGGGTCGGACGGCCTGCACAGCTGCCCGCTGGGCGAGTTCGAGCACCGCCATCGCCGCGGCCACGTCCGAGGTGGGCTCGCCCAGAACGTAGGTCCGGGTGGAATCGGAATAGTAGCCGGGGTGCACCGGACCGCCGATATCGACCACCACGACGTCCCCGCGAGCGACGACCCGATCGGAGACCTCGTGATGCGGATCCGCACCGTGTGGCCCGGACCCGACGATTACGAACTCCGCGCCCGTGTGTCCCTCCTCGATGATCGCCGCCGTGATGTCCGCCGCGATGGCGGCCTCGGTTCGTCCGACCTCGAGGAACTCCCCCATCCGCGCGTGGACGCGATCGATCGCCGCCCCGGCCGTGCGCAGGGCGGTAACCTCGGCCTCGTCCTTGATCATGCGCAGACGAGCGATGATGGGTGTGGCGAGAATCGGTGCGACGCCGAGTGCGTCGGCAACCGGGAGCAGATGCAGGGCGGGCATGGTGTCGGTGACCGCGGTGCGAGCCCCACGGCCGATCAGGTCTGCGACAACCGCGTGGGGAGTATCGCCGTCGACCCACGCCCGTACCTCTGCACCGACGTCGGCGACCGCCGAATCGCTCAGGCCGGCCAGCTCGAGTCGCGGGACCACGACGGTCGTCCGCGACCCGTCGGCCGGAATCACCAGCGCGGTGAGACGCTCGAACGACTGGGCGGTGGATCCCAGGAGAAATCGCAGGTCTGCGCCGGGAGTGATGATCAGCGCATCCACACCGGCCTGGGCGGCCAGCGCTGCGGCGCGAGCGAGCCGGTCGGCGTACACGGGCGATGCGAATCGGCTGGGCGGGTGGTCTGCGGTCGGTGCTGAGCTCATGCTCTCGACGCTAGCTGTTGCGCCGCTAGTGTGTGGGCCGGACGATCCGCCTCCCGGCGGGTCGAGTCGACCTCGACAGGGTGATGTGCATGGGCAACCACGGCGGCGAAGTCGGTCATGACGACCGGGGCGGCGAAGCCGGTCGCGAGAATGCGGCGGACGGCCGTGGAACCCTCCTGCTGCTCGACGCGGCGAGTTTGTGGTTCCGCGCATTCCACGCCCTTCCCGAATCGATGACGGCTCCGGACGGACGACCGGTCAACGCAGTTCGCGGGTTCGTGGACATGGTGGCGTCGCTGATCACTCGAACCCGCCCGACACGCGTGGTGGTGTGCCTGGATCTCGACTGGCGCCCCCAGTTTCGCGTGGATGCGATCCCCTCCTACAAGGCTCACCGAGTGGCGCAGGTCAACAGTGATGCGCCCGACGCCGAGGAAGCTCCCGATGCCCTCGGCCCCCAGGTGGACCTGATCCTCGAGGTGCTCGACGCAGTCGGAATCGCAACCGGTGGTGCTCCTGGTTTCGAGGCCGACGATGTCCTCGGGACGTTGGCGGCGACCGAACCCCGCGACACGGTCGTGGTGGTCAGTGGTGACCGTGACCTGCTGCAGGTCGTCTCGGACGATCCGATACCCGTTCGCGTGCTCTACGTCGGTCGAGGCCTGGCGAAAGCGGAGTTGTTCGGGCCCGTCGAGGTCGCCGACAAGTACGGCGTTCCGTCGGATCGGCCGGGGCCCGGCTACGCCGAACTTGCCCTGCTGCGCGGAGATTCGTCGGACGGCCTGCCCGGGGTCAAGGGCATCGGCGAGAAGACGGCGTCCAGTCTCATGGTTCGCTACCGCTCACTCGACGCGATCATGGCAGCAGCGCGAGACGGTGCGAGCGACATGGCCGCCTCGGTGCGGGCGAAGTTGCTGGCCGCCGACGACTACGTGCGGGCGGCCGTCCCCGTGGTCCTCGTGGCACGCAACGCTCCGGTCGCTCTGTCGCGACGCGACGAACTACCCGCCGAGCCGGTCGACGCCGCACGGTTGGCGACGATCGCGGCGACCCTGGGGATAGAAGCGTCGATTGCGAGATTGACAGCGGCCCTGCACTCGTCGTGAGCGCAGGGCCGCGGCAGCGTGTTCGAGACGAACAGGAGCTACTGCGGGCGACCCACCTCGTAGGTTCCGTTGTCGTCGGTGAACTTCACCGTGACCTTGCGTGACTGACCGTCGACGGTCAGTGTGCAGGTGAACGTGTCACCGGTCTTGACCTTCGTGTTCGACGGGCACGAGACGTCCTTGACGTTCTTGCCGCCATAGGAGTCGGTGACGATCTTCTCGACGCCCTTCTCGGCCGCCGTTGTATCGAGTGTCTTCGTACCGAGCAACAGTGACGCCGCGACGATCGCACCCGCGATGACCAGGACACCCACGACCCCGCCGATGATCAACGGGGTCTTGGACTTCTTGGGCGCAGGGGCCGCGGAACTCCACTGGTCTGCACCCTGAGGCTGGCCGTACTGGGGTGTTTGGCCGTAGTCGGGTGTCTGCCCGTACTGGGGGCTCTGGCCGTACTGGGGTGTCTGCCCGTACTGCGGGGCCTGTCCGTACTGGGGTGTTTGACCGTAGTCGGGTGTCTGCCCGTACTGCGGGCTCTGGCCGTACTGGGGTGTCTGCCCGTACTGCGGGGCCTGTCCGTACTGGGGCGCCTGTCCGTACTGGGGCGCCTGTCCGTACTGGGGTGTTTGACCGTAGTCGGGTGTCTGCCCGTACTGGGGCGCCTGTCCGTACTGGGGCGCCTGTCCGTACGGCGCGCGTGCAGCGTCCTCGGGTGCCGCTGGTCGGTCCCACGCACGCGTCGGTGTCGGGTCCGCCGGGTCTGCGCCGCCCTGCGCAGGATTCTGAGGATCGTTCGGGCCGGTCATCGTCGCCTCCAGTGGCCGTTGTTGTCGGAACACATCCTAGGCGGTATCGACCGCCACCACACCGCGTCGGATCGCCGAAACGGCCTTGACTGCTGTCGCCGCCACTTCGTCGTCCGGCGACGCCGACCGTATCTGATCGAGCAGATCGATGACCTGCCGACACCATCGAACGAAGTCGCCACCCGAGAGTGGCCGGCCCTGGGTACCGCCCGCCATCAGAACGGACTCGAGCGATTCCTTGCGTACCCACTTGTACACAGCAAGTACGAAGCCAGGATCGGGTTCGCGTGTCGTGGGCAGCTTCAGGCGGATCTCGTCGGATCGCAGGTCTGCCCAGATCTCCACGGTCCGGGCCAGAGCAGCACGACAATTGCCCGTCGGTGCCTGCGTGGGGGCCTCGCCCTCCTGTCGCGACTCGAACACCACCGACGACACGACCGCCGCCAGCTCCGCAGCGCCGAGGCCCTTCCACGCACCTCGTGCGAGGCATTCGGCAACCAGGAGGTCGGACTCGGAGTACACGCGGCCGAGCTTCGATCCGCGTTCTGTGACCGACAGTTCGGTCGCCGAACCGTTGTCCGGCCGACTCACAGAACGCGATCCGGTCCGTTCGAAGTAGCCGCGCTCGGTCAGGAGGGTCAGAATCCGATCGAACGTGCGCGCGAGGGAATGGGTGGTCGAGCCGACCTTCTGCCGCATCGATTCGGTGTCCCGGTTCACTCTCGCGTACTTCTCCGCAAGTCGCGCAAGGTTGTCGCGATCGGGCCAGGTGTGACACCGGTGACCACGGACAGCGCGTCTGAGCGCAGCCACCTCGCGATCGTCAGCGGCCGTCGACCGTCGGCGCCCCTGTCGACCGGGCGCGACGATCCCGGTACTCCGAAGCGCCGAGGCCAGATCCCTGCGAGTGCGTGCGGCTCGATGATCGACGTGTCGTGGGAGCCGCATGCGGCCCAATGCCGCTGCGGGCGTTGGGAAGTCGGCCGACGAAACTCGACCGGCCCACTTGTCCTCGGTGAGAACGAGCGGTCTCGGATCGACGGCGTTCTCATCGGTCTCGAGCACCACGGCCAACCCGGATCGCCGACCGGCGGGAATGGAGATCACGTCGCCTCTGCGCAATTCGACCAGCGCAGCAACGGCATCGTTGCGCCGGTCGGTGCGCCCCTGCCGCTCGAGCGCTCGCTCGCGATCGGTGAGGCGTTGCTTGAGTCCGACGTACTCGAGGTACGGCGAGTCCGGACCACCGAGCTTGGCCAGCAGGTCGGCGCTGGTGCGCTCGTTGCGTTCTATGCCGCGTACCAGTCCAACCACCGAAGCGTCCGCCTGGAATTGCGCGAACGACCGCTCGAGCAGTGCGCGCGAGGCGACGACACCCATCCTCTCGACCAGGTTCACCGCCATGTTGTAGGAGGGCTTGAACGAGCTACGCAACGGAAACGTGCGCGTCGAAGCCAGACCTGCGACCTCGGTGGGTTCGACCCCGGCCTGCCACAGGACCACCGCGTGGCCCTCGACGTCGATGCCGCGGCGGCCTGCGCGTCCGGTGAGTTGGGTGTACTCCCCCGCCGACAGTGCGGCGTGCGATTCGCCGTTGAACTTGACCAACTTCTCGAGGACCACGGTGCGCGCCGGCATGTTGATGCCCAACGCCAGGGTCTCGGTGGCGAACACCGCCTTGACCAGGCCCTTGACGAACAGCTCTTCGACGGTGTGCCGGAAGACGGGCAGCATGCCGGCGTGATGGGCGGCAAGACCTCGCTCGAGGGCGTCGCGCCACTCCCAGAACCCCAGCACGGTCAGGTCCGAACGCGGGATGTCGGCCGTGTGCCGGTCGATGATCGCCGAGATCTCCATCTCCTGCTCGGGCGTGGTCAGGCGCAGACCCGAACGCAGACACTGGTTCAACGCCCCGTCGCAGCCTGCCCGTGAGAACACGAAGGTGATTGCTGGAAGCAGCCCCTGCTCGTCGAGGAGTCGCACCACCTCGGGACGTGGAATCGGTCGGCTCTCCGATCGTCCGCTTCCACCGCGACCGTATCCACCACGCGCACGGCCGCGGGGCTCCCACGAGCTCATTCGATCCGCGGCCACGCGCTCCTTCACGTGCCTGACCAGCGCACGATCAACGATGGTTCCCTGTGGGCCATCGGAGGCGTCGACGTCGAAAAGATCGAACAGGCGCCGCCCGACCAGAATGTGCTGCCACAGCGGCACCGGTCGAGTTTCGTCGACGATCACCGACGTGTGCCCGCGCACCGTTTCCATCCATGCGCCGAACTCCTCGGCGTTGCTCACCGTTGCCGAGAGGCTCACCAGGCGTACATCCTCGGGCAGGTGCAGGATCACCTCTTCCCAGACGGCCCCGCGGAACCGATCGGCGAGATAGTGCACCTCGTCCATCACCACGTGGCTCAGACCTCGCAGGGCGGGTGACCGCGCGTAGAGCATGTTTCGCAGCACCTCGGTGGTCATCACCACCACCGCCGCATCGGAGTTGATGCTTTGGTCCCCCGTGAGCAGCCCGACGTGTTCCTTTCCGTATCGGGCAACGAAATCTGCGTACTTCTGGTTGCTCAATGCCTTGATGGGGGCCGTGTAGAAGCACTTGGTGCCCGCTGTCAACGCCAGATGCACGGCGAACTCGCCGATGACCGTCTTGCCGGCCCCGGTTGGAGCGCAGACCAGAACTCCGCCGCCATCCTCGAGAACTGTGCAGGCGCGGCGTTGGAAGGGATCGAGGGGGAACGAGAGGGTCGCAGCGAAGGCATCCAGTCGAGGCGTGGAATCGGCCTCGATCACCGGTGGGCTCGTCTCGTGGGATGTTGCTTCGGCGACCACGAGACCAGGCTAGCCGTACCGTGCGTGCGGGGAGCGGGTCGTACCGATCAGAGCGTGTCCGAGTAGTCGGTTGCGGGTCCGTGACGCACCGGCGCGGGTGTCGGCAGCGGATCGGACACCGCGACGGAGCCCGCCGCGACGGCTTCGCGTGGTGTCGGGGTGGTGTCCAGTGGCGACGCCTCCTCGTCGGAAATGTCACCGAACGCCTCACCGGACCGCGAGGCGCGACGCTTGTCGGTGATACGCGCTACCTGCACCGCCACCTCGAACAGGAAGGTCAGGGCGAAGGCGAGGGCGAGCATCGAGAACGGATCCTGCCCCGGGGTCGCGATCGCGGCGAACACGAACAGAGCGAAGATCAGGCCGCGTCGCCAAGCCTTGAGACGTTCGTAGCTCAGCACACCGACCGCGTTGAGTGCCACGATCAGCAGCGGGATCTCGAAACTGACGCCGAAGATGATCAGCAAGTTGATGACGAACCCGAAGTACTCGGCGCCGCTGAGTGCCGTGACCTGCACGTTGTCGCCGATGGTGAGCAGAAACTGCAGCGCCTTCGCCACCACCACGTAGGCGAGAACCGCCCCGGCGACGAACAGAACCGCTGCTGCCACGACGAACGCCGTGCCGTACCGGCGCTCCTTCTTGTAGAGGCCGGGGGTGACGAAGGCCCAGATCTGATAGAGCCAGACCGGGCACGCCAGCACGACACCGGCCGTCAAGGCCACCTTGAAGCGGAGCATGAATTGTTCGAACGGGCCGGTCGCCAGCAGCCGGC
Source organism: Rhodococcus sp. AZ1 (assembly GCF_054979605.1). Lineage (NCBI taxonomy): Bacteria > Bacillati > Actinomycetota > Actinomycetes > Mycobacteriales > Nocardiaceae > Rhodococcus > Rhodococcus sp. AZ1. The sequence continues at coordinate 64,521 of NZ_JBUEQF010000004.1, forward strand.
ATGCGCCGTCGGTGGAGAGGTCGGCGCGGGCAGACGACGGAAGTGAGCAGTACGGACCGCGCAGGATGGCGCCCAGACTCTCGATCCCGAAGAGGGTGTGCGAATACCAGAAGAAGCCGACGACGGTTGTCACCAGCACGGCAGCAATCGAGAGGAGCAGACGGGTACGCAGCTCGTAGAGATGTTCGACCAGCGACATGGTGCCGTCTGGATTTACCCTGCGCTTACGTTTGCGGGGGTCGAGGTTGATGCGCACGCCGGTGATGCGGGGTCTGGCTCAGGCGGTCTTCTGCTCGCCGCTGCCCTGAACGGACTGCGGCTGTGACACCGGCGCTGCGGGAGCCTGCGTCGCGCTGGGGGCCTCGATCTGTGTCGGGGCCGGGGCCGGCGTCGGCGTGACGTCCTTGCCGTCGTTCTGCATCTCCTTGATCTCGCTCTTGAAGATGCGCAGCGACCGGCCGAGCCCACGCGCGGCGTCGGGAAGCTTCTTGGAACCGAACAGAACTACGAGGACGACAAGAATGATCGCCCAGTGCCACACGCTCAGTGCGCCCATGACGGAAACCTCTCGGATCGGGTGCTCTCGATGCTACCGGACAGGATCGAGATCGTCGTAGACCTGCACGGCGGCGCGGGCCCGTTCGGCAACCCCATCGCACAGCTCGGGCGGATCGAGAACGCGTACCGCGCTCCCGAAACCGAGAAGCAGTCGTGTCATCCAGGGTGCTGTCGCGTATCTCATGGTCACCTCGATCGCGCCGTCTCCCCCGACCCCCACCCGCGTCATCGGGTAGTACTCCAGGATCCAGGCGTGATCGGGATCGACCAGCAGGCGTGCGAGTGGCAGTGACGGGTCGTCCTGGAAGAGTTCGAGGGCGTCATCGACCGGTGCGTCGGTCGGTGCCGCAGCCGGCTCGTCGAGCACCGCGGCCGCGTCGATCCGATCGAGCCGGAACAGTCGAACCCCCTCGGCCTCACGACACCAGGCCTGCAGGTAGGTCTGATCGTCGACGACGACCAGCCGGATCGGATCGACGGTTCGCTCGGACACCGCGTCGCGCGAGGCCGAGTAATAGGTCAACCGCACCGCCGATCCGTCGCCGACCGCGGCGCGAACCGCGGCAACGCTCGCACTCTCGTCCTCGGGTGGGTTCGTGCCGGTGGCTGCCTGCCCCGCGACCGCACCGGCGGCTTCTTCGATCTTCGCGATGGCCCGGACGGCTGCCCCCTGGTCGATCGTCCCCGGCAAGCCGACCAGAGTGCGCAGGGCGATCAACAGTGTCGTCGCCTCGGTCGAGGTCAGCCGCAGCGGGCGATCGATCCCCGCCGAGAACGTCACCTCGATGCTCTCCTCGGAGAAGGCGAGATCGATCAGATCGCCGGGACCGTACCCGGGGAGCCCGCACACCCACAGCTGATTCAGGTCTTCGAGCACCTCCTCCGTGGTCAGACCCAGCTCCCGTGCGGCGGCGGCGGCGCTGATGCCGGGGTTTGCCTGGAAGTACGGCACCAGATTGATCAGCCGACCCAGTCGGGCGGCGAACCGGGCACTGGTCATCGGCGCCCCTCGACACCGGCGGCAGCTGTCAGCCGCGCGACCACATCGACCCGCAACTCCTCCGGAGCCAGGACCACGGCATCCGGGCCGTGCCCGGTGATCACGCGCGCGATCCAATCCCAGGACCGGACCGAGACGGCCACCACCGTTCCGACGCGACCACCGATCATCGAGCGCTCCCGCTCGACCCCGATTCGCCGGATCTCCTCAGCGCGACCGTCGGCCACCCAGATCGACGCGGTGCCCGACACCTGCGAGGTGGCGGTGGCCTGCTCGACGATCTGCTGGAGGTTCACCCCGGCGGGTTTGTCCACGTGAACGTTCCTGTCCCGCCCCCTGTCGAGAATCGTCACATCGTCGTCTATCCGGGAGATCCGAAAGGTTCGAGTCTCGTCGCGATCGCGGTCGTGACCGACCAGATACCAGCGCCCGGCGTGGGTGACCACCCCCCAGGGTTCGACCCTGCGCAGAGTCGGGGCCGAGGTGGGCGACGACCGATGTGAGAACGTCACCGCCCGACGTGAATCGATTGCCGTCAGCAGTCGGCCCAGCGCCGGTTCGGACCCGCGGGAGCGGGCAGGTATCGCTGTGACGGCAGCGGGCGTCGCGTCCGGTTCGACCTGAACGCCCGCCGCCCGCAGCTTGAGTACCGCGCTCTGCGCAGCCGCGGTCAGCTCGGGTGACTGCCACAGGCGCACTGCCACGGCCACGGCCGCCGCTTCGTCGCGTGCGAGCGAGATCTCCGGGAGTTCGTACTCGGCCCGATTGATGCGGTACCCGTCCACCGTGGAGAACGCCGACGGTTTGCCCGTCTCGAGCGGGACACCGAGATCCCGCAACTCGCCCTTGTCGCGCTCGAACATGCGATTGAAGGCCTCGACCGTCGCGCAACCCTCGTAGCCGGCGACGGAGGTACGGATGCGTTCGGCGGTGACGAACTGCCGGGTGGCCAACAGGCAGATCACCAGGTTCAACAGCCGCTCGACTTTGGAGATCGCCACGCGCCGACCCTATCCGGTGATCGGTCACGACCGCTGGTCGGTCACACCTGCGTGTTTCTCACATGGAGGCGATCAGGCGTTCCACCCGCTCGTCGACGGACCGGAACGGATCCTTGCACAGCACCGTGCGCTGGGCCTGATCGTTGAGTTTGAGATGAACCCAGTCGACGGTGAAGTCGCGCCCGGCTTCCTGAGCGGCCGTGATGAACTCACCGCGCAGCTTCGCGCGCGTGGTCTGCGGCGCAGTGGTGACGGCCGCGTCGATCTGCTCGTCCTCGGTGACGCGCGAGACCAGACCTTTGCGCTGGAGCACATCGAAGACGCCGCGTCCACGCTTGATGTCGTGGTAGGCCAGGTCCAACTGCGCGATCTTCGGATCCGACAGGTCCATGTCGTAGCGGTCGATGTAGCGATCGAAGAGCTTGCGCTTGATCACCCAGTCGATCTCGGTGTCCACCTTGGCGAAGTCCTGCGCCTCGACGGCGTCGAGCATCCGACCCCACAGGTCGACCACGCGGGCGAGGCCGGCGTCGGGTTCGCGAGTCTCGAGATACTCCACGGCGCGACCGTGATACTCGCGTTGAATGTCGAGAGCCGATGCCTGCCGCCCGCCCGCCAGCCGCACCGGTCGCCGTCCGGTGACGTCGTGGCTGACCTCACGGATGGCGCGAATCGGATTGTCGAGCGAGAAGTCGCGGAATGCGACGCCCGCTTCGATCATCTCCAGCACCAGCGCCGCAGAACCGACCTTGAGCAGGGTGGTGGGTTCTGCCATGTTCGAGTCGCCGACGATCACATGCAGGCGTCGGTACTTCTCGGCGTCGGCATGAGGTTCGTCCCGCGTGTTGATGATCGGACGAGAGCGGGTCGTCGCGGAGGAGACGCCCTCCCAGATGTGCTCCGCCCGCTGCGAGAGGCAGAAGGCCGCCGACTTGGGAGTCTGCAGGACCTTTCCCGCGCCGCAGATCAGCTGGCGGGTGACCAGGAAGGGCAGCAGGACGTCGGAGATCCGAGAGAACTCCCCGGCACGCACCACGAGGTAGTTCTCGTGGCAACCGTAGGAGTTGCCCGCCGAGTCCGTGTTGTTCTTGAACAGGTAGATGTCTCCACCGATGCCCTCGTCCGCGAGGCGCTCCTCGGCATCGAGGAGCAACTCCTCGAGCACCCGCTCGCCTGCCCGATCGTGGGCGACGAGCTGCTCTAGGTTGTCACACTCGGCCGTCGCGTACTCCGGGTGCGATCCGACATCGAGGTACAGCCGCGCTCCGTTGCGGAGGAAGACGTTGGAGCTGCGACCCCACGAGACGACCCGGCGGAACAGGTAGCGCGCCACCTCGTCGGGGCTCAGTCGTCGGTGCCCGTGGAAGGTGCACGTGACCCCGAACTCGGTCTCGATGCCCATGATTCGTCGCTGCACGATTCGACAGTACAACGATCGGTTCCCCTGCAGGTGGTGAGGCAATCTCGCGCCGCGCGACCGCAGTGAGAACCCGGAGCCTCGCCGCCCTCGCCGATGGCGGCGACGACGGTGGAGGACGCGGCGTCCTTTACTGTCGATCCGGTGACCGCACCGCGACAGGACCGCCGACCGAGTCGAGGTGGCCCGGTGCGGCTGGTACGCCGCACCGCGCACCGACGAGATGTGAAACTGGCGCAGGCCAGCTACTCGCTCTCCGACCCCACCGTCGACAGGGTCCTGCGGGTGCTGACGCAGTCCGCCGATCACAGCAAGCTCTGGATGGCGATCGCGGCAGTGCTCTCGGTGACCGGCGGACGTCGGCCCCGCGCGGCAGTGCGCGGATTGCTGTCGGTCGCGGTGGCGAGCCTTCTGGCCACCGGCATCCTCAAGCGCGTCTTTCCGCGCAGCAGACCTCCCGAGATGGCCGTCCCGGCGCTGCGTCGACTCCTCGAACCGCCGGTCTCGTCGTCGTTCCCGTCCGGTCATGCAGCCTCTGCTGCTGCCTTCGCGGTCGGTGTCGGGATCGAATCGCCACTGGCGGGGGCCATCGTCGCGCCGGTTGCCGCGGCTGTTGCCTATTCACGAGTTCACGTCGGGGTGCACTGGCCGTCGGACGTGGTGGCCGGCGCCGCCCTGGGGACGGTCGTCGCCTACTCCACGCGCCGGTGGTGGGCGGTCCGTCCGGAGGAGCCACCCGAACTCGGTCGAGGTGGTCGAGCTCCCGCCCTTCCGGGCGGGAAGGGCCTTCTCGTTCTGGTCAACCCCAACGCCGGTGCTCGAAACTCGGCCGTGGTGGATGCGGTCGTCGCCGCTCTGCCGGATGCGGAGATCGTTGCCGCCGAGCCCGGGACCGACTTCGCCGACGCGTTGGCGTCCGCCATCGGACCGTCCACCCGGGCGCTCGGGGTGTGCGGCGGCGACGGAACGGTGGCCACCGCCGTCGGCGTGGCCACCGAGCACGATCTGCCGCTCGCCGTATTCCCCGGCGGCACGCTCAACCACTTCGCTCAGGACACCGCGACGGCCGATCTCGCCGCGACGCTACGTGCCGTCGAAGAAGGACGGTCGGCGTTGGTCGATCTCGGTCGGGTGGACGTCGATGGCCGGTTCGGCAAACTGTTCGTCAACACCGCCAGCCTCGGCGGCTACCCGGAATCGGTACGAATGCGCGAGAAGCTCGAATCGCGGATGGGTAAGTGGCCCGCAGCAGCGTTCGCGATGGCACGCATCTTCTGGCACGCGGAGCCGCTCGATCTGGCGATCGACGGGCGCCCGGAATCGGTATGGATGATCTTCGTGGGAAACGGCCACTACTACCCCTCCGACCAGGTCCCGATGACGAGAATCAGCATGACCAACGGTGCACTCGATGTGCGGTACCTCCGAGCCGATGTACCGCTCTCACGCCTGCGCCTGATCATGGCTGCCTTCAACGGATCCTTGGCGACCTCGCGTACCTATCAGCACCGTCGTGTGTCGTCGATCGTCGTACGCGAACTCGGCGAGCACCGTGCGCTCGCTCTGGACGGCGAGGTCTTCGGCGACGGTCGGCACTTCGTGTTCACCACCTGCCCCTCGGCGCTGACGATCTACAGCTCGGAGGGGCAGGTGCGCGATCAGCTCGACGCCGACTGAGGCAGCAGTTCCTCGAGTTCGGCGCCTGTGATCCGACGAAACGCGCGGCGGGGCCGTGTCTGATCGAGCACGGCCACTTCCAGAGAGGACACCCCGAGGGTCGGGGTGGTGTCGGTGTCCGTGGACCCACCGGCCGTGCCCGGCGAGAGCGAGGCGTGCAGCGAGGTCACCGCCAGTGACACCGCCGCCGCGAGGTCGAGTCCAGCGGCGTAGTTCTCGCGCATCGCCGCGACGATGGGTTCGGTGGTTCCGCCCATCACCACGAACTCGGGCTCGTCGACGATCGATCCGTCGTAGGTGATCCGGTAGAGCTGGGACCGCGAACCTTCGCCGAACCTGCCCACCTCGGCCACACAGATCTCCACCTCGTAGGGCTTGAGCTGCTCGGTGAATATCGTCCCGAGTGTCTGGGCGTAGGCCTTGGCCAGGGAGCGGCCCGTGACATCGTGCCGGTCGTAGGTGTAGCCCTTGGTGTCGGCGTGGACGATGCCGGCCCGCCGAAGGTTCTCGAACTCGTTGTACTTGCCCACCGCCGCGAAGCCGAGCCGGTCGTACAGCTCGCTGACCTTGTGCAGGGCGGACGAGCGATTCTCGGCGACGAACAGCACGCCGTCGGCGTAGGTCAGGACGATGACACTCCGACCACGGGCTATGCCCTTGCGTGCCAACTCCGACCGGTCGCGCATGATCTGTTCGGCCGAGGCGTAGTACGGCATGGTCATCGCGGTTGCCCCCCCTCTGCGGTGCGCTCGGAGACGACCGCGCGGGCCACCGCCTCGAGACGTGAACTGTCGACGAACTGGGCACCGGTGGATCCGACCACCACAGCGGTGGGATAGATCCCGCGGGTGAGGTCGGGTCCACCGGTCGCGGAGTCGTCGTCGGCCGCATCGTAGAGCGCCTCGACGGCTACGCGCAGGGCATCGTCCTCGGACAGACCCTGGTCGTAGAGCTTCTTCATCGACGCCTTGGCGAACAGTGAACCGGAACCCACGGCGTGATAGCCGGCGCGCTCCTCGTATCGACCACCCACCACGTCGTACGAGACGATGCGTCCGGCGGTGGCTGCGTCCGGTGCGTCGAGGTCGTACCCCACGAGCAGCGGAACCACTGCCAGCCCCTGCATTGCCGCTCCCAGATTTCCCCGCACCATCGACGACAGTTTGGTGGCCTTACCGTTGAAGGACAGCGGCATACCCTCGATCTTCTCGTAGTGCTCGAGTTCGACCGCGAACAGTCGCACCATCTCGAGGGCCAGACCGGCGGTTCCGGCGATACCGGCGGCCGAGTATTCGTCGGTGATGTGCACCTTGTCGACGTCTCGGCTCGCGATGACGTTCCCCATCGTGGCGCGCCGATCGCCCGCGAGGATCACTCCCCCGCCGAAGGTCAACGCCACGATGGTGGTGCCGTGGGGCGCGACGTCCGCCTCTCCCGCCCGTGAGCCACCGGCGGCCGACTCCGACGCGAACCGGTTCTCGGGCAGCAGATGCGGCGCATGGTGACGCAGGTGATCGGTGAACGAGGACATGCCGGAGCCGGGTGTGAGCACCGTGTCGTCCTCACGAGGGCCAGGGGTGGAACCGACTGCCGTCACTGGCCGCCCTTCTGCACGTAGGCACGCACGAAGTCCTCGGCGTTCTCCTCGAGAACGTCGTCGATCTCGTCGAGAATGTCGTCGGTCTCCTCGGCGAGCTTCTCGCGACGCTCCTGGCCCGCCGCGCCGTCGCCGGGGGTGTCGTCATCGTCGCCACCGCCGGAACGAGTGGTCTTCTCCTGTGCCATCGCCGAGCCTTTCTCGAGTTCCTGAAACCGTGCTGTTCGTGCTCACCGCTGCATTTCGCCGCCTACATCGATCACCCTACCGACGCGTCGAGCGGGCCCGACGGGTCAGGTGGTGAGCTGGTCGACCAGATCCGCCGCAGAATCGACCGAGTCGAGCAGTGCTCCCACGTGTGCCTTGCTGCCGCGCAACGGCTCCAGCGTGGGAATGCGTACCAACGACTCGCCGCCCAGGTCGAAGATCACCGAGTCCCAACTGGCGGCGGCGACGTCCTCACCGAACCGCCGCAGGCACTCCCCGCGGAAGTAGGCGCGGGTGTCGTGGGGTGGGGTGTTCACTGCGTCGAGCACCTGCGCTTCCGTGACCAGCCGTTGCATGGAGCCGCGCGCGACGAGGCGGTTGTAGAGCCCCTTGTCCAGCCGGACATCGGAGTACTGGAGATCGACCAGGTGCAGCCGCGGCGCGGACCACGTCAGGCCCTCCCGGTCCCGGAAACCTTCGAGCAGCCGGAGCTTCGCGGGCCAGTCGAGCAGGTCTGAGCACTCGAGAGGATCGCGTTCGAGCAGATCGAGAACCATCGACCACTTCTCGACGACATCGCGTGCGCGGGTGTCCGTCGAACCGGTCGAGTCGAGATGGCGCACCACTCGTTCGAGGTAGATCCGCTGCAACGCGAGGGCGGTGACCTCGCGACCGTCGACGAGGGCGACGGTCTGCCGCAGAGTCGGGTCGTGACTGATCAGGTGCACGGCGGTGACCGGTCGTGCCAACTGCAGATCGCTGAGATCGACACCCGCCTCGATCAGGTCGAGGACCAGGGCCGTCGTTCCCACCTTGAGGTAGGTCGACATCTCCGCGAGGTTGGCATCACCGATGATCACGTGCAGGCGCCGGTACTTGTCGGCGTCGGCATGAGGTTCGTCGCGTGTATTGATGATCCCCCGCTTGAGGGTGGTCTCGAGACCGACCTCGACTTCGATGTAGTCGCTGCGCTGAGACAGTTGGAACCCCGGCTCGTCATTGGCCTGTCCGATTCCCACGCGTCCCGAACCGGTGATGACCTGCCGCGACGCGAAGAATGCCGTCAGGCCGGTGATGATCGCCGCGAACGGCGTCTCACGCGACATCAGGTAGTTCTCGTGCGTTCCGTACGACGCACCCTTGCCGTCGACATTGTTCTTGTACAGCTGCAGCCGTGGAGCGCCCGGAACGCTGGAGGCGTGCCGCGCAGCCGCCTCCATCACTCTCTCGCCGGCCTTGTCCCAGATCACGGCGTCGAGGGGATCGGTGACCTCCGGCGCCGAGTACTCCGGGTGGGCATGGTCGACGTAAAGCCGCGCCCCGTTGGTGAGGATCATGTTCGCGGCACCGACCTCGTCCGCGTCGATCACGGGTGCGGGCCCCGAGAAGCGACCGAGGTCGAAACCCCGCGCGTCCCGCAGGGGTGACTCGACCTCGTAGTCCCACCGGGTTCGCTTGGCTCGGGGCACACCTGCCGCTGCGGCGTACGCGAGCACGGCCTGGGTCGACGTGAGGATGGGGTTGGCGGTCGGTTCGGTCGGTGAGGAGATGCCGTACTCGACCTCGATACCGATGATCCTCTTCATACGGTCGACACTAGGTGATCATGATGGCGGTCAGAGGTACTGGCCCGTGTTGGACTCGGTGTCGATGGCCCGGCTGGCACTCGAGTTCTTCCCGGTGACCAGAGTGCGGATGTACACGATGCGCTCGCCCTTCTTGCCCGAGATCCGCGCCCAGTCATCAGGATTGGTGGTGTTGGGCAGGTCCTCGTTCTCCGCGAACTCGTCGACGATGGAATCGAAGAGGTGCTGCACGCTAAGCCCGCGCGAGCCGGTGTCCAACACGGCCTTGATGGCGTACTTCTTCGACCGATCGACGATGTTCTGGATCATCGCGCCCGAGTTGAAGTCCTTGAAGTAGAGAACCTCTTTGTCACCGTTGGCGTAGGTGACCTCGAGGAACCGGTTGTCCTCGCTCTCGGCGTACATCCGCTCGACGACCCGTTCGATCATGGCCGTGATGCAGGCGGCACGGTCGCCCCCGAACTCGGCCAGATCGTCGGCGTGGATGGGCAGCGTCTCGTCGAGGTACTTGGAGAAGATGTCGAGTGCGGACTCCGCATCGGGGCGTTCGATCTTGATCTTCACGTCCAGGCGGCCCGGGCGGAGGATGGCCGGATCGATCATGTCCTCGCGGTTCGAGGCACCGATGACGATCACGTTCTCGAGACCCTCGACACCGTCGATCTCGGCCAGCAGCTGCGGAACCACGGTGGTCTCGACGTCGGAGGAGACGCCCGATCCGCGCGTACGGAAGATCGAGTCCATCTCGTCGAAGAACACGATCACCGGGGTGCCCTCGGACGCCTTCTCCCGAGCACGCTGGAAGATCAGGCGAATGTGGCGTTCGGTCTCCCCGACGAACTTGTTCAGCAGCTCCGGACCCTTGATGTTGAGGAAGAACGACTTCGCCTCGCGAGGGTCGTCACCCTTGGCCTCGGCGATCTTCTTGGCGAGGGAGTTGGCCACAGCCTTGGCGATGAGCGTCTTGCCGCACCCGGGCGGGCCGTAGAGCAGCACACCCTTGGGTGGGCGCAGCGAGTACTCCCGGAAGAGTTCCTTGTGCAGGAAGGGAAGTTCGACGGCGTCTCGAATCTGCTCGATCTGGCGACCGAGGCCACCGATGTCCTCGTACCCCACATCCGGCACCTCTTCGAGCACGAGGTCCTCGACCTCGGCCTTGGGAATCCGCTCGAATGCGTACCCCGCCTTGGTGTCCACCAGGAGGGTGTCACCGGGCCGAAGGCGGCGCGACGGCCCGTCGTAGTCGTCGGGGCTCTCGTCGTCGGCCATCTCCTGCAGCGGCTGGGCCAGCCACACCACCCGCTCCTCGTCGGCATGCCCGGTCACCAGTGCCCGGCGTCCGTCGTCGAGAACCTCGCGAAGCGCGGTGAGCTCGCCGACGCGCTCGTAGTCCATCGCCTCCACGATGGTCAGCGCCTCGTTGAGCCGAACGGTCTGTCCGGGATGCAGTTCGCCGACCTCGATGTTCGGCGATGCGGACAGGCGCATCTTGCGCCCGGAGGTGAACACGTCGACGGTGTCGTCCTCGTACGTCTTGACCAGGATTCCGTAGCCGCTGGGGGGCTGACCCAGGCGATCGACCTCCTCGCGCAGGGCGATCAACTGCTGGCGAGCCTCCTTGAGGGTCTCCATCAGTTTGGTGTTGCGCGTGGACAGCGATTCGATGCGGGACTCGAGTTCGCGAACCGAATCAGGTGAGTCGGCCAGACGGCGGCGGAGCGTAGCGGCCTCCGCGCGAAGGGCGTCCAGTTCTGCTCGCGCAGCAGCATCCGAATTGTCTGTTGGGCTCATGGCGACTCCTCCCGGTGCGAATAACCAACGCTACCGGGCGATCGGCGCACGTGCGTGGTGACCAACGGCACCTCCCGCCCGACGTGTCGTGACCGAGCTGGAATCTCCCGGTGTCCGCCCAGGTGACGGCAGGTGAACAGTGCACCTGTATTCGGCTCGGTCGCGTGATCGGATCGGGTGCGTCGCACGCCACATCTCGGACGTGCGTCGTACGCCGCAGGCGCGCGGTGTTCACGCAGGAGTGCCGCCGACCTTTCCCGCGCGTCGTTGCGGTTTCGGTGTGACGGTGCCCTCGGCGAGGCGACGCGCACTGACCAGGAACGCGGTGTGGCCCTGCATTCGATGTTCCGGCCGCACCGCGAGCCCGACGACGTGCCACCCCCGCACCATCGACTCCCACGACCGGGGTTCGGTCCAGCACTGCTGTTCTCGCAACGCCTCGACCACCTTGGAAAGCTGGGTGACCGTCGCGACGTACACGATGAGAACCCCGCCGGGCACCACCGCGCGACGCGCTGCATCGAGTGCGTCCCACGGCGCGAGCATGTCGAGCACCATGCGGTCGACGAGTCCGCCGCAAGCATCGACGTCGACATCGGCGACGTCTCCGATCACCAGGTCCCAGTTGGCCGGTCGAGCGCCGAAGAACACGTCGACGTTGCGCACCGCGTGTTCGGCGTGATCGTCGCGTACCTCGTACGAGATCACGCGCCCCGTCGGTCCGACGGCACGCAGCAGGGAACAGGTCAGCGCGCCCGAGCCGGCGCCGGCCTCGAGCACCCGCGCTCCGGGGAACACGTCGCCCTCGTGGACGATCTGTGCCGCGTCCTTCGGGTAGATCACCTGAGCGCCCCGCGGCATCGACAACACGTAATCCACCAGCAGCGGACGCAGAGCCAGGTAGGGCGTGCCGTTCGCGGAGGTCACCACACTGCCCTCCTCGGCCCCGATCAGGCTGTCGTGGGCGATTCCACCGCGGTGAGTGTGGAACTCGCGCCCGGGCTCGAGCACCACCGTGTAGTGCCGACCCTTACCGTCGGTGAGCTGCACCCGATCGCCAGGGCGGAACGCACCCGTCGGACGGGTCGACGGGGTGATCTCGCTGGAACTCACTGGGGACCCGATTCTGCTGAGGGGAGGTATCGACAGGAAACGTTGGACGAGCATCACACTCCGGGAGAGCTGGATCGCTCAGAATCGACACGACCTGATGTCCGAGGCCAGGATCGCCTTCGCACCGAGCTCCGCGAGCTGGTCCATGATGAGGTTGTGGCCCTTACGTGGGACGAGGGCGCGCACCGCCATCCAGGCGGGGTCGGCCAACGGTGAAAGAGTCGGGGATTCGATACCCGGGGTGATGCGAACCGCGTCGTCGAGGATCGCGCGGGGGCAGTCGTAGTCGAGCATCAGGTATTGCTGGCCGAACACCACACCCTGAATGCGCGCGACCATCTGGTTACGTGCCTTGTCGTCGCTCGGTGAACCCGCCTGTTCGATCACCACGCCCTCCGAGTCGCACAGTGACTCGCCGAACGCCACCAGATCGTGCTGTCGCAGGGTGCGTCCCGATCCGACGACGTCGGCAATGGCGTCGGCCACTCCGAGCTGGATCGAGATCTCCACGGCGCCGTCGAGGCGGATCACCGAGGCCTCGATGCCGCGGCGCGCGAGGTCGGCGCGGACGAGGTTCGGGTAGGACGTCGCGATACGCAGGCCCGCCAGTCGCTCGGGCGACCACTGCTCGCCCGCGGGCGCCGCGTAGCGGAACGAGGACCGCCCGAACCCCAGGGCCAGGCGCTCGGTCACGGGAGCGCCGGAGTCCCACGCCAGGTCGCGCCCGGTGATCCCCAGATCTAGCTCACCCGATCCCACGTAGATCGCGATGTCCTTCGGTCGCAGGAAGAAGAACTCGACGCGGTTGGCAGGATCGAGAACCGTCAGGTCCTTGGCGTCGGTTCGGCGACGATAGCCGGCCTCGTCGAGGATCTCGGCGGCCGACTCGGACAGGGCGCCCTTGTTGGGTACGGCGACGCGCAGCATGGTGTTCTTCCTCTGGATCGGGTCGTTCGGCACGGCGGGAGGAGCGGACCGATCTACAGGTGTCGGTAGACGTCGTCGAGAGTCAGGCCTCGACCGACCATCAGGACCTGCACCCAGTACAGCAGCTGTGAAATTTCCTCGGCGAGGGCCTCGTCCGATTCGTGCTCGGCGGCGATCCACACCTCCCCGGCCTCCTCGAGGATCTTCTTGCCCTGCGCATGCACCCCCGCATCGAGGGCGGCGACCGTGCCCGACCCGGCCGGTCGCGTGGCCGCGCGCTCGGTGAGTTCGGCGAACAGGGACTCGAAATTCTTCACGGGCGACGATTGTTCCATGCCGCGGCTCCGCCGCTCGTGTTCCGTGCCCCTGCTCCAGCTCCGGCGGCGACGACGGCGAATCCATCGTGCAGGTCGTCGATCGTGAGCCCGTCCAGCGTGGCTCGGTGCAGTCGACGTGGTCCGGCGGGGATGTCGATGTCGGACGGTACGGCCAGGACCACGCATCCCGCAGCGTCCGCGGATTGCGCTCCGGTCGGTGAATCCTCGATCGCGAGCGTGTGGGATGTCTCGATGCCCAGCAGCTGCGCGGCGCGACGGTAGGGCTCGGGCTCGGGCTTGGGGGCGCGTACCTCGTCACCGCAGACGGTGACATGGAATCGGTGACGGCCGAGGGTGTCGAGCGCCAGCTCGGTGAGCGCACGTTCGGTGTTGGTGACCAGAGCCGTACGAAGCCCGGACTCGACGACCCGGTCGAGGGTGTCCTCGGCGCCCGGACGCCACGGCAGGCCTTCGCCGAACAGTTCGGCGACCCTGGTGCGGAGCCGTGCGGCGCTCTCCTCGAGGTGCTCCGGCCCGGTCGGTCGGCCGGCGTGCTCATGGACGATGCGCAACGCTCCCATCATCGAGTTCCCGAGCGTCGAGCGGCGCACCTGCGGGGTCATCTCCGCACCCAGATCGGCCGACAACTCGTAGACCGCGACGTCCCAGAGCTTCTCCGAGTCCAGCAGCGTGCCGTCCATGTCGAACAGCACCCCGCGCAGCTCGGGCCTCGAACCATCAGCACCCATGTGTGTCAGACATCGGCGTGTGTGTCGGACATCGGCGTGCGTCAGACATTGAAGTAGCTCGCCTCGGGATGGTGGAGAACGAAGGCGTCGGTGGACTGCTCGGGGTGCAGCTGAAGTTCCTCGGAGAGCGTCACCCCGATCCGCTCGGGTTCGAGCAGCTTCACCAGCGCGACGCGATCCTCGAGGTTGGGGCACGAGCCGTAGCCGAAGGAGTACCTCGCCCCGCGGTACTCGAGCCGGAAGTACCCGTCCACCTCGCTCGGATCGTCGTCCGCCACATGGCGGCCATCGGGCAACGCGAGTTCCTCGCGCACTCGACGGTGCCAGTACTCGGCGAGAGCCTCGGTCAGCTGAACACCGATACCGTGCACCTCCAGGTAGTCGCGGTAGGAGTCCGACGCGAACAGTTCGTTGGCGAAGTCCGCGATGGGTTGGCCCATCGTCACCAGGTTCATCGGGAACACGTCGACCCGACCGGTGGCGCGCGCCGCCTCCCGGGATCGGACGAAGTCGGCAATGCAGAGGAACCTGCCACGCTGCTGACGGGGGAAGGTGAAGCGGAACCGTTCGGGGGCATCGGGTTCCGGCGACTCGAGCACGATCACATCGTCACCGTCGGACACCGCCGGGAAGTACCCGTAGACGATCGCCGCGTGCGCGAGGACGCCGTCGGTGCTCAGGCGGTCGAGCCAGTACCGTAGTCGGGGGCGCCCCTCGCTCTCGACCAGGTCGTCATACGACGGTCCCTCCCCCGCCCTGGCGCCGCGAAGACCCCACTGGCCCAGGAAGAGTGCGCGCTCGTCGAGCAGACCCGAGTACTCGGCGAGCGAGACACCGCGCACCACGCGCGTACCCCAGAACGGCGGTGTGGGCACCTCGATGTCGGCGGCCACATCCGACCGCGCCGGCACCACGACGTCGTCGTGATCGGCCTTGCGTTGGGCGGCGATTCGCGCCGACCGGGCGTGACGCTCCTTGCGTTCGGCGGCCTTGCGTGCAGCAGTACGTGCCGCCTCGGAGTCCACCTCGGGTGCTCCGCCCCGTTTGGCGGACATGATCTCGTCCATCAGCTGCAGACCCTCGAAGGCGTCGCGCGCGTACCGCACGTCGCCGTCGTAGACCTCACTGAGATCGTTCTCGACGTACGAGCGGGTGAGCGCGGCTCCGCCCAGCATCACGGGGAACTGCTCGGCCACTCCGCGGGAGTTGAGCTCGAGCAGGTTCTCCTTCATCACCACCGTCGACTTCACGAGCAACCCGGACATCCCGATCACGTCGGCACGCTTGTCGACGGCGGCGTCCAAGATCGCCGAGATCGGCTGCTTGATGCCGAGATTGATCACCTCGTACCCGTTGTTGCTGAGGATGATGTCGACGAGGTTCTTGCCGATGTCGTGCACATCGCCCTTCACCGTCGCCAGCACGATTCGACCCTTGCCGTCCTCGTCACTGGCCTCCATGTGGGGCTCGAGATGTGCCACAGCGGCCTTCATCACCTCGGCCGACTGCAGCACGAACGGCAGTTGCATCTGCCCCGAACCGAACAGCTCGCCCACGGTCTTCATCCCCGACAACAGCGTGTCGTTGATGATCGTCAAGGGCGGGGTGGTGGTCATGGCCTCGTCGAGATCGTCGGCGAGCCCGGCGCGCTCGCCGTCGACGATGCGCCTCTCGAGTCGCTCGAACAGCGGGAGTGCGGCGAGCTCCTGGGCCCGCGACTCGCGTGCCGACGCCGCGGAGACCCCCTCGAACAGCTCCATCAGTCGCTGCAGCGGGTCGTAGCCCTCGCGCCGACGGTCGTAGACCAGATCCAGCGCCACCTCGCGCTGCTCGTCCGGGATTCTCGCCATCGGCAGGATCTTCGAGGCGTGCACGATGGCCGTGTCGAGGCCCGCCTCGGTGCACTCGTGTAGGAACACCGAGTTCAGAACCTGTCGAGCAGCCGGATTGAGACCGAACGAGATGTTCGAGATGCCCAGTGTGAAGTGCACCTCGGGGTGATCGCGGTGGAGCCGGCGAATGGCCTCGATGGTCTCGATACCGTCGCGGCGCACCTCCTCCTGCCCGGTCGAGATCGGGAAGGTGAGCGTGTCGATGATGATGTCGTTCTCGGGAATACCCCAGTTCTGCGTGATGTCGGCGATCAGGCGTTCGGCGATGCGGACCTTCCAGTCCGCGGTACGGGCCTGGCCCTCCTCGTCGATCGTCAACGCGACCACAGCGGCCCCGTGGCGCTTGACCAGGCGCATGATCTTCTGGAAGCGCGAGTCGGGCCCATCGCCGTCCTCGTAGTTCACCGAGTTCACGGCGCTGCGGCCACCGAGGTGCTCGAGCCCCGCCTCGAGTACGGCCGGTTCGGTGGAGTCGAGCATGATCGGCAGTGTCGACCCGGTGGCCAGGCGGCTCGCCAGCGCGGCCATGTCGGCCGCGCCGTCGCGGCCGACGTAGTCGACGTTGAGGTCGAGCATGTGCGCGCCGTCGCGGGTCTGGTCCTTGGCGATGTCGAGGCACCGCTGATGATCGCCGGCGAGCATCGCCTCGCGGAAAGCCTTGGAGCCGTTGGAGTTCGTCCGCTCGCCGATCATCAGGATCGACGAGTCCTGCTCGAACGGCACCGAGACGTAGAGCGACGAGACGCCGTTCTCCGGGGCCGGCGAACGGCGGGCGCGCTCGGTGGCGCGGACGGCGGAGACCATCTGCCGAATGTGTTCGGGCGTGGTGCCACAGCAACCACCGACGAATGCCAGCCCGTACTCGGCGACGAACGTGCTCATCGCCTCGGCCAGTTCTTCGGGTGTCAGCGGATACACCGCGCCGTTCGGCCCCAGAACCGGCAGCCCGGCGTTGGGCATGACCGATACCGGAAGGGTCGAGTGCCGCGACAGGTGCCGCAGGTGCTCGCTCATCTCGGCCGGACCCGTCGCGCAGTTCAGACCGATCACGTCGACACCGAGCGGTTCGACCGCGGCCAGCGCCGCGCCGATCTCCGATCCGAGCAGCATGGTGCCCGTGGTCTCCACGGTCACGTGGGTGATGATCGGCACGGTGCGACCGGTGGATTCCATCGCGTCCTGAGTACCGAGCACAGCGGCCTTGACCTGCAGAAGGTCCTGGCAGGTCTCGATGAGGACGGCGTCGGCGCCGCCCTCGATCATGCCCAGTGCGCACTCGCGGTAGGCCTGGCTCAGTGCGCGGAACGGTGCATGGCCCAGTGACGGCAGCTTGGTGCCCGGTCCCACCGAACCCAGCACGAAGCGCGGCATCCCGTCGTGCCCGGGACCCATCTCGTCGGCCACCGCACGGGCGATGGCAGTGCCCTTCTCCGAGAGCTCCCTGATTCGGTCGGAGATGTCGTAGTCGGCCAGATTGGGCAGGTTGCATCCGAAGGTGTTGGTCTCGACCGCGTCGGCGCCGGCCTCGAAGTAGGCCCGGTGAATGTCGGCGAGGACGTCCGGACGGGTGTCGTTGAGGATCTCGTTGCATCCCTCGAGACCCAGGAAGTCCTGCAGGCTCAGCTCCGCAGCCTGGAGCATCGTTCCCATCGCCCCGTCGCCGACCACCACCCGCCGTGCGAGTGCGTCGAGGAAACCGGTGCCGACACGGTCGTTCCGGGGGGCGATTGGCATGTGTCCAGAGTAGTGGGAAGGGTGTGGTCGTAGTCTGTGCGGGTGAGTGATCCGCAGAGCCCCACGGCCGAGACCGACGATGACGCGCTGGTTCCCACCCTGCGTCGTCCGGTTCTCGTGGCGGCGTTCGAGGGCTGGAACGATGCCGGGGACGCTGCCAGCGGAGCAATCGAGCACCTGGAGATGACCTGGGACGCGAATCCGCTGGCCGAACTCGACTCGGAGGACTACTACGACTACCAGGTCAATCGACCGACCGTGCGGCAGGTCGACGGTGTGGCTCGCGAGATCGAGTGGCCCGCGACCCGTCTGTCGGTGTGCTCACCCCCCGGTAGCACCCGTGATGTGGTTCTCCTGCGCGGCATCGAGCCGAACATGCGGTGGCGCAGCTTCTGCGACGACCTGCTCGAGTTCATGGAGCAACTGGGGGTCGACACCGTGGTCATTCTCGGTGCGCTCCTGGCCGACACTCCGCACACCCGACCTGTCCCGGTCACCGGCACGGCCTACAGCGTCGAGGCTGCCCAGCAATTCAACCTCGAGCAGACACGCTACGAAGGACCGACCGGGATCACCGGGGTTCTGCAGGACGAGTGCGTACGGGCCGGGATCCCCGCGGTGTCCCTGTGGGCCGCGGTCCCCCACTACGTCTCCCAGCCGCCGAATCCGAAGGCCACCGCCGCGCTCCTGCAGCGCGTGGAGGATGTACTCGATATCGAGGTGCCACTCGGTGACCTGACCGCGCGCGCCGAGGAGTGGGAACTCGGCGTCACCGAGATGACCAAGGACGACGAGGAGATCTCGGACTACGTGCGTTCCCTCGAGGAACGCGGCGACGCCGAGGTCGACATGTCCGACGCCGTCGCCAAGGTCGACGGAGACGCGCTCGCAGCGGAGTTCGAGCGCTATCTGCGTCGACGAGGTCCCGGCAGCTTCGGCTTGTGACGGCCCCGAACCGGGCACACGGCCTTCGCGTCGTCGCCCTCTACGTGGGCGGTTTCCTCGGACCGTTCGGCGGGGGCGTGGTCTCGTCGATGCTCCCGGAGATGGGCGCGGACCTCGGTGTCACCGCCCAGACCGCGTCGATCACACTCACCGCGTACCTGCTGCCCTTCGCCGCGATGATGCTCGTCTCGGGAACTCTCGGGACACGCTGGGGTCGGATGCGCACCGTGCGGATCGCGTACGGGCTCTACCTTGTCGCGTCCGCGGTGTGCGCTCTCGGCCCGAATCTCGAGACCGTACTGGTGGGCCGGGTGATGCAGGGTTGTGCGAACGCGTTCACCTCGCCGCTGCTGCTGGCCTCCCTTGCCCTGATCACCCCGCGTGAGAAGCTCGGACGGGTGCTCGGCACCTTCGGTGCCCTGCAGGCCGCGGGGACCACCGTTGCACCCCTGGTGGGCGGAATCGCGGCGGAATTCGACTGGCGGCTGGCGTTCTGGATTCTCGCGGCCGCCTCGGCGGTACTCGGCGCGGCCGGCTTGCCGAGGATCACCACAACCCCCTCGACCGGGGAGTCGGCACCTCGCCTGCGCGACGCACTGACCACGCGTGTGTTTCGGATCGGCATGGTCGCACTGTTGGGGTGGGGTGCGCTGGGTGGTCTGGGATTCCTGGTGGCCTATCGGGCGCAGGACTACTTCGCCCTCTCCCCCGGGGCGCGTGGGTTGCTCCTGACCGGGTTCGGTGTCGCCGGGGTCTTGGCAGCACGTCCGGTGGGGTCACTCATCGACCGGATCGGTGCGAGACGCACGGTGATCGTCGGCGCCGTGTGCGGAGCAGCGCTGGTGGCCGCTGCAGGAACGGTGAACATCCTGGTCGTGGTGGCCGCGGCCTGGATGCTCGCCGGTGTTGCGTCACAGTTCGTCCTGGTCGGCGTCAATGCTGCGGTGCTCGCAGGTGGTTCCACCAACTCCGGTGGCTCGGTCTCGGTGGTTCAGGCGTTCCGGTTCGGCGGCGCCGCACTCTCACCGCTGGCACTGACTCCTCTGTACGGGGTTCACCCAGCCGTTGCGTTCCTGGCGCCTGCGCTGGCTCTGGCGCTGCTCGCCCCGGCTCTCATGCCGCACACGTCCCGCTCGGGCGAGCGGGCCGACGCCTGACACGCGCCCGGTCAGAGGGCCACGCCGAGAAGAGCGTCGACCAGGGTGGACACCGCTCTCGGTGCGGAGGGGTCCGATCCGCCGACGTTGCCGTCGCCGACCGCGAGCGCGTCGCGCGCCCACGCGTCGACGGCGTCGAGAGCACGCGGGGAGTTCAAGTCGTCGGCCATGTGGCGGCGGACGCGGGCAATGGTGTCGACGGCGGACGGCCCGGCCTCGAGGCCCACTGCCCTGCGCCACAGGTCCAACCGCGCCTGCGCGTCCTCGAGGACCTGCGGCGACCAGGGCCGGTCCTCGCGGTAGTGCCCGGCCAGGATCCCCAGTCGAACGGCCCCGGCCTCCACGCCGTCGGCGAGCAGTGTCGAGACGAACACCAGGTTGCCCAAACTCTTCGACATCTTGACCCCGTCCAGCGAGATCATGCCCGT
Organism: Rhodococcus sp. AZ1; assembly: GCF_054979605.1. Lineage (NCBI taxonomy): Bacteria > Bacillati > Actinomycetota > Actinomycetes > Mycobacteriales > Nocardiaceae > Rhodococcus > Rhodococcus sp. AZ1. Next base: position 84,617 of record NZ_JBUEQF010000004.1, read on the forward strand.
GTGAACGTAGTGCCGAGCGAAGCGATCACCGCTGGTCACGGCCTCGGCGTGAGCGGCCGAGAACTCGTGGTGCGGGAAGATCAGATCGCTCCCGCCGCCTTGGACGTCGAACCCGAAACCGATGCGGTTGAGGGCAATTGCCGCGCACTCGACGTGCCAGCCCGGTCGACCGTCGCCGAAAGGTGCGGGCCACGACGGCTCGTTCGGTCGACGGGCACGCCACAGCAGAGCGTCGAGACGATCACGCTTGCCGGCCCGGTCGGGGTCGCCGCCACGTTCGGCGAAGAAGGCCTCCATTGTTGCCTGGTCGTAGTTGGACTCGTAGCCGAACTGCTCGGTGGCGTCGACACGGAAGTAGACGTCGGGGAACTGCGGATCGTCCACGACATACGCGTGCCCGGACTCGAGCAGCCGGCCGACCAACTCGACCACCTCGCCCACCGATTCCACCGCGCCCACGTAGTCACGCGGAGGGATCACGCGCAGTGCCGTCATGTCGGAGCGGAACAGGTCGGTCTCGCGCTGCCCCAGATCACGCCAGTCGACACCGTCGCGGGCCGCGCGTTCGAACAGCGGGTCGTCGACATCGGTGACGTTCTGGACGTAGTGGACGTCATGGCCGAGGTCGCGCAGCACCCGATTCACCGAGTCGAATGCGACGTAGGTGGCGGCGTGGCCGAGATGTGTTGCGTCGTATGGAGTGATCCCGCACACGTACATCGTGGCGACGTCGCCCGGGGTCAGCGGTCGGACCGCGCCGTCGGCAGTGTCGTGGAGCCGCAAGGACGGGCCTGCTCCGGGAACCGTGGGAACGTCGATCTCGGGCCACGCCTTCATGCAGGCGAGCGTACACAGCGCGCTGGAGGGGTCCGCGTCAGAACGCAGGCCACGGAATCGGTCGCCCATGGTCGGGACCGGGCATCACCGGCCTGGCGAGAAGATCGCCGATACGTTCGGCCAACGCGCGAACCTCGGCTCGGGTGATCAGCTCGGCCAGGCGCTCGCCGAGTTCACCGTCCAGTAGCGCGGAGAGATCTGCCACGTCGGCCATCAGTGCGTCGTCTATGGCCCGCCCGGCCCAACCCCACAGCACTGTGCGCAGCTTGTTCTCCCCGTGCAGACAAATCCCGTGATCGACCCCGTAGACGGACCCGTCGAGACCCTCGAGGACGTGGCCACCCTTTCGATCGGCGTTGTTGATGATCACGTCCAGGACCGCCATTCGCATCAGCCGAGGGTCGTCGGCGTGCACCAGCGTCACCTCGTCGCCGCGCTCGTCGTACGCACGCAGGATGGGCAGCCAGCCGGTCGGCAGAAGGTCCGGTCGGCACAGGTCCACGAGATCGAGCGCGGTGCCTTCCTCGGGATGCCGCTCTACGGTGTAGATCCACCTCTGCACCATTCCCGGGCCGAGGGGACCATCGCGCAGCACGGTCGTGGGGATCACATCCCAGCCCAGCGCGTCGGAGACGAGGTAGGAGGCGACCTCGCGGCCGGCGAGCGTGCCGTCGGGGAAGTCCCACAGCGGCCGCTCACCCCGAATCGGCTTGTACACGCACCTCAGCGGCCCCTCGGCACCCACGTCACCCTCGCTGCCGCGCTCGCGTGCGATGTCGCAGACCAGGGTGGCGTTGCTCGCCACGGCTACACGTCCGACGATGTCGAGCTCTCCGTGCGTGAGCAGGTCCGTGTCGTCGTCGATCACGCGCGTGCCCTCACGTGTCGTCGCCGAACTCGGGCTCGGCGGTCGGCAGAGATCGGCGACGGTATCCGTTCGTCCGCACGCAGACGTGGCCGGAGGCTGCGATCGGCTCCTGGCACAGAGGGCACGGTCGACGCCCTGCGGCGATCACTCGCTCGCTCCGGGCGGTGAACCCGCGCGCCTGATCGGGGGTGAGGAACACGCGAACTGCATCGGGACCGTCGTCGGTGTCGTCCAGCACCACCGACTCGTCCACTTCCGTCTCGGTGATCGCGAGCAGCTCCACCACCACGGCGCCGGCCTCGGCGTCCCACCCCAGGCCCATGGTCCCGACGTGGAACTCTGCTTCGATGGGCATGATCAGCGGGTCGACGTCGACGTCGGCGGTGGGAGCGCCGGGCACGTCGGCTCCGAAACGGCGCGCCACTTCGTCGAGAAGTAGGCCCACGCGGTCGGCGAGGACCTGGACCTGCTGCTTCTCGAGCGCAACGCTGACCACCCGTGCCTGGTGCACGACCTGGAGGTAGAACGAGCGCTCGCCGGGCTCTCCGACCGTTCCTGCCACGAAGCGGTCGGGAGTGCGGAAGACATGGATGGCTCGGGGCACGCTCACCTCCCTGGCGCTGTAATGATCTGGGACCGGCACCGGAGCGCGATGCGGGGCGTGGACCCCATTATTCGCGCATCCTGGAGACCTCGAGGCTCGTCCGGGCGGGCACCGTCACGTCCCGCCACCCGGAACGGCATCGGAGGAGGACTGTTCTCCCTGATCAGAGGACTCTTCAGATGTCGTTGCGGGTGCAGTTTCGCTGGGAACGAACGCGGACAGGTCACCGCCGGTGTCGCCGACCCGATGGACGAACGCGCGTGTTTCGGTGTACCGCACGATGCTGATGGACGCGGGTTCGACGACGATCGACTGGAACGAGTCCAGGTGCGCGCCGAGCGCATCGGATACGACCGACTTGATCACGTCGCCGTGCGAGCACGCGACCCAGAGCACGTCTTTCCCGTGCTGCTCCGCAAGGCGCCGATCATGCTCACGAACGGCACGCACCGCCCGTCGCTGCACGTCGGCCAGCCCTTCCCCGCCCGGGAACACGGCGGCGGATGCATGCTGCTGCACCACTTTCCACAGTGGTTCGGCCACCAGGTCCTTGATCGCGCGCCCCGTCCACTCGCCGTAGTCGACCTCGACGATGGAGTCCTCCACGACCGGTTCCAGGTTGCGGCTGACCGCCAGGGGCGACACCGTCTGTGCGCATCGCAGCAGAGGGGACCGGACGATCTCCACGATGGGCAGTGGGGCGAGTCGATCCACCAGCGTCTGCGCCTGGATCAGACCGGTCGGATCGAGTTCCACACCCTCCGATCGCCCGGCGAGTGTGTGGGCGGTGTTCGACGTCGAACGGCCGTGTCGAAGCAGGATCACCGTCATACCGGCCGACCCTACGTGGCCGAGACCGTGCCGGTCGCCAGCAGGACCATCACCGCGACACCGACCACGATGCGGTAGCCCACGAACCAGTTCAGTGAGTTCGACGCCACGAACCTGAGCAGCCAGGCGATCGATGCGTAGCCGAGTACGAAGGCGACCACCGTGGCCACCAGAAGCTGCGGTCCCGATGCAGTGAGACCTTCACCCGCAGGCGCGAACGCATCCGGCAGGGAGAACAGGCCTGAGGCGGTCACCGCCGGGATGGCGAGCAGGAACGAAAATCGCACGGCAGCCTGGCGTTCGAGACCGAGGAACAGGCCGGCGCTGGACGTGGCTCCCGAGCGGGACACCCCGGGGATCAGCGCCAGGCACTGCGCGAAACCCATGGCCAGGCCGTCGCGAGTGGTGATCTGCTCGATGGGCCTGTCCTGGCGACCGACCTTTTCTGCCAGCGCGATCACCAGGGCGAAGATGATCAGCATCGACGAGATCAGCCACAGGTTGCGGGCACCCGTGCGGATCTCGTCCTTGAACAGAAACCCGAGCACTCCGATCGGCACCGTCGCAATGATCACGTACCACCCGATGCGGTAGTCGAGCTCGCCCCGTTTGCTCCGGTCGAACAGGCCGCCGACCCAGGCTCGGACGATGCGCGCGATGTCGCGCGCGAAGTACAGCAGCACCGCGAGTTCGGTACCGAGCTGTGTCACGGCGGTGAAGGACGCGCCGGCATCGGAGCCGAAGAACACCTGCGAGACGATGCGCAGGTGTGCCGACGACGAGACGGGCAGGAACTCCGTGAGACCCTGGACTGCACCGAGAACGAGCGCCTGCGCCCACGACATCGATTCGACGATCACGTGCGCAGACGGTACTAGGGATCGGTCGCAGGCAGTCCGGTAGTGGGTCGCGTGACCCGCGGAGAGGTCGTGTGGTGCAGGTGCATCGGTCCAGGCGGTTCGAGCAGTCCCTTCGAGTGGCGTCGGCGCGTCGACGGTCGGCGTGGTGGAAGTCGGCCGCTGCGACCATCACAGCGCTGGCCCTGACCGCGGGGTGTTCGTCGTCGCCGGACCCGTCGTCCCTGCCGACCCGCGATCCTCAGACACCGGTGGCCTCGCCACCCACGGCCGCTCCGGCGGCGGGGAGCGTCGTCCTGCCGGGTGTGAGTGTCTCGGCGGTGGTGGTCGACCAGTCGACGCGCACAGTGGCCGCGCTCGACGCGCGCGGTACCTCGCTCTACCTGCTCGGGGCAGCACCGACCGGTGGGCCCGCACGCACGGTGACCCTCGACCCACCCGGTACCTCTCTGTCGGCCGGGCGCGATGGAACGGTGCTGGTGACCACGTCCGCGGGAGTGAGCACGATCGATGTGCGCACCGCGAGGGCCGCCTCGACGCCGGTCGCCTCCGGGGCGGTGTCGGCCGTGCCGTTCGGTGACGGACTGGCCGTGGGAACGGTCGCCGGCCCGGTGGAGCTTCTCGACGGGTCCGGAGCTGTGCGCTCGACGATCCGCGGACTGGTGACCGCGGACGTGCTGACGGCCGTCGACGGCGCCCTGACCGCGCTCGATCGGCGGCAGACGTCGGTGACCTCGCTGAACACCGACCGCAGTGCTCTCGGGCCGGCTCTACGGGCCGGGGAGGGCGCAACCACGATGAGTGCGGCACGCGACGGCCGACTCGCGGTCGCCGACACCGCCGACGACGAGTTGCTGATCTTCACCGACAACGATCTGATTCTGCGCCAGCGGTTCCCGGTGTCCGGCTCACCGTTCGGCGTCACCGTCGACAACGCCACATCCCTGGTCTGGGTGACCCTCACCGGCGTCAACCAACTCGTCGCGTTCGACATCTCCACCGGGATCCCGGTGGAGAAACAGCGGGTGGCCACGGTGGCCCAGCCCAACTCGGTGGCGGTCGACGAGGTCGGCGGGAGAGTCTACGTGGGCTCCGCTGCAGGTGGAGGCATCGTCGCGGTACCGTCACAACCGACCGCGTGAGTGGGAGCAGCCAGTGGAACGAATCGACTGCCTATAACCGAGCGGAGGATGAGGATGAGCGAGCGACGCCGCGGACCGCGATCACGCGCACTGCCCGAGGGGTGGGCAGCCGAGTCCGACGACTGGGAGTACGTGCCGCTGCGCCTACCACCGGACGTCACTCGAGTGACGGCATCGATGCGCCTGGCCATCACGGCCGAATTCGGCGGGTGGGAACTCTCGCGCGTTCGCCTCTACACCGATGGCAGCCGTCGGGTGCTGCTGCGGCGGCGCAAGTCCGCTGCCGCGGTTCCACCGGCGGGAATCGGCTGATGCGTCCGTACGATCTTCTGTTGCGTGTGATGTTCCTCATCACGCCGGAGCGGATCCACCACCTCGCGTTCGCAGCGATGCGGCTGGTCACCAAGCCCCGACCGCTGGCCGGCCTGGTGCGTCGACTTCTCTGCACCGACGATGCGATCCTCGGGTCCACGGTGTTCGGAGTGCGGTTTCCCTACCCGGTCGGCCTGGCCGCGGGGTTCGACAAGGATGCCGCCGGCGTCGACACATGGGGTCCCCTGGGTTTCGGGTTCGCCGAGATCGGAACCGTCACCGCGCAGGCCCAGCCGGGCAATCCCGCGCCCCGGCTCTTCCGCCTTCCCGCCGATCGTGCGCTGATTAATCGGATGGGCTTCAACAATCACGGCGCTGTCGCCGCAGCCGCCCGCCTGGCCCGTCGACGGCCGGATGTGCCGATCGGTGCGAACATCGGCAAGACCAAGGTGGTCGAACCCGAGTTCGCGGCCGCCGACTACGCGAGCAGCGCCAGGGCCCTGGGGTCGGTGTGCGATTTCGTGGTGGTCAACGTCAGCTCACCGAACACCCCGGGTCTGCGGGATCTGCAGGCGGTGCAGTCGCTGCGCCCGATCCTCTCGGCGGTGATGGCGCAAGTACAGGTGCCCGTCCTGGTGAAGATCGCTCCCGATCTCTCCGACGAGGATGTCGATGCCGTCGCCGATCTGGCGGTGGAGCTCTCGCTCGCGGGAATCGTCGCCACGAACACCACCCTCTCGCGTGCGTCCCTGGCCACCCCCGCAGGGACCGTCGAGGCGATCGGGGCCGGCGGACTGTCCGGGCCGCCGGTGGCGGAGCGCTCCCTCGCGGTTCTACGACGGCTGTACTCCCGGGTGGGCGGACGCCTGGCCCTGATATCGGTGGGCGGGATCGAGTCCGCCGACGACGCGTGGGAGCGGATCGTGGCCGGTGCCGATCTGGTGCAGGGCTATACCGGCTTCATCTACGGGGGCCCGTTCTGGGCCCGACGGATCAATCGGGGCATCGCCGAGCGACTGCGGAGATCGGGAATGACCACCCTGGCGCAGGCCGTCGGCAGCGGGGTCACCCACACCTGAGCCCCACGCTCAGCTGTGCAGGAGAAAGTGCTCGAACACGCGGGTGCCGAAGACCAGCGATTCGACGGGAACACGCTCGTCGACACCGTGGAAGAGCGCAGCGAAGTCCAACTCCGGTGGAAGGCGCAGCGGCGCGAAGCCGAAGCACCGAATCCCCAACTTGGCGAAGGCCTTTGCGTCCGTGCCACCGGAGAGCATGTAGGGAACGGTGCGGCCCTCGGGATCGTGCGCGAGGATCGCCGCGCCCATCGCGGCCACGAGGTCACCGTCGAAGGTGGTCTCGTACGGCTCGAGGTCGGTGATCCACTCACGAGTCACGTCGGGTCCGAGCAGGGCGTCGAGTTCGCGCTCGAACGCCGGCCGTCGTCCCGGAAGGATCCGGCAGTCCACCACAGCCGTCGCGGTCTGCGGGATCACGTTGGCCTTGTACCCGGCAGCGAGCATGGTCGGATTCGCAGTATCACGCATGGTGGCGCCGACGATGCGGGCCAGGTTGCCCAGTTTGGCGAGTATCCCGTCGAGGTCGGGTGAGTCGGGGTCGATCTCGACACCGGTCTCCTCGGAGAGGGCGGCCAGGAACTCCCGGACGGAGTCGGTCATCACGAGGGGGAACGTATGTCGGCCGATTCGCGCGACGGCCTCGGCCAGGTGGGTCACCGCGTTCTCCTCGTGCAGGAACGAGCCGTGGCCGGCGCGCGCCGAAGCCGTCAGCCGCATCCACCCCAGCCCCTTCTCCGCCGTCTCGACCAGATAGAGCCGCCGACTGTCGCCGTCGGGGTTGGTCACGGTGAGTGAGAACCCGCCCACTTCGCCCACCGCCTCGGTGACACCGTCGAACAGATCCGGTCGGTGCTCGACCAGCCAGTGCGATCCCAGCGCCCCGCCCGCCTCCTCGTCGGCGAGGAAGGCGAACACCAGATCGCGCGGGGGGACGGTTCCCGCCGACCGGAACTGGCGCGCGAGAGCGAGAGCCATACCGACGGTTCCCTTCATGTCGACCGCACCGCGGCCCCACAGGTAACCGTCCTCGATCGCACCGGAGAACGGGTGCACGCTCCAGTCCGCCGCCTGCGCCGGGACGACGTCGAGGTGGCCGTGAACCAGAAGCGCCCCGCGGGAGGGATCCGAACCGGCCAGGCGCGCGAAGACGTTGCCGCGGCCGGGCGCCCCGGACTCCACGTAGACGGTCTCGTACCCGACGGCCTCGAGCTGTGCGGCCACCCAGCGGGCGCATTCCGCTTCGCCCGCCGTGGTCTCCGGCTCACCGGTGTTGGAGGTGTCGAAGCGGATGAGAGATGCCACGAGGTCGACCACTTCGTCGGTGGCGATGGTCGGCGAGTGGGGCTGCGCGGTGCTCACGGCTCCCTTACTACCACCGGGCCCGACGGACCACGACGAACCCGGCCTCGACGCGGCATTTTGGATCGCGGCGAGCTATCGACTAACCTTGGCCCTCGCGCCGGGAAGCCTGGCGAGCGGTACCAGAATGTCCGAGTGGCGGAATGGCAGACGCGCTAGCTTGAGGTGCTAGTGTCCTATTAACGGACGTGGGGGTTCAAGTCCCCCCTCGGACACAACGAGCCCCGATTCCCACCGAATCGGGGCTCTTCTGGTTCATCCCCCGCACTTCCTCCGAGTGCCCAGTCCGTCCGAGAGCGAGTATCGATGGCCACCGAGTTCGGTGACGAGCACGCTTCCCGGCGTACCGAGCCCATTTCGCCGCAGGATCTCGCCACCGCACTCGACGTTCTCGCCCGCGCCGCCGACCTCGCCGAGGACCACCCGGATTCCGTTGCGCTGCGGCTCGCGACAGCGGGGCTGTTCAAGGCCGTCAAGAAGCAGCGGCGGCGGGCGCGGCGCGACGAGGTCGCCGCCGCCGACCGCGCCGTCATCGCCGCGACGGCCACCGGCTCGCCCGAACGCATCGACGACGAGACCTCCGGGATAGCTCTGACCTCCCGGGCGCCGGGTGACCACGCCGGGACGCTTATGCGCGCTCGGCCCTGTTACGTCTGCAAACAGCGCTACACCCACGTCGACGCCTTCTACCACCAGCTGTGCCCGTCGTGTGCGGCCGTGCATCACGCCAAGCGTGCGGCCCACACCGACCTGCGGGGGCGGCGCGCCCTGTTGACCGGCGGTCGCGCCAAGATCGGTATGTACATTGCGCTGCGATTGCTGCGCGACGGGGCCCACACCACGATCACCACGCGGTTTCCCCGCGACGCGGTGCGGCGTTTCGCGGCCATGCCCGACAGCGATCAGTGGTTGCACAGGCTGCGAGTGGTCGGCATCGATCTCCGTGACCCGGCGCAGGTGGTCGCGCTGGCCGATTCGGTGGCCGAGCAGGGTCCGCTCGACATCCTGATCAACAACGCCGCTCAGACCGTCAAACGCTCGGCGGGCTCGTATTCGGCTCTGGCGCGGGCAGAGTCGCAGCCGCTCGAGATCACCCCGGTGGAGATCGTCTCGCTCGGAGTCACCAGCGACGCCCATCCTGCGGCTCTCGCGGGGCCCCTGGAATCGGTGCCCGCCTCGGTTGTCCCCACCGGGCCGAGCCCGTCCGATGTCGCCGCGCTCGCTCGAATCGCGGGATCGGCCTCGCGGCAACGGCTCCGCGACGGCGTGGCGATAGACGCCGGTGGTCTGGTGCCCGACCTCGCTGCGACCAACAGTTGGATCCACACGGTCGACCAGGTGGACCCGCTGGAGTTGCTCGAGGTGCAGCTGTGCAACTCCGTGGCACCGTTCATCCTGGTGTCGCGTCTGCGACCCGCACTCGCCGCCTCGGCGGCGCGACGAAAGTACGTCGTCAACGTCTCGGCGATGGAAGGGCAGTTCGCCCGTGGATACAAGGGATCCGGCCATCCGCACACGAACATGGCGAAGGCGGCGCTGAACATGCTCACACGCACGTCGGCCGCGGACCTCGCCACCGACGGCATCCTCATGACCGCCGTCGACACCGGGTGGATCACCGACGAACGTCCGCACCCGACGAAGATGCGATTGGCGGAGGAGGGATTCCACGCACCCCTCGACCTCGTCGACGGGGCGGCCCGCGTGTACGACCCCATCGTTCAGGGCGAGGCGGGTATCGACATCGTCGGCAAGTTCCTCAAGGATTACGTGCCGTCGCCCTGGTGATCGCGCGTTCGTTCTAGGGTCTAGGTATGCCTGCATCGTCGTCCACCGCGCCCGAACCCGACCCCGAGGAGATCTCGGACCTCGACCACGACATCGTCGTGTTCGGGGCCACCGGATACGTCGGCGAACTGACCGCAGCGCACCTGGCGTCCACCGCGCCGGAGGGCACCCGTATTGCCCTCGCGGGACGCTCGCGCACCAAACTCGAGACCGTACGGGCCCGAATCCCCGGCGCGGGTTCCTGGCCGCTGATCGTCGCGGACGCCGACGATGCCGATGCTCTCGCGCAGCTGGTCGGCTCGACCCGTGTCGTGGTCACCACCGTGGGCCCGTACGCCAAGTACGGTCACCTGCTCGCCCACGCCTGCGCGGCGGCGGGCACCGACTACGTCGACCTGACGGGCGAAGTGCTCTTCGCGCGGGAGAGCGCCGACCGCAACCACGATCTCGCCCACGCCACCGGCGCCCGCATCGTTCACTCGTGTGGGTTCGATTCCGTCCCTTCCGATATCGGTGTCCACGTGCTGTTCTCGGCCGTCCACGCGGCCGGCGACGGGGAGCTGACCGACACCACCCTGATCCTGACCTCGGCCAGCGGCGGTGTCAGCGGCGGCACGATCGATTCGCTCCGCGAGCAGGTCGACGTGATGGTCGGCGACCCGGCGGCGCGTCGGGTCGCGTCCAGTCCGTACTCCCTCACGCCCGACCGCGACGCCGAACCGGACCTCGGCCGCCAGAGCGACAGCGCCACGGTCAAGGGTTCGGACATCCACCCGTCGCTGGAGGGGTGGAAGGCACCGTTCTTCATGGGCTCGTACAACACTCGCGTCGTCCGGCGCACCAATGCCGTGCTCGGGTACCCCTACGGCAAGTCCTTCCGGTATGGCGAGGCGATGAACGTCGGGTCTTCGGCGCTGAGCCGTGTGGTGGCACCGCTGGTCGGCGGCGCCGTGACAGCAGTGGTCGCCGGGATGGCCTTCGGCCCCACCCGCTGGGTCCTCGACCGCATCCTGCCCTCGCCCGGCGAGGGGCCGAGCGAGAAGACGCGGCGCAGCGGGTACTTCATCTGCGACATCTACACCCTCACCACCACGGGTACCCGATGGAGAACGCGGGTGAAGGCCTCCGGCGATCCCGGATACGCCGCGACGGCGGTGATGCTCGGTGAAGCCGCACTGGCCCTGGTGCACAACCGCGACGAGCTGCCCAGCTTCGGCGGCGGGGTACTGACGCCCGCCTCGGGGATCGGTGATGCGTTCGTCACCCGACTGCGCGGAGCCGGCGTCGAGCTCACGGCTGAGCGGGTGTGACCATGTCGAGAGCGTCTTCTTCTCCGGCGGTCGCCGAGGGTGTCACCGAGTCCGCACTGACGTCGTTGTTCCGATGGAATGTCGCACTGACGGTGCTGCACGCGGTCCAGGCCGTTGCCGTGATCGCGCTTGCCAACGGGTTTGCCATCACGGTCACCTCCTCGTATCCCGTCGGCCCACCCGGAACTCCGGTGCCGGCACCGTCGGACCTGTTCTCGGTCTCGGTGGCCGGCGCCGTGGCGGTGTTCCTCGCGCTCGCCGCGATCGACCACCTCCTCACCGCATCGGTGGGCCGGTCGGTCTACGAGCGGGACCTGCGCGCCGGGATCAACCGTTTCCGCTGGGCCGAGTACTCGATCAGCGCAACGATCATGGTGGTGCTCATCGGCTTCTACTTCGGGCTCACCGGCATCTCGACAGTGGTCACCGTGATCGGGTCGAACGTGGCGATGATCTTCTTCGGCTGGTTGCAGGAGCGGCTCAATCCACCCGGCCGCACGTCGACGACCATGCTGCCCTTCTGGTTCGGCACCGTCGCCGGATCGGCGCCGTGGGTGGCGATCGTCATCAACTTCGTCGGCGTCGGCAGCAACCTGCCCACGTTCGTGGTGTGGATCTTCATCTCGCTCCTGATCTTCTTCGCGAGCTTCGCGGTGAACCAGTGGCTGCAGTATCGGCGGATCGGCCCGTGGCGGAGTTACGCGTTCGGCGAGCGGTCGTATCTCGTGCTGAGCCTGGTGGCCAAGTCTGCGCTGGCATGGCAGATCTTCGCGGGGTCGCTCGCGCAGTGAGTTCGCGAACCACCCTCGTGGTCGACGTCGACACCGGGATCGACGACTCGCTAGCGCTGCTCTATCTCCTCGCCCGCCAGGACGTCGCCGAGATCGCGGTGCTGGCCTGCACAGCAGGAAATGTGCCCACCGAGCAGGTCCTCGAGAACAATCTGCGCTGGCTCGATGTCTGCGGGGCCCCGCCCATCGAGGTCGCGCGCGGCGCGGAGGGTCCCCTCGTGGCCCCGTTGATGACCACCGAGGACACCCACGGTCCGCGCGGCGTCGGATACGCCGAACTGCCGCCGTCGCGCCGGACGGCGTCGTCGCGCAGTGCGGCACGTGCCTGGGCGGAGACCGTGCGGGCCGCTCCCGGTGAAGTGGTCGGGCTGGTCACCGGACCCCTGACCAATCTGGCGCTGGCGATCCGGGAGGACCCCGAGCTGCCGTCGCTGCTGCGACGTCTGGTGGTGATGGGGGGATCCTTCGATCACCCGGGCAACACGACACCGACCTCGGAGTGGAACGTCGCGGTCGATCCCGAGGCCGCGCAGGAGGTGTTCGCGGCTTTCGACGGCGCGGACCCGGATCGACTACCGATCCTGTGCTCGCTGGGATTGACCGAGACCATCGAAATGCACCCCCGGCACCTGGCGAAGCTGGCCGAGATCGCAGGTAGCGAACCGATCGAGCACCTGTCCGCCGCCGACGAGCCCGGCACCCGCTCGACCGCGTCGAAGCCGATCGTGCGGCACCTGACCGACGCTGTTCGCTTCTACATGGAGTTTCATCTCGCGCAGGGTGAGGGCTATCTCGCGCACATGCACGATCCGTTCGCCGCTGCGGTGGCTCTGAACCCGACCATCGCCCGCTACGAGACGGCGACCGTCGACGTCGAACTGACGGGAACGCTCACCCGCGGAACCACGGTCGCCGATCGACGCGGGTTCTGGGGACGCTCCCCCAATGCGGCGATCGCGGTGTCGACGCAGCCGGACGCGTTCTTCGATCATCTTCTCGACACGGTCGGCACCTACGCGTCCGAGCTCTGATCAGCGGTCGAACGCGGCAAGAATCTCCTGTGCGCCGAGCGCCGCGGTGAGTTCTCCGTCGGCGACGCGCTTCTCGACATCGGCGCGCACCGCGGCGACCGCGGCATTGCCGGCCAGGCGCCGCAGGAGCTGGTCGTGGACCATCGACCACGTCCACTGCACCTGCTGTCGTCGTCGACCGGCCTCGAACTCGCCGGCCTCGGTGAGGACTCGACGATGCTCGCAGACCGCATCCCAGAACGAATCGAGCCCGGAGCCCTCCAGGGCGCTCATCGTCAGCACCCGCGGGGTCCACAGCGCATCGTGCGGGTAGATCAGTCGCAGCGCCCCCGCGAGTTCGCGGGCAGCACCCTTGGCCTCGGTGAGATGTTTGCCGTCGGCCTTGTTCACCGCCACCACGTCGGCGAGCTCGAGCACGCCCTTCTTGATCCCCTGCAGCTGATCGCCGGTGCGGGCGAGGGTGAGGAAGCAGAAGCAGTCGACCATGCCGGCCACGGTCACCTCCGACTGTCCCACCCCGACCGTCTCGACGAGGATGACGTCGTATCCCGCCGCCTCGAGCAGCACGATGGTCTCGCGCGTGGCCTTGGCGACGCCGCCCAGAGTGCCCGAGGTGGGCGACGGCCTGATGTAGGCGTTCGGGGCGACCGAGAGGCGCGCCATGCGTGTCTTGTCGCCCAGGATGGAACCACCCGTTCGAGTCGACGACGGGTCGACCGCGAGCACCGCCACACGATGGCCCTGCTCGATGAGCATCGATCCCAGAGCGTCGATGAACGTGGACTTGCCGACACCCGGAACCCCGGTGATACCGACTCGATGGGCCCCACCGGCGAACGGCAGCAGGTGCAGCAGCAGTTCCTGCGCGCGGTCACGATGATCGGCGCGGGTGGATTCGACGAGCGTGATCGCGCGAGCAAGAGCCGAGCGGTCCCGGTTTCGGATCGAGGTTGCCAGGGCCGCGACGTCGGGGGCTGTCGCCATACTTAGGCGTCGACCCCGGTCGACGCGGTCGCGTGGTGACCGAGCGATGCGGCGAGTTTACGCACCAGGTCGACGGCAGCGTCGGAGATCACCGTTCCCGGTGGGAAGATCGCCGCCGCGCCCGCCTGGTAGAGCTCGTCGAAGTCACCGGGCGGGATCACTCCGCCGACAACCACCATGATGTCCGGTCGACCCACCGCTGCCAGGGCATCACGCAGCGCGGGGACCAGCGTGAGGTGGCCCGCAGCCAGGGACGAGACACCGACCACATGCACGTCGTTGTCGGCGGCCTGCTGCGCCACCTCCTCGGGGGTCTGGAACAGAGGACCCACGTCCACGTCGAAACCGATGTCGGCGAAGGCCGTCGCAATAACCTTCTGGCCGCGGTCGTGCCCGTCCTGGCCCATCTTCGCCACCAGGATGCGGGGGCGGCGACCCTCGTCCTCGGCGAACGCAGCGACCAGCTCACTGGCCTGAACCATGTTGTGGGCCTTCCCTGCCTCGTCGCGATACACACCGCTGATGGTGCGGATCTCGGCCTGGTGCCGACCGTAGACCTTCTCGAGGGCGTCGGAGATCTCACCCACGGTGGCCATCGCACGGGCCGCATCGACGGCGAGCGCGAGCAGGTTGTTCTCCACCCCTCCCGCGGTGGACGCGGCGGCCCGGGTCAGTTCGGCGAGCGCGGCCTCGACGCGAGCCGGATCCCGCTCGGCGCGCAGACGCTCCAGTTTGGCGATCTGCTCGGCTCTGACCTTCGAGTTCTCGACCTTGAGGACCTCGATGCTGTCCTTCTCGTCCGGGACGTACTTGTTGACCCCGATCAGCGGCTGGGTACCGGAGTCGATACGGGCCTGTGTGCGCGCCGCGGCCTCCTCGATACGCAGCTTGGGGATGCCCTCCCCGATCGCCTGCGCCATCCCGCCGGCGGCCTCGACCTCGGCGATGTGAGCTCGGGCGCGATCGGCCAGCTGCGCGGTGAGCCATTCGACGTAGTACGAGCCTCCCCACGGATCGATCGGTCGCGTGGTTCCGGACTCCTGCTGCAGCAGTAGCTGGGTGTTGCGGGCGATGCGTGCCGAGAAGTCGGTGGGCAGTGCCAGCGCCTCGTCGAGCGCGTTGGTGTGCAGTGACTGCGTGTGGCCCTGGGTGGCGGCCATGGCCTCGATGCACGTTCGGGAGACGTTGTTGAACACGTCCTGTGCGGTCAGCGACCACCCGGAGGTCTGTGAATGTGTGCGCAGGGACAGCGACTTCGAACTCTTCGGCTCGAACTCACGGACCAGTTCCGCCCACAGCAGACGACCGGCTCGCAGCTTGGCCACCTCCATGAAGAAGTTCATCCCGATCGCCCAGAAGAACGACAGCCGCGGAGCGAAGGTGTCGATGTCCATGCCTGCGTCGAGTCCGGCGCGGATGTACTCGACACCGTCGGCGAGGGTGTAGGCGAGCTCGAGGTCGGCTGTGGCCCCGGCCTCCTGGATGTGGTAGCCGGAGATGGAGATGGAGTTGAACTTCGGCATGTTCGCCGAGGTGTACTCGAAGATGTTGGAGATGATCCTCATCGACGGTGTGGGTGGGTAGATGTAGGTGTTGCGCACCATGAACTCTTTGAGGATGTCGTTCTGGATGGTGCCGGCCAGTTTCTCCGGACCCACACCCTGTTCCTCGGCGGCGACGATGTACAGGGCGAGAATCGGCAGCACGGCGCCGTTCATCGTCATCGACACCGACACCGATCCCAGGTCGATACCGTCGAACAGTTGGCGCATGTCGTAGATCGAGTCGATGGCGACCCCGGCCATACCGACGTCGCCCTGCACACGCGGGTGATCGGAGTCGTATCCGCGGTGGGTGGCCAGGTCGAAGGCGACCGAGAGGCCCTTCTGGCCGGCCGCGAGATTGCGACGGTAGAACGCGTTCGACTCCGACGCTGTGGAGAACCCCGCGTACTGGCGAATGGTCCAGGGCTGGTTGACGTACATGGTGGGATACGGACCCCGCAGGAAGGGCACCGAACCCGGGTACGTGGCGTCGGGATGTCCGGCAGCCTCCACCCGCGCCCGGTCTGCGCCGGTATAGACAGGGTCGACGTCGATCCCCTCCGGCGTGCTCCAGGCGATCTGCTCTGGGGTGTAGCCGTTCGCACGCGCTCCGGCAGAGACGAACGCCGTGACGTCGTCGCTGGTCGGGGGTGCGGACGGTGATCGGGTGGGGTCGACGAGGGTTATGTCGGCGAAGCTGCCGATCGGGTCTGTGCTGCTCATGCTCGGCTCCCGTCGAGAGTGGTCAGTCGGTCGAGGAGGTCGCCCAGAACGGTGACGGCGTCGATCGTCAGGGTGAGGTGGTCGCTGGGCTCGGACTGTCCCTCGGCACCCTCGAAGGGCCGCGGCGGGCCCGCCACGAGGACATGGTCGATCCCCGCCTGCCGAATCAAGGCCACCGCTGCGGGCCCCTCGTCGGTGTAGCGGCGGTCGGTTCCGCAGAGGACGGCCACCGAGGCACCCGAGGCGCGGACCGTCTGTGCGATGTCGGTCACCTCCGGTGTGTAGACGGCCTCGATACCGCCGGAGGCGAGCAGATTCGACACGAAGGTGGTGCGCGCGTTGTGTTCGGCGACCGATCCGAGCGGTACCAGGACGACGGCCGGCCGTGCCCCCGTCCGCGCCAGGTGGGCGTCGCTCAGATCGCGGAGTCGTTCGAAGTCCTGTGCGTACCGAATGGTTCCGGGGGCGGGCGGTGTGGGTGCCGGCAGTGGCTTCTCGGACAGATTGGGGAATTCGTTGACTCCGGTGATCGAGGTTCGTCGGTGGGCGATGTCGTCGGCGCGGGCGTCGCGGGTGGCGGCGACGTCGTGAGCGATCCGACCGTCGGCGAGCGCCGCGCGGTATCCGCCCGCGCTCTCGATGCCGGTGAAGACCGCCCAGGCATGCTCGGCAAGTCGGTCGGTGAGGTCCTCGACGTACCAGGAGCCTGCAGCCGGGTCGATCACGCGTCCGAGGTGGGACTCCTCGAGCAGCAGAAGCTGAGTGTTCCGGGCGATCCGATCCGAGAACGACGGCGAGATGTCCAGTGCGCCATCGGGTAGGGAGACATCGAAGGGAAGGACGGTGACCGAGTCCGCGCCCCCCACACCGGCCCCGAATGCGGCGAGGGTGGTCCGCAGCATGTTCACCCAGGGATCTCGCTGGGCCATCATCGCGGACGAGCTGACCGCATGCTGAGGTGCACCGCCGTTCTCCGGTGCACCCAGGACCTCGGCCACGCGGGCCCACACACGCCGCGCGGCACGGAACTTGGCGATCGTCTCGAATTGGGCGTCGGTGGCGGCGAGGCGGAACTCGATCTGGTCGAGCGCCGCGGGGATCGACAGCCCGGCCTCGGTGAGCAGACGTACGTACTCGAGCCCGGCCGCCGCGGCCAGGCCGACCTCCTGAGCGTCGGCGGCACCCGCGTTGTGGAATGCGGTGCCGTCGACCGTGATGGCCCGCACCTGTTCGGGCCGGTCACCGATCTCGGACACCAGTGCCAGGGTCTGGTCGATGCTCGCCCCGGCGGCGCCGGTGAACTGGTCGGTGAGGGGGGCGGCGCCGAACCGGATGTCGACGGTGGATCGATCGTGCACGGTCGCGGCGTCCAGGTGCGCCAACAGCGCTCGTGCGGTGGTCGCGGTGGCGCTGCCGGCGGCGAGGGTGATGGGCGCGAGGTCGAGGAGGACTCCTTCGAGAGCGCGACCGATGTCGGCCGCGTCGAGTGCGTCGGCGACGAGCCAGACGGAGCTGACCCCGTTCTCGAGTCCGGCCAGTACGGCCGTGTTGATGGCAGCCGGATCGGCGACACCGTGACCTATGCGCGCACTGACGTGCCATCCGCGCGAGACGTCACGATCGGCGGCGCGTCCTCGGACGTAGGGGAATTCGCCGGGGAGCGGATGTTCCGGTCGGTGGTCGAGCGGTCCGTAGAGGGGTTTGATCGTGATGCCGTCGTAGGTGTGTGAATTCAGCATCGACTCGGGTCGATCCCCGAGAGTGGCGGCCTCGACTCGTCGGGACTTGGCGATCACACCTGCCACGGCCCTGCGCCAGGCGTCGAACGCATCCTGGTCCTGAGTGTCCTCACCGGTCGCGCCCCGCGGTGCAGAGCCGGACATGGCTGAGTCAGACATCGTTGCCCTTCGTCACTCGACGCCCCTGTCGGGCCGCGAACCCTCATGTACTCGGAGTGCCTACTATCGACCCTCCAACAATGCTGTGATCGTAGCGGCCTCGTCGTGCGATGCTCGCGGCAACCGGCCCCTGTCGACGAGTGTGCTCCACTCGCCGCGCGGTCGGTACGTTGGTCGTGTGTCAACACCTTCGTCCGGAGACGCCGGTGATGCGGTTGCATCGCGGTCGGTCAAGCACCGCGCACTCCGGCTCGTCGCCCTGGTGGCGCTGGTGGTGGGCCTGGTCGTCATCGTGATCGTGCTCCCCCTGCCGTCCGTGGCCGATCTGCGGCGGGTGTCGCTGTCCTTGGGGCCGTGGTTCCCGATCGTGTTCTTCGCCGTGCACGTGGTGGTCACGATCGCGCCGTTCCCGCGCACGGTCTTCACCGTCAGCGCAGGTGTCCTGTTCGGATCCGCGCTCGGGGTGGGTATCACCCTGGCCGCCACCACGGTCAGCGCCGTCCTGGCGTTTCTGCTCGTCCGAGCCCTGGGACGCGATCTCGTGGCGTCGTGGGCCGACAGGCCCGCAGTGGCGGCCGTCGAGACCAGGCTGGCGCGGCGGGGGTGGTTGGCCGTGGGGTCGCTGCGAATGATCGGACCCGTCCCCTTCTCCGTGGTCAACTACCTGGCCGGGGTGTCGGCGGTGCGGTTGGTGCCGTTCACCGTGGCCACGGCCATCGGGATCATTCCGGGGACGGTGGGCGTGGTGGTGCTGGGGGACGCTCTGACCGGTCATACCGATCCGGCGTTGCTGGTGATCTCCGGTTTGTGCATTGCGATCGGTGTGGTCGGTCTGGTGGTCGATGCCCGCGTTCCCGCCGCACCTGACACATCCCGCACACCCGTGTGATCAGGCTTACAATCTTGATATGGCCGAATCAAGATTCAAAACTTGATCTTAATCAAGTGTCCGGACTTTATTTTCAACTATAAAGTCTCTATGCTTGACCGGTGTTCGTCATCACAGCAGACCAGCGACGTAGTCGCCGCGACGTCGACCGAGTTCCCGACCTCCTCGAGGCCTACCGCGATCGTCAGTTCGAGCGCCCGTTCGACCGAACCGCAGGGGACGAGGTCCAGGCTGTCACCGACGACGCGTCCCTGGTGGTCGACGTTGCGCTGGGGCTCGTCGCAACGGGCCACTGGAGTGTCGGAATCGGTGTCGGAACGATCGACGAACCGCTCCCCGCGATCACCCGAGCCGGCCGCGGACGCGCATTCGAAGCAGCTCGGGACGCGGTCACCCGGGCCAAGAACGCGGCCGGCTCGCTGGCCGTCTCGACCACACCCGCCGTCTCGACGAGCGCGTCCACCGAAGTCTCGACCGCCGCGGCCGACGCCGAGGCAGTACTGACCCTCCTCGCGCTACTCGTCGCTCGCCGTTCGGCGGAAGGTCGTGCGGCAGTGGCGGCGATGGGCCGCCATCGCACGCAGACCGAGGCGGCTCGGGACCTCGGCATCACCGCCCAGGCAATGTCCCAGCGCCTCGCCGTCGCGGGATGGCAACCGGAACTCGCTGCCAGGGTCACCGTCACCCGACTCCTCGAACACGCCGACCGCCCACCCACAGCGAGCCCCCGCGGCTCGGAGATACTCGCACGATGATCGCCCTTGCCATCGGCGCCCTGATCGTTGCTGCGCTCGTTCCGCTGATTCCGGCCAGATGGGTTCCGGCGCCGGTCGTCTCCATCTCGGCCGCAGCCGCACTCGCCGTCGCCGGCGCCGTCGCGGCCACGCTCCCGTCCCCCGTCTCGGGTGCACCCCTGGCTGTTGCGCTCGCAGCGGCGGTACTCGCCGCTGCAACCGGCGGCGTCCCGCTCGTACCCGTCGTGTTCACCCTTGCCCGCCGCGGAGACGACGAGGGGCCGACCCCCGGTGTCCTGCACGGAGGGCTGGTGATCGGGGTACTCGAACGAATTGCGGTCGCGGTGGCGGTGGTATCGGGGTGGCCCGAAGGAATCGCCGTCGTTCTGGCTGTCAAGGGACTCGCGCGCTACCCCGAACTCCGCGAAGCGCACGCATCCGAGCACTTCATCATCGGAACCTTCGCAAGCGTTCTCTGGGCACTGGCAGCCGGCGGCGTCGGCGCCGGTATCACGCGCTGACCTCGCGAAGCTCTCAGATCGTCGGCTCGCCGCCGATCGCCTGCTGATCCTGCGCCGCGTCGAGAGCGTGAGCACCACCGGACTCGCCGATCTGCTGGCGAGCAATGGCCTCTGCCGCTGCGACCGCCTGAGCAACCGCAGGATCGGACGCGCTCTCGAACCACCCGGCCACCTCGGCGGAGTCGTCCTCGGGCTTGGACATCGCCTGCGGTGCCGGGCTGGGCTCGAACCGGAACACCCCGTCGTCGCCGGGCGAGCCGAGCTGACGGGCAAAACCCTTCAGGGACTCCCCGAGATCACTCGGAATGATCCACGTCTTGTTCGCGGACCCTTCCGCAATCTTCGGTAGCGTCTGAATGTACTGGTAGGCAAGCAGTTCCGGCGTCGGCTGCCCGGACTTGATCGCGTCGAACACCTTCTCGATCGCCTTGGCCTCGCCCTGGGCCTGGAGATAGCGTGCCGCCCGCTCGCCCTGCGCACGCAGGATCCGCGACTGCCGCTCACCTTCGGCGGTGAGAATGGCGGCCTGCTTCGCGCCCTCGGCGGCCAGGATCTGGCTCTGCTTCTCACCCTCGGCGGTCTTGATCGACGATTCACGCCGACCCTCCGCGGTGAGGATCGTCGCCCTCTTCTCGCGATCGGCCTTCATCTGCTTCTCCATCGACTCCTGGATCGACGGCGGCGGATCGATGCTCTTGAGTTCGACTCGCGCGACCCGGAGCCCCCATCTGCCGGTGGCTTCGTCGAGCACGCCTCGCAGCTGGCCGTTGATCGAGTCGCGAGAGGTCAGCGTCTCCTCGAGCGTCATACCGCCGACCACGTTGCGCAGGGTGGTCGTGGTCAACTGCTCGACACCGATGATGTAGTTGTTGATCTCGTAGACCGCGGCCTGTGGTGAGGTGACCTGGAAGTAGACGACCGTGTCGATGGATACGGTGAGGTTGTCCTGGGTGATCACCGGTTGAGGGGGGAACGAGACCACTCGCTCGCGCAGGTCGACCTTCGCGCGGACGCGGTCGACGAACGGGATCAGGAACGTCAGCTGCCCCGAGACCGTCTTCGAGTAGCGACCGAGACGCTCGATCACCGCGGCTTCGGCCTGCGGCACCAGGGTCACCGATCTGGCCACGATCACCACCACCAACAGCACGATGACACCGAGCACGATCAGAGCGACCATCTCACACGCCTTTCCATACGACGGCAGTGGCGCCGTCGATACTCATGACCGTGACGGTCGTCCCGGCCGTGTAGCTCTCGTGTCCGTCCAGTGATCGGGCCGTCCACACGTCGCCGGCGAGCGAGATCCGCCCACCATGCTCACCGACGGTCTCGACCACGAGCGCAGGACGACCGATGAGCGCTGCGGTTCCGGTGGTCAGCTCCGGTGCGGCAGTGAACCGACGCGAGAGGGGACGGCGCACCCCGAGCAGGAGGCCGGCCGACAAACCGGCGAAGACGAGGGCGTCGGCCCACAGCGGGAGGTCGGTCAGCGCCGATACGCCTGCAGTCCCCAGAGCGGCGATGCCGAGCATGAGTAGGAACAGTTCACCGGAGACCACCTCGGCAGCGGCCAGCACCACACCGCCGATGAACCACGCGAGCGCGACCACGACACCAGCGTACTGCGACGGCGATCGGGGGCGGCGGTCGGCCGACAGAGCGGGCGCCGCGTCAGAGGTCGGAACCGGTGACGAAGTCGACCAACTGTTCGACTGCGCCGATGAGCGGGGCCTCGAGGTCACGGAAGGAGTCGACCGCGGAGAAGACTCGCCGCCATCCGTCGGCCGGCGACCCCCACCCGAGCCGCGCGCACACTCCGCTCTTCCAGTCCTCGCCCCGGGGAACACGCGGCCACGCGTCGATACCCACCGATGCCGGGCGCACCGCCTCCCAGATGTCGATGAAGGGGTGACCGGTCACCGCGACATGTGGACCCAGTCCTCGGGTGGCCCGATCCTCCTTGGTGTCGGTCAGCAGATGGTCGACCAGCACACCCACCCGCCGTCCCGGACCTGGCCGGAAGTCGACCAGCCGGTCGCCGAGATTGTCCAGCCCATCCAGATACTCCACGACCACTCCCTCGACGCGCAGGTCGTGACCCCACACGCGTTCGACGATCGCTGCGTCGTGGACGCCCTCGACCCAGATCCGCGACGGCAGCGCCACCCGTGCCCGTGCGCCGACCACCGCCGTCGAACCCGACGCCGATCTGCCCGTCGAACCCGACGCCGATCTGCCCGGCGAGTTCGAGCCGCCGACCGCCGGCCGCACGAGTGTCACCGGTGATCCGTCGATGAGGAATGCCGCGGGGTGCAGGGTGAACAGGCGTACGCACCCTGCCGCGTCCTCGAGTCGCACCACCCCCGGGTCCGCCGCGCGCTCGAACCCGAGAACCGCCCCACAGAACCCGCTGGCGGCGTCCTCGACCACCAGCCCGATCTCCGCGACCACAGTGGGAGCTAAGCGGGCTGACCTGCGGGAATGACCGGACAAGATGTCCGTGGAATACATGTCGCGACTGCTCACGGTCGGTCACGATAATCCGACTGCGGCCCAGCTGCCGCGACGGCACGCGCACGGCCGATCGATCTATGCTCGTCGGCAATGTCCTCCGCGAGCTTCTCCCCTGCCGTCAGGTCCTCCCTCAGCACCGATCTTGCGTTGTGGCTCGCCTCGTGGCTGTGCGGCGCATCCGCAACCGACGACGTGATCGACGCCCTGGCCGAACACGCGCCGCTGTCCCTGGTGGTGGCATCCGACCCCGTCACGGCCGACAGGTTCGGGTTGTCCTGGCCGACACCGGATCCAACCGGACTGGTGACACTTCTGGCGGTGGTACGCGATCGCTGGCGCACATCCGGGCCTTCGGCAACGCTGCGACTGGTGCTCCCGGTACCCGGCGATACTCGCGGGCTCGGTACGGCGACACCGTTCGTCGCCGCGGCGCTCGACACCGGGCAGGCCGTGGTGATCGGCTCCGAGGCCGGCGACGGAATCGGCATAGTGCCTACCGCCGAGGGCCCGGATGTGGTGCGCTGGACGGTCTTCGGCCTCGAGTCGCTGGTCCCGGAGGCCCCGGAATCGTTGCGGCAGTCCGAATACCTGGTTCGGGAGAGTGTGCGAGGGGCTGCTCAGGCCCTGACCCACATTGCGAGCGTCGACGCGGCGCCGGGTACACGAACCGACCCCCGCGCGCGTGTGGCGGATCTGCTCGCGCACGCGCGCCGCCTGCCCCGACTACCCGACCGTGTGTGGCGGGTACTGGACACCGCGGACCACGTATCCGCGATCCTCGACGTGGCTGGGGAGCTCTCGACTGCGCAGGACGGTGCGCAACCGCTGACAGCGGCGGCTGCAGCCGATCGCGAGGCCGTGTTGGCGCCGCTGCGGGCAGCCGTGCGAACAGCCCGCAGAAGTGCGGTCGACGCGTGCGTGGCGCAGTGGCTGACCAACCGGCCGTCGTGATCGCAGATCAGCTCGAGGGGCGCGCCGGACGGGCGGGGAGAGCGCAGCAGCCGACGTTGCACGGTGTGCCGTCCACCGCACTCCCGTACGCGGGCACGGTTCCCAGCCTCTGGGCGGGCTCGGAATGGAGAACCTCGCGTACGAGGGTGAGCACCAGTCCGGCGAATCGGGGATCGCTTCCCGGCGTCGCGGCACGTGCGAAACTCATGCCCAACTCGGCAGCCTTCTCCGCGCCCTCGGTATCGAGGTCCCAGACCACCTCGAGGTGGTCGGAGACGAAACCGATCGGGCACACGATGACCGCCGTCACACCGGACGAGTGCAGGCTCTCGAGGTGGTCGACGATGTCGGGTTCGAGCCACGGCACCTGCGGCGGACCCGACCTCGACTGCCAGACGACGTCGAAGTCGCCCACGCCGGAGGCCTGCGCCACGAGCGTCGAGGCCTCGGTGACCTGCCGACTGTAGAGACGACCGCCATCGCCGGGAGGGCCCGCGGCGAGATCGGCGGACTCGGGGATCGAGTGTGCAGTGAACACCAGGCGCGCACCGGCGCGGCGGTCGGCGGGAAGAGTCGATCGCGCCGCGGCCACCGCTTCGGCGAACGCGTCGATCATCAGGGGGTGGTCGTAGTACTGGCGCAGCTTTCGCAACGCCGGCGCTCGTTCGCCGACGGCGTCACGGGCGCGGGCCAGATCCTCGTGGTACTGGCGGCACCCCGAGTAACCACCCCACGCCGAGGTGGGAAAGACGAGGGCGGACCGTACGCCGTCGTCGGCCATGGTTGCGAGTGTGTCCTCGACCATGGGGTGCCAGTTTCGGTTACCGAAGTAGACCGGTAGATCCACACCGGCGAGTGCGAACTCGGTCTCGACCCCGGCGATGATCTCGCGATTGAGGCGGTTGATGGGCGAGACCCCGCCGAAGTGGTAGTAGTGCTCGGCCACGCTCGCCAGTCTTTCGGGAGGTATGCCGCGGCCGCGGGTGACGTTCTCGAGGAAGGGCATCACCTCGTCGGGACCTTCCGGCCCGCCGAAGGAGAGGAACAGAAGCGCGTCGTACCGGGGGTTCATCTCTCCATTGTGCAGGGTGCACCGGAGCGAGTTTCGGCACTTCCGTACTCAGGCGTGGTTCGCGGGCGGAAGGTCAGATGTTCTCGGGCAGCCAGGTGTTGTGGCTCGCGCCGCCGTCGACATAGATGATCGAGCCGGTGGTACCAGGGAGCCAGTCCGAGAGCAGGGCACAGATCGACTTCGCCACCACGGTGGGATCCTCCACATCCCATCCGATGGGCGAGGCGCCGTCCCAGTAGTCGTTGAGCTGCATCATCTTCGCGGCGTCGTCTGTGGCGGTCCCGGCAATCGCCTTGGCTGCGAGTGTCTTGATCGGCCCCGCCGCGATGAGGTTCGAGCGGATCTTCTTCGCCTCGCCGACCTCGCGGGCGACATACCTGTTCACCGACTCGAGCGCCGCCTTCGCCACACCCATCCAGTTGTAGTAGGGCATGGCCGTGCGGGGATCGAAGTCCATCCCGACGATCGACCCGCCCTCGTTCATCACGGGCAGAACAGCGCGAGCGAGCGAGGCGTAGCTCCAGGCCGAGATCTGGAACGCCGCGGCGGCGTCGGGACCGGGGCCTTCGAGGAACGGCTTGGCTCCCGGCCCCATGATCGACCGGGGCGCGAACGCGATCGAGTGCAGAACGCCATCGATACCCTCCGGGGCAAGTTCGCGCACGCGGTCCGCGAGGGCATCGAGGTGCTCCTCGTTGGTGGCGTCGAGCTCGATTGCCGGTGGCACCTCCTGGGGCAGACGCTTGGCGATCCGGTCGATCAGACGCAACCGGTCGAACCCGGTGATGATGACCCTCGCACCCTGTTCCTGCGCCATGGCGGCGGCGTGGAATGCGATCGAGGCGTCGGTGATGATGCCGGTGACGAGGATCGTCTTCCCGTCGAGAATCCCGCTCATGATGGAGGTGCCTTCCTTGGGTGGTTGTCGGTGCGGCCGGTGCCCGGGCGCGGTCGTGGGCGTCGGCGGTTCAGTGACCCATGCCCATGCCACCGTCGACCGGGATGATGGCGCCCGAGACGTAGGCGGAGTCCTCCGACGCCAGAAAGCTCACAACGGCCGCGACATCCTCCGGCTGACCGAGTCGCTTGAGCGGAATGTACTTCTTGGCCATGTCGCGCAACTCGTCGTCGAGGTCGGCCGTCATGTCGGTCTCGATGAAGCCCGGAGCCACCACGTTGGCCGTGATCGAGCGCGATCCGAGCTCGCGGGTGACCGATCGAGCGAGGCCCACCACGCCGGCCTTCGAGGATGCGTAGTTGATCTGACCCGGTCCGCCGCCCATTCCCACCACCGAGCCGAGGAAGATCATGCGCCCCCAGCGTGCTCGCAGCATGGCGCGGTTCGCACGCTTGGCGACGCGGAACGCACCGGTGAGGTTGGCATCGATGACCCTGGTGAACTGTTCCTCGGTCATGCGCATCAGGAGCGTGTCGTCGGTGATCCCGGCGTTCGCCACGAGCACCTCCACCGGGCCCTGGTGGTTCTCCACCTCGCCGAAGGCGGTATCGACCGACTCGGAGTCGGTCACATCGCACACGACGCCGAACAGGCCCTCCGGCGCGCCCGACCCGCGGTGGGTCACAGCCACCTTGTGGCCGTCTGCGGACAGTCGCCGGGCAACGGCCAGGCCGATACCGCGGTTACCGCCGGTGACCAGGACGGATCGGGATACGAAGGGTGAGGCGTCGGGCATCGAGTGGGGACCTTTGTTCGGGTGGGTCGAGGGTTCGGGTGGGTCGAGGGTTCGGGTGGGTCGAGGGTTCGGGTGGGTCGAGGGTTCGGGTGGGTCGAGGGTTCGGGTGGGTCGAGGGCCGCGCACATGGTAGCGGCCGGGCACCGGCGAACGGTCAGGGCACCCGCTGCCGAAGGACCAGCGCGGACCCGACACCGGCGGCGATGAACAGCACCCCCGCGATCAGCCACGGCCTGCTGGCGTCACCACGGGTCACTTCGAAACCGATCTGCTGCTCGAGGGTGTCGTAGACACTCTTGAGCTCGGCCAGCGACGACGCGGTGAAGAAGGTGCCGCCGGACAGGCTCGCGATCTCCTTCAGGGAGGGGTCGTCGACGGGGACGGGCACCCGCTGGGTGTTTCCGTCCGGGTCCTTGATGTCCACGGTGCCGAAGGATGTCCCGAAGGAGATCGTGGAGATCGGCACAGCCTTGCTCTTGGCCTCGCGCGCTGCGGTGTAGCCGCCGCGGGGGTCGTCGGGACTCTCGGGAACCGTTTGCTTGCCGTCCGAGAGCAGCACGATGCGAGCGGGTGGCGCCGCGTCACCGCCACCGAGAACCGCACCGAGCGTGTCGATCGACTGCAGCGCCGTGAAGATCGCCTCCCCCGTGGCGGTGCGCTCGGCCAGTTGCAACTTGTCGATGGCGGTCTTGACCGAGTCGCGATTGGTGGTCGGCGACACCAGCACGGATGCGGTCCCCGCGAACGCCACGAGCCCGAGGTTGATCCCCTTGGTCAGGCCGTCGGCGAACTCCTTGCCGGCCACCTGTGCTGCGGCGAGTCGGCTCGGATCGACGTCGGTCGAGCGCATCGACAGGGACACGTCGACGACCAGGATCACCGTGGCACGGTTACGCGGAACCTTCTGATCCGAGGTGGGCCCGGCCAGGGCCACCGACAGCAGGACGAGACCGACCAGGATCAGTGCGGTCGGAACGTGCCGTGTGGCGCCCACGCGGTTCGGTGCCACCTTCTCGAGCAGGTCGAGGTTGGTGAACCGCATGGTGTTTCGACGGCGCCGCCGCTGAACCAGCACGTAGCCGACGGCCAGCGCGACCACGACGGCGATGAACAGTAGCCACCAGGGAGAGGAGAAGTCCGAGAGCGCCATCAGCGCACCCCGAGACTGTGACGACGACGCGAGACGAAGCGCACGACGTCGGCGATCCAGTCGCCATCGGTGCGCAGGGTCATGCGAGGAGCGCTGCACTGGCGTAGTGCCCGGTCGACATCGGCGCGGTGCGCTGCCGCAGCGGCGGCGAAGTCCGCGCGAAGTGTTGCCGTCGTGCGGAACTCCCGTGTGCGCCCGGACTCCGGATCGTGCAGGACGACGTCGCCGACGTCGGGCAACTCGACGTCACGAGGGTCGAGGGTCTCGATGGCGAGGATCTCGTGGCGCCCGGCTATGGCACGCAGAGGCCGCTGCCAGTCCAGCGGGCCGAGGAAATCGCTGATCACCACGGCGAGGCCACGTCGGCGCTCGGGACGACGCAACGCCTCGATGGCGTCACCGAGGTTCCCCCGCACCCCGTCGGCGGCGTGCGGGGTGGTGGCGATGGTGCGCAGCATCGAGTGCACGTGCGGTCTGCCGCCGCGGGCCGGGACGCGGACGACTTTCTCGCCGTTGGTGATGACCGCGCCGATCCTGTTGCCGCCGCCACTGGTCAGATGAGCGACCGCCGCCGCGCCCGCCACCACGAGATCTCTCTTCTCGCATCCCGCGGTACCGAAATCCAGGCTCGCCGAGAGGTCGATCACCAGCCATGTCTCGAGCTCACGGTCGGCGACCGACTGGCGCACATGGGGATTGGTGGTGCGCGCGGTGACCGACCAGTCCATCTGGCGCACGTCGTCACCGGGCTGGTACTCGCGGGCATCGCCGGGTTCCGAACCCGGACCCGGGATCAGTCCCAGGTGGTCACCGTGTAGAACGCCGTCCAGACGTCGACGGACGGTCAACTCCAGCGTCCGTAGGGCGCTGGTCAGCTGGGGATCCTCGAGCGTCCCGGCCGCGAACGACGGGGGTGAGTGGGCCGGGCCCGTCGGTGTGGGAACACTCACCGCGGCTGGTGGGCCGCGGGAGCGGGCTTCGCCAGGGTCGGCCCGGCCGTGTTCGGGTCCGCCGCACCGGGGACCGGGACCGCCGGGGCAGGTGCGCCCGGCATCGGTGCACCCGGGATGGGCGCCCCTGCGCCCGGCGCCGTCGGGTATCCGACGGGCTGGGCGCCGACCTGCGGCAGGCCGACCGTCTGCAGGATTCGACCGATGACCTGGTCCGGCGAGACGTCGTCGGCGAGGGCGTCGTAGGACAGCACCAAACGGTGTCGCAGCACGTCCGGAATCACCTCGAGGATGTCCTGTGGGACCACGTAGTCGCGCCCACGCAGCAGCGCCAACGCGCGCGAGGCGGCGATGATGCCCAGCGTGGCACGCGGCGACGCTCCGTAAGACACCCACCCGGCAACATCGGTGAGCCCGATCTCCGCGGGCGTGCGGGTGGCGGCGATCACCCGGACCACGTAGTCCACCAGGGCGTGATGGACGAACACCGTGGCGGCCAACTTCTGAAGGCGGATCAGCTGCTCCGGGTCGAGCACCTGTTCGGCCTTCGGCGGCGTGACACCCATGCGGTAGACGATTTCCCGCTCCTCCTCGACCGTCGGGTAATCGACGACGATCTTGAACAGGAACCTGTCGCGCTGCGCCTCGGGTAGCGGGTAGACACCTTCGTTCTCGATGGGGTTCTGTGTTGCCATCACCAGGAACGGGTCGGGCATCGGGTACGTGGTGCCACCGATGGAGACGTGCCGCTCGGCCATGACCTCGAGCAGTGCCGACTGCACCTTGGCGGGGGCCCGGTTGATCTCGTCGGCGAGAACGAAGTTGGCGACCACCGGCCCCAGTTCGGTGTCGAACTCCTCCTTGCCCTGACGGTAGATCCGCGTACCGATCAGGTCGGTGGGCACCAGGTCCGGAGTGAACTGCACACGGGAGAAGCTTCCCCCGACCACGGTGGCGAAGGTTTCCACAGCCAATGTCTTGGCCACACCCGGAACACCCTCGAGCAGGACGTGGCCACGCGCGAGCAGCCCGACGAGGATCCGCTCGACGAGTCGATCCTGGCCGACGATCACCCGCTTGACCTCGTAGACCGTCTTCTCCAGCGTCTTCACATCGGCGGAGATGTCCGCCGCTTCGCCGTCCCGTGACGTCGTCAAGGATCCACCGCTTTCCTACGTTCGGCGGGCTGAGCGCCCGTGTCCGACTCCACTATTGCAGGTCCGCGGCGCGCGTGGTGTCGACGCAGGTCTGCGGGCGTCGACGCCGTCCTTGCCGGTCTCGTCGTCGATCCGCGGAAACTCAGTCGACCAGTCGCACGACGTACGGGGTCATCCCGCTCTGTCGCAGCGGCGAGATCTTGACGACGTCGCCGGACTGGGGGGCCTCGAGCATCTTGCCGTCACCGAGGTAGAGCGCGACGTGTTGGCTGGCATTGGGTCCGTAGAACACCATGTCGCCCCGCTTCATCTGGGACGACGGGACCTGCCGCCCGGTCGTGTACTGGTATCCGGTGTAGTGGGGAAGCGAGATCCCGATGCCGGCGAAGGCGTAGATCATCAGCCCCGAGCAGTCGAAGCCGACCTTGTTGTAGTCGCCGTAACTGTCGGCCACTCCCCCGTCCCGGATTCCCTTGGTCGGGCCCTTCTCGTTGCCACCTCCCCACGAGTAGGGCACTCCGAGTTGCGACATCGCTCGGTCGATCACGGTCTCCACCGCTGCTGATCCGGTCACGGTGGGAGCCGGTGTGGTCGCCGTGGTGGACCCGGTCTTCTTCGGTGTGCTCGTCAGGGCGGGCGCCGAGTCCAGGTCGGTGTGGCTGCGATCGCCGTCCGCGAGGTAGGCGGCGAGTTGGTTCGCGGCCGCGTTTGCGGCCACCCGGGTCGCGGCGGCTGCCGCGGCATCGCGTGCCGCCGCCGCGGCAGCATCGGCCGCCGCCTGCTCGGATCGGCGCTGCTGATCCCACTGCTCGTACGCGGTGCGCTGACCGGCCAGACCGGCGGCGACGCCGCGAGCCTGGTCGAGTGCGTTCTGGGCCGCGTCGCGCTGGGCGATGATGGTGGCAGCGCGCTGTTGCTGGGCCTGCTGTTCGGAGACAGCGGTGTCGATGGCGTTCTGTGCGTCGGCCTTGCGCGCCTCTGCGTCGGCCCGGGCGGCCTCGGCGCTCTGCTGGGACTGGCGCGCCAACGAGTCCTTGTTGGCCTGGTCGGCCCGTGCTCGCTGGAGGCCGTCGAGGGTCGCGTTCTGCTGGGCGGTGATCTGACGGAGCAGCTGGGCGCGGTCGAGCATCTCCTGCGGACCGGTAGATCCGAGTAGCGCGGCGAACCCGGCCGCGCCGGACCCCTTCACGTAGTCGTTGACTGCGAAGGCGGTGAAGCGATTGCGCGCGTCGTCGATCACCTGTCCGGCCCCTGCGAGGGCCTGCTGGGCGACCGACACCGCCGCAGCGGCCGCGTCTGCTGCGGTGCGAGCGTTCTGCAGGTCCACCAGCGCCTTGTTCACCGCTTCGCGCTTGGCCGCGACGTCGTCTGCGATCTCGGAGAGTTGCTGATTGGCTGCGGCCACCGCCCCGATGAGGTCCCCGACCTGACCGGAGGCAGCGCCGACCTGTGCCGTGGCAGCGGCGATGTCGGCGTCGGTGGGGTTGGGAGGAGGTGGAGGCACGGCGGACGCGCCGGTTGCGGTCGCGGTCGCGATGGTCAGAACGAGTGTGAGCCCGAGAAGAACCTGTGCCACGCGGCTGCGGACGCTGCGTGCGGGGTGCGGTCGGCGGCAGGTGCCGCAGGTGGTCGAACGCCTCACGTATGTCTCTCCCTCATGTGCGCCACGCGGTCGTCGTGCCGCGTTACACCCGGGGAGTGGGCACCGCAGAGCCCGAGAGCCCAGCGGCCGGCGCGTCCGGTTGCAGAACGTCCCGTGCGTGTGCTCACGTACCTCTACGACACTTCTTCCCCAAGCAGTGCCATGAGAACCGTACGACACATCGCTTACTCGAGAAACATCAGTCACAAATTGCACTAATGTTATTCGCTAAGGATTCTCCCGCATGAGCAGGGCCGATGTGACGAAAAAGTCGTCAGGACTTTTTTTCGGAGTCGGGCGCCGAATCGGCGACAGGCTGCGTATCGGTGACAGGCTGCGCATCGGTTCGTCGCCACCGTCGTGTCGCCGAGACCGCCAGAGCGGCAACGGCGGCCGCGACGACGGCCAGGATGACCACCGAGTATCCCGTCCACGACGGGCCGGGCGAGGTGATCTCGTCGAGGAAGTTGTTGGCCGACACCACAGGATCGCCCGTATACGTCCGATCCTGACCGGCCTCGAGTGTGACCCTGTCGATGCTGGTGCTGAAGGAGCCGACGGCCCCGGGGCTGAGCACCAGCACGGTGCCCTCGGTCTGTTCGCCGACGACGGTGGCCAGATCTCGGAGCTGAGCATCGAGCGGCGGATCCTTGGCGACCACGACGATCGAGAGGTTCACCTGCTCGTCCCGCGCACGGGCGATCACCGCACGCAGGCCGTCCACCTCGTCGGCGGGTGCGGACACGGAGTCGTCCGCGACGTCGGCGAGCACCTCGTCGACGTCGACCCCGACGGGCACGATCGTGGCGAGCGGGCCGGTGCCGGCAAGGAACGTCAACGTGTGGCTCGGTGCAGTCATCGTCCATCCGGGTGTCGGCGCAACGGGATCGTCGGCGCAGCGGTGTCGTCGGCGCAGTGAGACTACGTCATCGTCAGCGAGGCACTGCTGAGATCTTGCGGCAATGACGACCGAAGCGCCCTCACAGGACAACCGTACTGTTACGATCGACAGGCGCGACGCCGCCGATGACGCTCGAGCTGACACCAACGGCCCGGCTGGGTTTCGCGTCGACCGCCGACCACGCCCAGTCGGTGGCCGCCCGAGAAAAGACGAGTGGAGCTGACGTGACCGCAAGTATCGATTCGTACGGCGCCAAGGGAACGCTGACGGTCGGTGAGAACTCCTACGAGATCTTCCGACTCAGCGCAGTGCCCGGCACCGAGAAACTGCCCTACGCCCTGAAGGTGCTCGCGGAGAACCTGCTCCGTACCGAGGACGGCGCCAACATCACCAAGGATCACATCGCCTCGATCGCAGCGTGGGATCCGTCCGCGCAGCCGAGTATCGAGATCCAGTTCACCCCGGCACGGGTGATCATGCAGGACTTCACCGGTGTGCCGTGCATCGTGGACCTCGCGACCATGCGCGAGGCCGTCACCGCACTCGGTGGTGACCCGCAGAAGGTCAACCCCCTCGCACCGGCGGAAATGGTGATCGACCACTCCGTGATCATCGACGTCGCCGGACGCGCCGACGCGTTCGAGCGCAACGTCGAGATCGAGTACCAGCGCAACGCCGAGCGGTACCAGTTCCTGCGCTGGGGTCAGGGAGCGTTCGACGACTTCAAGGTGGTCCCGCCCGGCACCGGCATCGTTCACCAGGTCAACATCGAGCACCTCGCACGCACCGTGATGGTGCGGAACGGGCAGGCGTACCCGGACACCTGTGTCGGAACCGACTCCCACACCACCATGGTCAACGGGCTCGGTGTGCTGGGTTGGGGTGTCGGCGGGATCGAGGCCGAGGCAGCCATGCTCGGCCAGCCCGTGTCGATGCTCATCCCTCGCGTGGTCGGGTTCAAGCTGACCGGCGAGATCAAACCCGGTGTGACGGCCACGGACGTGGTTCTCACCGTCACCGACATGCTGCGTCAGCACGGTGTGGTGGGTAAGTTCGTCGAGTTCTACGGCAAGGGTGTCGCCGAGGTCCCCCTGGCGAACCGCGCGACCCTGGGCAACATGAGCCCCGAGTTCGGTTCCACCGCAGCGATCTTCCCGATCGATGCCGAGACCGTGAAGTACCTCGCCCTCACCGGACGCAGCGACGAGCAGCTCGCACTGGTCGAGGCGTACGCCAAGGAACAGGGCCTGTGGCACGATCCCGAGCACGAGCCCGCCTACTCCGAGTACCTCGAACTCGACCTCGGTGACGTGGTGCCCTCGATCGCCGGACCCAAGCGTCCGCAGGATCGGATCGTGCTGTCGGAGTCGAAGGTCGCCTTCCGCAAGGACATCCACAACTACGTCGAGGAGAACCACCCGTCGCCCTCGGTGGGCGAGGACGGCTCCCCCGCCGTCGGTGCCGCGAAGCTCTCGTTCGCCGACGAGGGTTCGGTGGACGTGCAGTCCGCCGCAATCGGCGCCGAGGGTCGACCCAGCAAGCCGGTCCGAGTGATCTCCGACGACAAGGGCGAGTTCATCCTCGATCACGGCGCCGTGGTGATCGCCTCGATCACCTCGTGCACCAACACCTCCAACCCGTCGGTGATGCTCGGTGCTGCTCTGCTCGCTCGCAATGCGGTCGAGAAGGGCCTGTCGTCCAAGCCGTGGGTGAAGACCTCGATGGCTCCCGGTTCACAGGTGGTCACCGACTACTACGACAAGTCCGGCCTGTGGCCGTACCTCGAGAAGCTCGGATTCCACCTCGTCGGTTACGGGTGCGCGACCTGTATCGGCAACTCCGGACCGCTCGACGAGCAGATCAGCAAGGCCATCAACGACAACGACCTCACTGCCACCGCGGTGCTCTCGGGCAACCGCAACTTCGAGGGTCGCATCTCCCCCGACGTGAAGATGAACTACCTGGCCTCGCCGCCGCTGGTCATCGCCTACGCGCTCGCCGGGACGATGGACTTCGACTTCGAGACCGATGCTCTGGGAGTGGGTTCGGACGGGGCGCCGGTGTTCCTGAAGGACATCTGGCCCACCCCTGCGGAGATCCAGGAGACCATCAACTCCTCGATCACCAAGCAGATGTACGTCGAGGGCTACGCGGACGTGTTCAAGGGCGACGAGCGCTGGCGTTCGCTGCCCACCCCGCAGGGCAAGACCTTCGACTGGGATCCGCAGTCGACCTACGTGCGCAAGCCCCCGTACTTCGACGGGATGCCCAAGGAGCCCACGCCGGTCTCCGACATTCGTGGGGCACGAGTGCTGGCGCTGCTCGGTGACTCGGTGACCACCGACCACATCTCCCCTGCTGGCAACATCAAGCCCGGCACGCCGGCCTCGCAGTACCTCGACGCCAACGGCATCGACAAGAAGGACTACAACTCCTACGGGTCGCGCCGCGGCAACCACGAGGTGATGATCCGGGGCACCTTCGCCAACATCCGGTTGCGCAACCAGCTCCTCGACGATGTCTCCGGCGGTTACACCCGGGACTTCACGCAGGACGGTGGCCCGCAGGCCTTCATCTACGACGCGTCGCAGAACTACCAGAAGGCGGGTATCCCGCTGGTGGTGCTCGGTGGCAAGGAGTACGGCTCGGGCAGCTCGCGTGACTGGGCGGCCAAGGGCACGAGCCTGCTGGGCGTCAAGGCGGTCATCACCGAATCGTTCGAGCGGATCCACCGCTCCAACCTCATCGGGATGGGCGTGGTTCCCCTGCAGTTCCCGGCAGGAGAATCGGCTGCGTCGCTCAAGCTCGACGGGACCGAGACCTTCGACATCGAGGGCATCTCGGCGCTCAACGATGGTGTGACGCCGCCGACGATGAAGGTCACCGCGACCAAGACCGACGGCAGCACTGTCGAGTTCGACGCCGTCGTGCGGATCGACACTCCCGGCGAGGCGGACTACTACCGCAACGGGGGCATCCTCCAGTTCGTGCTGCGCAACATGATCGCGAACTGACCCGCGACGATCGGATCGCAGCAGCGGTGGGCTCGGGCGTCACCAGACGTGCGTCGAGCCCACCGCTGCCATCCGCGGGACCGGCGGAATCCCGCCACCCCTGACGAACGAGGTTCAGGTGCCGAAGGTCAGTGAGGACCATCTCGCAGCACGCAGGAGTCACATCCTCGACGGTGCTCGACGCTGTTTCGCCGAGTTCGGGTACGACGGCGCCACCGTGCGCCGACTCGAGGAGTCCACGGGTTTGTCCCGAGGTGCGATCTTCCATCACTTCAAGGACAAGGACGGGCTGTTCCTGGCCCTGGCGCGCGATGATGCTCGGCGGATGGCCGACGTCGCCGCGAATCAGGGTCTGGTCCAGGTGATGCGTGAGATGCTCGCAGCGCCCGAGCAATTCGATTGGCTCGGCACCAGACTCGAGATCGCGCGACGGTTGCGTACCGATCCGGATTTCCGGGCCAGCTGGTCCGAGCGGTCGGT
This sequence comes from Rhodococcus sp. AZ1, assembly GCF_054979605.1. Lineage (NCBI taxonomy): Bacteria > Bacillati > Actinomycetota > Actinomycetes > Mycobacteriales > Nocardiaceae > Rhodococcus > Rhodococcus sp. AZ1. Next base: position 120,247 of record NZ_JBUEQF010000004.1, read on the forward strand.
CGAGCTCCAGGACGCGGTGCTCGCACGACTCGAGCGACAGAAATCGGCAGGACGGCTACGCGACGACGTGCCCACACCCGTACTGCTGCACTATCTCGATCTGGTGATGGACGGGTTGGTGGCGCGGATGGCGTCGGGGCAGGGCACTGCCGATCTGGCCGCGGTGCTCGACCTCGTGGAGGAATCGGTGCGTCGACACGCCCCGATCAGCTGACGTACGCCGCGAGGTGCTGACCGGTCAGTGTCCGGCTCTGCGCCACGATCTCAGCGGGCGTGCCCTCGAAGACCACCTGACCACCATCGTGGCCGGCGCCCGGCCCGAGGTCGATGATCCAATCCGCGTGCGCCATCACCGCCTGATGGTGTTCGATGACCACCACCGAACGCCCACCGTCCACCAGTCGGTCCAGCAGCGCCAGCAGCTTGTCGACATCGGCCAGGTGCAGGCCCGTGGTGGGCTCGTCGAGCACGATCGTCGATCCTGTGTCGCCGAGGTGAGTTGCGAGCTTGATGCGCTGGCGTTCGCCTCCCGACAGTGTGCTCAGTGGCTGTCCGAGGGTGACGTACCCCAAACCCACGTCGACGAGTCGGTCCAGAATCTTCTGTGCCGCAGGGATTTTCGACTCACCGGCGGAGAAGAACGCCGCGGCCTCCACTGCGGGCATCTCGAGCACGTCACCGATGCTCGCCCCGCCGAACAGGTAGTCGAGCACCTCCGGTTGGAACCGTCGGCCCTCACAGTTCTCGCACGGGGTTGCGACATCGGCCATCACGGCCAGGTCGGTGTAGATCACTCCGATGCCCTTGCAGGCAGGGCAGGCGCCCTCGGAGTTCGAGCTGAACAGAGCCGGCTTGACACCGTTCGCCTTCGCGAACGCCTTCCGAATCGGTTCGAGCAGCCCCGTGTACGTGGCCGGGTTCGACCGTCGTGAACCCCTGATCGGACTCTGATCGACGGTGATGACGTCGTCACCGCGCAGTTCGCCGTGTATCAGCGAACTCTTCCCCGAACCGGCCACACCTGTGACGACGACGAGAACCCCGAGCGGAACGTCGACGTCCACCGTGCGCAGGTTGTTGGTCGACGCCCCTCGGATGGGTACCGAGCCGGTCGGGGTGCGGACCACATCCTTGAGCTGTGCCCGGTAGCCGATGTGATCGCCCGTCACTGTGCCGCTGGTGGGCAGGTCGGCCACGGATCCTTCGAAGCAGACTGTTCCGCCCTCGCGCCCCGCCCCCGGCCCGAGGTCGATCACATGGTCGGCCACCACGATCATCTCCGGCTTGTGCTCGACAACCAGAACGGTGTTCCCCTTGTCACGCAACGAGATCAGCAGGTCGTTCATCCGAGCGACATCGTGCGGATGGAGTCCGCTGGTCGGTTCGTCGAAGACGTAGGTGACGTCGGTGAGGGCGGATCCGAGATGGCGAATCATCTTGGTGCGCTGCGCCTCTCCTCCGGAGAGGGTGCCCGCAGGGCGATCGAGGGAAAGGTAGCCGAGGCCGATGTCGACGAAAGAGTCAAGCGTGTGACGCAAGCTCCCCAGGAGCGGACCGACAGACGGCTCGTCGAGACCTGCCACCCACCGTGCGAGGTCGCTGATCTGCATCGAGCACGCGTCGGCGATGCTGATTCCCGCGATCTTCGAGGACCGAGCACCGGCCGTGAGCCGTGTGCCGTCGCAGTCGGGGCACACGCTGAAGGTCACCGCACGCTCGACGAACGCCCGAATGTGGGGCTGCATCGCGTCGACGTCCTTGGCGAGGAAAGATTTTCGAACCGACGGGACAAGCCCGGAGAACGTGACATTGATGCCGTCGACCTTGATTCGGGTGGGCTCGGTGTGCAGAAGCTTGTCGAGTTCCTTGGCGCTGTAGCGTCCGAGGGGCTTGTCCGGATCGAAATATCCGGTGCCCCGGAAGATGCGGCCGTACCACCCGTCCATGGAGTAGCCGGGGATGGTGATGGCGTTGTCGTTCAACGATTTCGACGCGTCGTACAGCGCTGCCGGATCGATGTCGCTCACCGCGCCACGCCCCTCACACCGCGGGCACATGCCACCGGTGATCGTGAAGGTGCGCTTCTCGCGGGTGGTACGGCCGGCGCGTTCGGTGGTCAGAGCACCGGCGCCCGACACCGACGCGACGTTGAACGAGAACGCCTGCGGCGAGCCGATGTGCGGCACACCGAGGCGACTGAAGAGGATGCGCAACAGCGAGTGTGCATCGGTCGCGGTTCCTACCGTCGAACGCGGGTCTGCTCCCATCCGCTGCTGGTCGACGATGATCGCGGGCGTCAGCCCATCGAGCACGTCCACGTCGGGCCGAGCAAGAGACGGCATGAAGCCCTGCACGAACGTGCTGTAGGTCTCGTTGATCATTCGCTGGGACTCGGCAGCGATCGTCGCGAAGACCAGTGAACTCTTGCCCGATCCGGAGACTCCGGTGAAGACGGTCAGTCGCCGCTTGGGGATGCACACGTCGACGTTGCGCAGGTTGTTCTCGCGCGCGCCGAGAACCCGAATCGTGTCATGGCCGTCCGCGGGGTGCGCAGAGGAGTCGGGTTCGGACATGCGCGCAATCATGCCTTACGGCGATTGGCTCCTCCACGGCCGCGAAGAGGCACCTCGGAGGCTACGAGGAGGTTGTGTACGAACCCGTACGAGCGACCGGTGGCACGGGCGAGCGAGCGGATGCTCTCGCCCGCGGAGTACCGCTCACCGAGTTCGTTCTGAAGTTTCTCGCGTGCGGTCCCGGTGACACGTACCCCTTTCGCTAGCCCCGACTGCGCTCGATCGCGGGCCGTCATCGCGTCCTCCGGTTCCATCGCACTCTCGGGAACGAACCCGAGAAGTGATATGCATCACTAGATAAAGGCTAGATGCTCACCGGCACGTAGATCAATGGGCGTTCAGGCCAACGTGATCAACTCGAGGTAGTCGGCCGACCAGTGGTCCTCGGTGCCGTCGGGCAGGAGGATCACCCGCTCGGGCGAGAGGGCTTCGGCTGCTCCGGGGTCGTGCGTGACGAGGACCACCGCACCCTTGTAGCTGCGCAGCGCGTCGAGGACCTGCTCGCGGGAGATGGGATCGAGGTTGTTGGTCGGCTCGTCGAGCAGCAGGACGTTGGCGGCGGACGAGACCAAACCGGCAAGGGCAAGACGCGTCTTCTCGCCTCCGGAGAGCGTTCCCGCCGGCTGGTCGAGCTGGGGGCCGGTGAACATGAAGGCACCGAGCAGCGAGCGCAACTCCTGCTCGCCGGTGTCCGGAGCGGCGTGCCGAATGTTCTCCCACACGCTGGCCATGTCGTCGAGTGTGTCGTGTTCCTGCGCGAAGTAGCCGATTCGCAACCCGTGGCCGGGAACCAGTTCCCCCGCATCGGACTGCTCGGTGCCGGCGAGGATCCGCAACAGGGTCGTCTTCCCGGCGCCGTTGAGTCCGAGTACCACCACACGACTGCCACGGTCGATCGCCAGGTCCACTCCGGCGAAGATCTCGAGCGAGCCGTACATCTTGGTCAGGTTCGAGGCCATCAGAGGGGTCTTGCCGCAGGGTGCCGGTTCGGGGAAACGAATGTGGGCCACGCGGTCGGACACGCGTTCGGCATCGAGGTCGGCCAGAAGCTTGTCCGCACGTTTGGCCATGTTCTGCGCCGCCACGGCCTTGGTGGCCTTGGCACCGAGCTTGGCCGCCTGTGTGCGCAGCGCCGAGGCCTTCTTCTCGGCGTTGGCGCGCTCTCGCCGCCGCCGCTGCTCGTCCGTCGCGCGAGCGTCGAGGTACTTCTTCCAGCCCATGTTGTAGATGTCGGCCTCGCCGCGCACCGCATCGAGGAACCACACGCGGTTGACGACGTCGGCGAGCAACTCCACGTCGTGGCTGATGACGATGAGCCCGCCTTCGTGGTTCTGCAGGAACGAGCGCAGCCAGGTGATCGAGTCCGCGTCGAGATGGTTGGTCGGTTCGTCCAGGAGCAGGGTGGTGTTGGACCGACCCCCGCTCCCATCCGAGGCCGCGAACAGGATGCGTGCCAGTTCCACGCGGCGGCGCTGACCACCCGACAGCTGGCGCAGAGGCTGCGTCAGCACACGATCCGGTAGACCGAGGCTGTTGCTGATGCGTGCGGCTTCACTCTCCGCCACGTATCCGCCGAGAGACGCGAAGCGGTCCTCGAGTTCCCCGTACCGCCGCACTGCCCGATCGAGAGCGGCGTCGTCGACCACCTCGGCCATCAGCGCCTGCTGCTTCTCCATGTCACGAAGGAGGGTGTCCAGCCCACGCGCGGAGAGCACACGGTCCTTGGCGAGAACCTCGAGGTTGCCCTCCTTGGGGTCCTGCGGCAGGTAGCCGAGCTCGCTGCTGCGGGTGACGGTCCCGGCGTACGGCTCACCCTCGCCCGCGAGTATGCGCAGCGTGGTGGTCTTTCCGGCGCCGTTGCGCCCGACCAGCCCGATCCGGTCACCGGGCTGCACACGCAGCGCGGGGCCCGGGGCGGAGAGGAGGGTGCGAACGCCCGCACGAACCTCCAGGTCGGTCGCGGTGATCACGTCGTGGGCTTTCCGTTCTCGCGTGAGAACCGGTGTCATGCGATACCGGTGGTGGAATCGGCGCGGAGATTCCCGCGGCGATCCCCGCAATTCTAGGCCCCCCGAGACGGCGGGACCGACACCGCGAACCCGGTGGGCTAGCGTCGTGATCATGACCACACGTGATCTGGAGGGGCGCGCCGCCCTTGTGACGGGCGCCAGCCGTGGAATCGGACTCGCCATAGCGACAGAACTGGCACGGAGAGGCGCCGCGGTCACGCTCACCGCCCGCAAGCAGGAGCCTCTCGAGACCGCAGCCGACGAGCTGCGCGCGACCGTCGCGGGAGCCCGCGTGCTCGCCCTCGCGGCGAACACCTCCGACGCCGCCGCGCGTGCAGATGTCGTCGCACGCACGATCGACGAGTTGGGCTCGCTGGACATCCTGATCAACAACACCGGAATCAACCCGGTGTACGGCGCGCTCATGGAGGCCGACCTCGGTGCCGTGAGCAAGATTTTCGAGGTCAACGTCGTGGCCGCGCTCGGATATGTCCAACTCGCCTTCCATGCATGGATGGGCGAGCACGGCGGCAGTGTGGTCAACGTCGCCAGCGTCGCGGGTCTGCGATCGACCGGTGTGATCGCTGCGTACGGGGCTTCCAAGGCCGCCATGATCAGGCTCACCGAAGAACTCGCCTGGCAACTCGGGCCGAAGATTCGCGTCAATGCGGTCGCGCCCGGTGTGGTCAAGACCAAGTTCGCCGAAGCGCTCGTCGCTCAGGGCGAGGAGGCGACCGCGCGGAGTTACCCGCTCGGACGGGTCGGCGAACCGGCGGACGTCGCCTCGCTCGTCGGGTTCCTCGTCTCCGACGAGGCATCGTGGCTCACCGGGGAAACGATCAGGATCGACGGCGGATTGTTGGCCACCGGCGGGCTGTAGCGTCGGCTGCATGCCGGACGTCCACGCTGTCGCCGATGTCATCGTCGTCGGCGCAGGGCCGGCAGGTCGGGCGCTGGCGCACCGACTGTTGGTTCGCGGCGCGCGTGTCATCGTCGTCGATCCACACCCCGCGAGGACCTGGACGCCCACCTACGGTGCCTGGACCGACGAACTCCCGGCCTGGCTCTCGCGATCGGTGTACGCCACGACCGTGGCGGCACCGAGCGCCCGCGCACGACGAGATCACCGGATCGATCGGGAGTACACGATCCTCGATACCGCCGGTCTGCAGCGCGCTCTCGACGTCGGCGAGGCGCGAGTGCTGCGCGGAACCGCGCGGGCGTTGAGCGGTGAGGAGGTCACCCTCGACGACGGCACGCTCCTGCGCGCGGCGCACGTCGTGGACGCCCGTGGTGTCCCGGCACGCCCCGGTATCCCCCAGCAGACCGCATTCGGGTTGATCGTTCCCGACGCCGTCGCAGAGGCGGCGCTCGATGGGCGGTGCGCGTGGTTCATGGACTGGGCACTCGACAACGGCACCGACATGATCGGCGCGGCGACCCCGGTGCTGCCGAGCTTTCTCTACGCGATGCCGCTCGCCGACGGGCGAGTACTGCTCGAGGAGACCTGTCTGATCGGTGACCCGCCGCTGGCCTTCGCGGAGTTGGAGCGGCGCCTGCGCGTTCGTCTGGACAGCCGCGGCGTCGTCGTCCCGGACGACGCAGCCGTGGAGAGGGTGAGGTTCGCGGTCCGCCCACCGACGGGCGATGCCGACAGCGCAGCGATCGGCTTCGGGGCGCGCGGGGGCTCGATGCACCCCGCGACCGGATACAGCGTGGCCGCTTCCCTCGCTGCGGCCGACTCGATGTCGGACGCACTCCTGGCCGGGAATCGACCGAGTGGCCGGCCGTCGGGAACGTTGGTGTCGTCGCTTCGCTCGATAGGTTCGCGGGCTCTACTGGGCATGCCCCACGCACGGTTGCTGGACTTCTTCGACACCTTCTTCACCCTCGACGTCGCCGACCAGCGGGCCTACCTGTCCGGAGACGACGACCTGGCCGGGGTGTCCAAGGCGATGCTTCACATGTTCGCGGTGATGGACACCGGCGAGCGTCTGGCACTGATGAAGGCGATCGTGACGGGTCCGCAGCAGAACGGGTCGGGCTAGATTGAGCCCATGCGATCACTGTGGAAAGGATCCATCGCCTTCGGGCTGGTGAACGTGCCCGTCAAGGTGTACACCGCGACCGAGGACCACGACATCAAGTTCAATCAGGTCCACGCGAAGGACGGCGGGCGGATCAAGTACGACCGGCGGTGCTCCGAGTGCGGTGAGACCGTGCAGTTCGCCGACATCGACAAGGCGTACCTCAGTCCCGACGGCGATCGCGTGATCCTCACCGACAGCGACTTCGCCTCGCTCCCGGCCGCGGAGAAGCACGAGATACCTGTACTCGAGTTCGTTCCCACGGAGCAGATCGACCCGATCCTCTACGACAAGAGTTACTACCTCGAACCCGACTCGGCGTCACCGAAGGCGTACGTGCTTCTCCGCAGGACCCTCGAGGCCACCGATCGCACAGCGCTGGTGCATTTCACGCTGCGCCAGAAGACCCGGCTGGCGGCCCTGCGCGTGCGTGGCGACGTGCTGGTGGTGCAGACCCTGCTGTGGCCCGACGAGGTTCGTACCGCCGAGTTCCCCGCACTCGCGGAGGTCCCCGACCCCAAACCAGCGGAACTGGCGATGGCGTCGATGCTGGTCGAGAGCATGGCAACCGACTTCGACCCGGGCGAGTTCACCGACGACTATCAGATCGAACTTCGCAAGGTCCTCGACGATGCGATCGCCAACGGTGGCGAGAAGGTGATCCCCGCCCCGTCGACCAACTCCACCGGCGACGATGCCGAGGTTGTCGATCTCATCGCAGCTCTTCAGCGCAGTGTGGAAGCGGCGGGAAAGTCTGCTGCAGCAGCGACGGAACGCGAGACCGGGTAGCCGGTCTGCGCGGCACCCGATCGCCCGTCAGCGCGACGCGAGGGCCTTCCACGCTCCGGTCGACCACAGGGCCCACGCCACCAGGACCGGCTGAAAGAACAGGCGCACGAGGCGCGCACGGTCGGTGGTCAGCCCGAAGGCGTCGCGTTTGTGCACGTACTGGGCGATGTTCCCGGGAAAGATGATCACGAAGAACGCGGCCAGCACCAGGCCCACCGCAGCACGGCGGCTCTTCAGGACGATCATCGACGTACCGAGCGCGATCTCCACCGCGCCGGAGGCCAGCACCACGACGTCGGTGGAGACGGGGACGAACTTCGGTACCTGCGCGCGGAACTCCTCCCGCGCCACGGTCAGATGGGTGATGCCCGCGAAGGTCATGAAGCCACCCAGAACGATACGTCCGATCGTCTGTGGTGCACTCTCGTCCGCCGTGGACCGCACAATGTTCGTCACCGAACTGTCATTCCCCGTGCCGACGGGTGCGAAACATCCGGATTCGTGCACCGCGCGGCGCGCAGCGCCGTCGTCAGATCGTGAAGCCGAGGGCGCGAAGCTGCTCACGCCCGTCGTCGGTGATCTTGTCCGGCCCCCACGGTGGCATCCAGACCCAGTTGATGCGCAGCTCGTTGGCCAGGCCGCTACCCACGACGGCAGTGCGTGACTGGTCCTCGATGACATCGGTGAGCGGGCACGCCGCCGAGGTGAGCGTCATGTCGATGGTGACGACGGCCTCGTCGTCGATCTTGATGTCGTACACCAGACCCAGGTCGACGACGTTGATACCCAACTCCGGGTCGACCACGTCGCGCATGGCCTCCTCGAGGTCCGCGATCACGGAGTCCTGAGCGTCGGTGTCGGTGGGGGTGTCTGTCATGAGAGCTCCTCACGGCTGCGGGCTGCAGGTTCATCGGTGGCCGTCGGGGTGTCGAGGGTGCGCAGAAGGGCGTCCTTGAAGGCCATCCAGCCGAGCAGGGCGCACTTCACGCGGGCCGGGTACCTCGAGACGCCGGCGAAGGCGATGCCGTCGCCGATCACCTCCTCGTCGCCCTCGACGGTCCCCCGGCTGGAGATCATCGAGGAGAAGGAATCGACCACGGTCAGGGCGTCGGTGACCGATCGGCCCACGACCTGATCGGTGAGCACCGACGTCGCCGCCTGACTGATCGAACAGCCCTGACCGTCGTAGGAGACGTCGGCGACCCTGTCGCCGACAACGGCGACGCGAAGAGTGACCTCGTCGCCGCAGGTGGGGTTGACGTGGTGCACCTCGGCGCCGAACGGCTCGCGCAGACCTCGGCCGTGCGGATGCTTGTAGTGGTCGAGGATCACATCCTGATACATCTGCTCCATACGCATGTCAGATGCTCGTTCTCTCGCCGAAGAAGCGCTGCGCGCGGCGGATCGACTCGGCCAGCACCCCCACCTCCTCGACGGTGTTGTAGAGCGCGAAGGACGCACGAGCGGTCGCGGCGACATCGAAACGGCGGTGCAGCGGCCAGGCGCAGTGGTGGCCGACGCGGATTGCGACGCCGTCGTCGTCGAGAACCTGCCCCAGGTCGTGGGCATGGATCCCCTCGACCACGAAGGCGACGGTCGCTCCACGGGCCTCCGCAGTGGTGGGACCGATGATGCGCAGACCGTCGATCTCGGTGAGGGAGTCCAGAGCAGCGACCGTCAGAGCGTGCTCGTGCTCGGCGACGGCGTCCATGCCCAGGGCCTCGAGGTACTCGACGGCAGCACCGAGCCCGACCACCTGTGAGGTCATCGGGACGCCGGCCTCGAAGCGCTGCGGGGGCTCGGCGTAGGTGCTGACCTCCATGGTGACGGTCTCGATCATCGAACCGCCGGTGATCACCGGCGGCATCGCGTGAAGGATCTGTCGGCGGCCGTAGAGCACTCCGACACCCGACGGGCCGAGCATCTTGTGGCCGGAGAAGGCGGCGTAGTCGACGTCGAGGGCCGTGAGGTCGACGGGCATGTGCGGGACCGACTGGCATGCGTCGAGAACGACGAGTGCGCCGACGTCGCGAGCGCGGCGAACCAATTCCGACACCGGTGAGATCGCGCCGGTGACGTTGGACTGGTGCGTGAAGGACACGACCTTCACGCGCTCGGTCAGCTCCAGCGAGTCGAGGTCGATTCGACCGTCCTCGGTGACCGAATACCACCGCAGGACTGCGCCGGTACGCCGCGCGAGTTCCTGCCAGGGCACCAGGTTCGCGTGGTGTTCGAGCTCGGTGATCACGATCTCGTCGCCCGGCCCGAGCGCCCGGTCGAACCTGTTGTCGGCGAGGGCGAACGTCACCAGGTTCAGGGCTTCGGTGGCGTTCTTGGTGAACACGACCTCGTCCGGGGCCGCGCCCACGAACCGGGCGATCGCGGCGCGGGCGTGCTCATAGGCGTCGGTGGCCTCCTCGGCCAACTGATGCGCGCCGCGGTGCACCGCCGCGTTGGACGTAACGAGGAACCGGCGTTCGGCGTCGAGAACCTGCACCGGTCGCTGCGAGGTGGCGCCGGAATCAAGGTAGACCAGCGGCTTCTGCTCGCGAACGGTCCGTCCCAGAATTGGGTAGTCCGCCCGTATCCGTTCGACGTCGAAACGGGCCGGAGCGTGCGTGCTCGTCACCGTCATGCGGTCGTGGCCGCCTTGGTGAAACGCTCGTAACCGTTGGCCTCGAGTTCCTCGGCGAGCTCGGGCCCACCGGACTCGACGATTCGCCCGCCTGCGAAGACGTGCACGAACTCGGGGGTGATGTAGCGCAGAATTCGCGTGTAGTGCGTGATCAGCAGAACCCCACCAGGCACGCTTTCCCCGTTCGGGCCGTCCCACCCACGCTCGCGGTACCGGTTGACACCCTCGGACACCACGCGCAGCGCGTCGACGTCCAGACCGGAGTCGGTCTCGTCGAGAATCGCGATCTTCGGCCGAAGCAGGCCCAGCTGGAGAATCTCGTGGCGCTTCTTCTCGCCGCCCGAGAATCCCTCGTTGACGCTGCGATCGGCGAATTCGGACTTGATGTCGAGTTCGGCCATCGACTCGCGGACCTCCTTGACCCAGTGCCGCAGCTTGGGCGCCTCGCCGCGCACGGCAGTGGCCGCGGTCCGCAGGAAGTTCGACATCGACACACCGGGAACCTCCACCGGGTACTGCATCGCGAGGAACAGCCCGGCCCGGGCGCGCTCGTCCACGCTCATCTCGAGCACGTTCTCGCCGTCGAGCGTGATCGACCCGGAGGTAACGGTGTACTTGGGATGACCGGCGATCGCGTACGACAGAGTCGACTTACCGGACCCGTTGGGACCCATGATCGCGTGGGTCTGACCCGACGCGACCGTCAGATCGACTCCGGTGAGTATCTCGATGCTCTCGTCGGGAGCCTCGGCGTTGCTGACCGCGACGTGGAGGTCGCGAATTTCCAAGGTGGACATGGTGATTCCTTCTCAGGTGTCAGACGCCGGTGATGGCGAGTTCGGCTTCGATCGCGATCTCGAGGCGCTCGCGCACGCTCTCGACCGGAATCTTCTGGATGATCTCGTGGAAGAACCCGCGCACCACCAGACGCCGAGCGGCGTCCTCGGGGATACCGCGGGCGCGCAGGTAGAACAGCTGCTCGTCGTCGAAACGGCCCGTGGCACTGGCGTGGCCGGCACCGACGATCTCGCCGGTCTCGATCTCGAGGTTGGGGACCGAATCGGCGCGAGCGCCGTCGGTGAGGATCAGATTGCGGTTCAACTCGAAGGTGTCGGTGGCTTCGGCGGTTGCCCTGATGACAACATCGCCGATCCACACGGTGCGGGTGTCGGGCCGATCGGAGGACGGGTCGCCCTGCAGCGCACCCTTGTATACGACGTTCGAGCGGCAGTGCGGTGCGGAGTGATCGACCAGCAGCCGCTGCTCGAGGTGCTGGCCGTCGTCGGCGAAGTAGAGACCGAGTAGCTCTGCGTCGCCTCCGGGCCCGGCGTATCGGACGACCGGGCTCAGACGCACCAGGTCGCCGCCCAGGCTCACCGAGAAGTAGCGCAGTGTGGCGTCGCGGCCCACCAGGATCTGGTGGGCCGCGACGTGTACTGCGTCGTCGGCCCATTCCTGGAGCGCCACGACGGTCAGATGTGCGCCGTCTGCGAGATCGAACTCGATGTTCTCCGCATGCGTCCCGCTCCCCCGCTGCTCGAGCACGAGTGCCACCCGGGCGAACTTCTCCACACGAATGCGTATGTGGCCGAAGGACACTCGGCCTTCGCCCGGACCGTCGACCGTGACCGTGACCGGCTCGTCGATCACGGTGTCCGATGCCACGGTGACAACCGTCGCCTCGGTGAAGGCGCTGTAGGCCTGAGCGGCGATGCGGTCGCCAGGGACGCCCGCGCGTCCCAGTCGAGCGTCGTCGCGTCCGACCGTCTCCACGGTCACCCCGGCGTGGGGGGACACCGTGACGGTGGCCGAACCATCGGCTGTCGCGGAGCCGTCGTGGAGTCCGCGAAGTCGACGCAGCGGCGTGAATCGCCAGATCTCGTCGCGTCCCGACGGGACCTCGAAGGCGTCGACGTCGTACGAGGTGAACTGGGTGCCCTTGTTGGCGACGATGGCCCCGGAGTTCTCGCCGATCACCGCGCCCGTGACACCGCTGTTGCTGTCGGTGCTCATCCGGTCAGCCCACCGACCCTTCCATCTGGAGCTCGATCAGACGGTTGAGCTCGAGCGCGTACTCCATGGGTAGCTCCTTGGCGATCGGCTCGACGAACCCGCGCACCACCATCGCCATGGCCTCGTCCTCGGTCATTCCGCGGCTCATCAGGTAGAACAGCTGATCGTCACTGACCTTCGAGACAGTGGCCTCGTGGCCCATCGTGACGTCGTCCTCACGAATGTCCACGTACGGGTAGGTGTCGCTTCGGCTGACCTGATCGACGAGCAGCGCATCGCACTTGACGGTCGACCGCGACCCGTGGGCTCCCTTGTTGATCTGGATCAGACCTCGGTACGACGTGCGTCCACCGCCACGAGCAACGGACTTGCTGACGATGTTCGAGGAGGTGTTCGGTGCCAGATGCAGCATCTTCGACCCGGTGTCCTGGTGCTGATCGGGACCGGCGAACGCCACCGACAGCACCTCGCCCTTGGCATGTTCGCCGGTCATCCACACGGCCGGGTACTTCATGGTGACCTTGGACCCGATGTTGCCGTCGATCCACTCCATGGTTGCGCCGGCTTCGGCCTTGGCACGCTTGGTCACCAGGTTGTAGACGTTGTTCGACCAGTTCTGAATGGTGGTGTAGCGGCAGCGGCCGCCCTTCTTGACGATGATCTCCACCACGGCCGAATGCAGGGAGTCCGACTTGTAGATCGGCGCGGTGCACCCCTCGACGTAGTGCACGTAGGCACCCTCGTCGACGATGATCAGCGTCCGCTCGAACTGGCCCATGTTCTCGGTGTTGATGCGGAAGTAGGCCTGCAACGGGATGTCCACGTGCACACCCGGCGGCACGTAGATGAACGATCCGCCCGACCACACCGCGGTGTTCAGTGCCGAGAACTTGTTGTCACCGGCCGGGATCACCGAGCCGAAGTACTCCTGGAAGAGCTCCGGGTGCTCCTTCAGGCCCGTGTCGGTGTCGAGGAAGATCACGCCCTGCTGCTCCAGGTCCTCGCGAATGGAGTGGTAGACGACCTCCGACTCGTACTGGGCGGCGACACCGGAGACCAGGCGCTGCTTCTCGGCCTCGGGGATGCCGAGGCGGTCGTAGGTGTTCTTGATGTCCGCAGGCAGGTCGTCCCAGGTGGCGGCCTGCTTCTCGCTCGACCGGACGAAGTACTTGATGTTGTCGAAGTCGATGCCGTCGAGATCCGAACCCCAGTTCGGCATGGGCTTGCGATCGAAGGTCCGCAACGCACGCAGTCGTGCCTCGAGCATCCATTCGGGCTCGCTCTTCTTCGCGGAGATGTCACGCACCACTGCCTCGGACAGGCCTCGCTTGGCGCTGGCGCCCGCGACGTCGGAGTCGGACCACCCATATCCGTACGTCCCCAGTGAGGCGATTGTCTCGTCCTGGGTGAGCGGCTGGGCGGGGCTGACCTGGTCGGGTGTGATGGTCATGCGAGCTCCTTCCGGAGGGGGGTCTGGGAGAGTCGCCGCGAGGAGCGGCGCCGGTCGGTGGAGCTGTCGACGCCGGGTGACGCCGAGGTTGGGACAGGAACGTGCGTGGTGCACGCGTGGTCGCCGTTGACGATGGTGGCGAGCCGCTGGACATGGGTGCCGAGAAGCTCGGCGAAGACCTCCCGCTCGGCGACGCAGAGTTCGGGGAACTCGGCGGCCACATGCGAGACCGGGCAATGATGCTGGCAGATCTGCACGCCGGAGGGTACCGAGCGAACCGATGCGGCGAACCCGGCCTCGGTGAGAGCGGCGGCGATGGCCTCCGCGGTGGCCTCGACGTCACCAGCGGTGGCCTCGACACCCGATCCCGGTGCCTCGGCAGAGACGACTGGCGACACGTCGGCCACGATCGATTCGATGCGCCGGCGCGCAAAGCTGTCGATCGCGTCGTCACCACCGATCTCACGAAGATGTCGCATGGCCGCGCCTGCCAGGTCGTCGTACGAGTGCCCGAGCCGCGCGCGACCGGCGGAGGTGATGGCGAACAACTTGGCCGGACGGCCACGACCACGCGTCGCACGCCCGCCCGCCGTGGTGATGCGAGCCTCGCCGGATTCGATGAGAGCTTCGAGATGACGGCGAACGCCCGCGGCACTCAGGCCCAGCCGTGCGGCGACCGCGGTGGCGCTGATCGGACCGTCCTCGACGAGCAACGACACGATCGACGCGCGAGTACGCCGCTCCGAGGTGGTCACCTCCACCGACTGTGCCCCGGCGATCGACTGTGCGGTTGCACCGCCGGAGCCGTTCGTAGAGGTTTTCACAACACCAGTGTGACGGAATTGCTCCCACAGTTCCACACAGGTGCTCCGCGCCACACTCGGACAGTGGTCTTGGAGTGCGCCGCGCAGTGACGATCGAGTGCGCCGCACTGTGGCGCAGCGGGGCTAGGCTCCCCCTCGTGAAGTTGCCGCCGACGATCTCGCGCACCAGGGGCGGTGCCGTCGAGATCGTCCGTCGCGTCCTCGGTCTCGACCCGGCCCCGGGTCACACCGGCGTGGCCGAATTGCACACCGTCGAGCCGGACCGACCGGGGCTCGACCGCGACGAACTCCGCATGCTGCGCGCCGTGCGACTGTTCGGGGCGACGGGTTCGGTTCTCATGGCACTGGGTGCGCTCGGCGCCGGGGCGCAACCGGTGCTCCAGAATCCGGTACAGGGGGTACGCGTACTGGGCCTGTTCGCTCGCATGCCGACGACGGCGTTGACGGTGACCGTGCTCGGCATTCTCATCGTGGTGCTGGCATGGCTGATGCTCGGGCGGTTCGCGATCGGGTCCACCCGCGTCGAGGTCTCACCTCGCCGGATCAGCCGCTCCCAGCTCGATCGAACGCTGGCCGTGTGGATCCTGCCGCTGGTGGTGGCGCCGCCGATGTTCAGCAAGGACGTGTACTCCTATCTCGCGCAGAGCGAGATCACCGCCCGCGGTCTCGACCCCTACGCCATCGGCCCGGGGCAGGCGCTCGGTCTCGACAACGTGCTCTCGCGCACCGTTCCGAACATCTGGCGCGACACCCCAGCACCATATGGTCCGCTCTTCCTGTGGATCGGCCGTGGCATCACCGCGATCACCGGTGAGAACATCGTCTTCGGGATCTTCCTGCACCGAGCTGTCGCGCTGGCCGGGGTCGCACTCATCGTCTGGGCCCTGCCCCGGCTGGCGTCGCGATGCGGGGTCTCGAGCGTCGCCGCCCTGTGGCTCGGTGCGGCCAATCCCCTGGTGCTCTTCCACCTGGTGGCGGGAATCCACAACGAGGCCCTGATGCTCGGCCTGATGCTGGCCGGTCTGGAGATCGCACTGCGAGCGATCGAATCCGACGAACCGATCCGAGGTCGGACGGCGGCACTGCTGCTCGCCGGACTGGCCCTGGTGGCACTGTCGTCCACGGTGAAGATCCCATCGCTGCTGGCGCTGGGTTTCGTGGGCATGGCCCTTGCCCGTCGGTGGGGCGCGACGATGCGTGCCGTGCTGGCATCTGCCGCCCTGCTGGCCGGCATCGCGATTACGGTGATCGTCGCCGTCAGCGCTGCGAGCGGACTCGGATTCGGCTGGGTCAACACCCTCGGCACCGCCAACGCCGTGCGGAGCTGGATGTCGTTACCCACCCTGCTCGGTCTCGCCACGGGTCGTGCCGGGGTGCTCCTGGGTATCGGCGACCACACCACGGCCGTGCTGTCCCTGACCCGACCGATCGCGTCCTTGATCGCCGGACTCATCGCCCTGAGGATGCTGATTGCGGTCCTGCGCGGGCGCCTGCATCCCATCGGCGCACTCGGCGTCTCACTGGGAGCGCTCGTGCTGCTGTTCCCGGTGGTTCAGCCCTGGTACCTGCTGTGGGCCGTCACGCCCCTCGCCGCGTGGGCAACGCGGCCGTCGTTCCGCCGACCGGTGATCGCGTTCTCGGCACTGGTGAGCGTGATCCTGATGCCGAACGGCAGCGAGTACCAGCCCTTCGTCATCGTGCAGGCCTACGTCGCCGCAGTCGTCGCCCTGTTGATCGTCCTGTTTCTCGCCCGGCACCGGCTCCCCGTAACCGGGGCGAGTAGGGCCGCAGAATCGACCCGGCCAGGACGCGCCTACGCTTGAGTACGTGACCACACTGCGTGAGAGAACCGACGCCGCTCCGGCCGTGTCGCTTCGCGGGGTCGCCAAGCGCTTCGGCTCCGCAGTGGCCGTCGACGGCCTCGACCTCACGCTGGAACGAGGTCGCGTGCTGGCACTACTGGGGCCCAACGGCGCGGGCAAGACCACCACCGTCGAGATGTGCGAAGGGTTCGTCGAGGCCGACGAGGGGACCGTCCGCGTCCTCGGCCTCGACCCCGCCACACAGTCGCACCTGCTCAAGCCGCGCGTGGGCGTCATGCTGCAGGGCGGCGGCGCGTACCCGGGGTCACGAGCCGGGGAGATGCTTCGCCTCGTCGCGTCGTACTCCGCCAACCCGCTCGATCCCGAGTGGCTGCTGTCGCGGTTGGGACTGACGGGGTCGGACCGCACCCCCTACCGGCGTCTGTCCGGCGGGCAGCAGCAACGCCTGTCCCTGGCATGTGCACTGGTGGGCCGGCCCGAGTTGGTGTTCCTCGACGAGCCGACTGCGGGCTTGGACGCGCAGGCGCGCCTGCTCGTGTGGGAACTGATCGATGCACTGCGCCGGGACGGGGTCAGTGTGTTGTTGACCACTCACCTGATGGACGAGGCCGAACAACTCGCCGACGACCTGGTGATCGTGGACCACGGTCGCGTGGTTGCCGCCGGCACACCCACCGAGATCACTCGTCAGGGTGCTGAGGGTCAGCTGCGCTTCTCCGCCCCCGCGGGGCTGGACCTGGAACTGCTGCAGACGGCACTCCCGGAAGGTTTCGACCCCGTCGAGACCTCGCCGGGCACGTACCTCGTGGAGGGCACCATAGATCCGCAGGTCTTGGCCACGGTGACCTCGTGGTGCGCCCGGATGAACGTGCTGGCGACCGACCTGCGCGTCGAGCAGCGAAGCCTCGAGGACGTCTTCCTCGAATTGACGGGACGGGATCTGCGCGGATGACCTTCGACTCCGACCGAGTGAACACCGAGCGGTCTAGCGCGACGAACAGATTCGCGCCCGGGACGTTCACGCCCGACCCGCGTGCGGCGCGGCCCGGCACGATGCTTCTCGCTCAGACGCGTATGGAGCTGATTCTGCTCCTGCGCAACGGCGAGCAACTTCTGCTCACGATGCTCATTCCGATCACCCTGCTGATCGGACTGTCGCTGCTGCCGTTCGGTGACCTCGGTGCTCAGCGCGTCGACTCCGTGGTCCCGGCGGTGATGACCGTGGCCGTGATGTCCACCGCCTTCACCGGCCAAGCCATCGCAGTGGGTTTCGACCGTCGCTACGGGGCGCTCAAGCGCATCGGGGCGACAGCCCTGCCGACCTGGGGAATCATCGCCGGCAAGTCCGCGGCGGTGGTGATCGTGGTGACGCTGCAGGCCACCGTTCTCGGCGCCATCGGCGCCGCCCTGGGTTGGCGTCCGAGCATCAGCGGTTTGGCCATCGGCGCCGTCATGATCGCACTCGGAACGCTCACCTTCGCAGCCATGGGTCTGTTGCTGGGCGGAACACTGCGAGCGGAGATCGTGCTGGCCGTGGCCAACATCGCCTGGTTCGTGATGGTCGGTGTGGCCAGTGCGATCTTCGCCACGGACACCCTGCCGACGGCAGTTCATACCGTCGTGCGTCTGGTTCCGTCCGGTGCGCTGGCCGAAGCGCTCGAGCAGGCCCTGGCAGGTTCTTTCGACGTGTTCGGCGTACTGGTACTGCTGGGATGGGCGGCGCTCAGTGGATGGCTGGCCACACGCCGGTTCACGTTCGTCTGATCCCGGCCCGATCAACCCCCCGCCCCGATCAGCCCCACGGCACTCGCTCTGAGGGCGTGTGACCAGGGCCGCGTGGGTGGACGACGATTGCGAACTACGATCGAAGCCGTGCTGTATCGACAATTCCTCCGCGTCGTAGATCTCGTTCCGCTGCCCAGCGTTCGGACACAACGCGTGATCGCGCTCCTGGTTGTGCTCACCCAGGCAGGGATCTCGGTGACCGGAGCGATCGTGCGCGTGACCGCCTCCGGTCTCGGCTGCCCCACCTGGCCGCAGTGTTTCCCCGGCAGCTTCACGCCGATCGGCGTCTCCGAGGTTCCCTTCGTGCATCAGGCTGTCGAATTCGGCAACCGCATGCTCACGTTCCTCGTGGTGCTCACCGCTGCAGCGGTGGTTATTGCCGTCACCCGCGCACGCCGCCGTCGGGAGGTCCTGGCGTATGCGTGGATGATGCCGGGCGGCACGGTCCTGCAGGCGGTCATCGGCGGAATCACCGTGCTCACAGGTCTGCTCTGGTGGACGGTCGCGCTGCATCTGCTGGTGTCCATGCTGATGGTCTGGCTGGCCACGATCCTCTACGTCAAGGTCGGTCGGCCCGACGACGGCACCGAGATCGCCGCGGTGCCCGCCCCCCTGCGCGCGCTCACCGCTCTGAGCGCGGTCGCTCTGTCCGGCGTGTTGGTGGCGGGAACGATGGTCACCGGGGCAGGTCCACACGCCGGGGACGCCAGTATCGACAAGCCCGTCCCACGTCTCGAGATCGAGATCGTCACACTCGTGCATGCGCACTCGCAGCTGTTGGTGGGCTACGGCGCGCTGCTGGTGGGCTTGGCGTTCGGCCTCTATGCGGTCGGTGCACCGGCTCGAGTGAAGAAGCAGTTGGGCGTTCTGCTCGCGCTCGTGGCAGCGCAGTCACTGGTGGGTGTCGTGCAGTACTTCACCGGTGTGCCCGAAGTACTGGTCGCCGTGCACGTCGCCGGTGCCGCGGCGTGCGTCGCCGCCACCGCCGCTCTGTGGACGGCCACGCGTGACCGCGAGCGGGTGGAGACCGTTCCGGTGGCCGTCGACGATGACGGGGCCCAGAATGCGCCGGCCGCGGTCCGGTGAGTAGCGGCGTCGCCGATTACCGCTCGTTGCGCGCAGCAGGGAACCGCGTCGATCGCGCGACCCATCCCGCCATCTTCGCCCAGTGACCGGTGCGCGGGGTCACCGTCGAGGTCAACTCGAGATCCCATTCGGCCCGCTCCAGGTTCGCCACGGCGGCGATCACCGCGTCTGCGGTGGCCAGGTCGGCAACCATGCGGTCACCGAGCACGCCATCGGCGCCGACCAGCGTCAGTCGAACACCTGCACGGCCCACTGGCTGTGCCACCACCCGAGCTGATCCGCCGTGGGCAGCGATGAACGACTCGATTGCCGAAACCGTGGCCGAGGGGGCTGTTGGAGAGGGTGCGCCGGCCGTATCCGCGCTCATGCTCGTCATGAGTGTGAAGGATAGTCGGGTGTAGAACGGATCCATGCATGCCGTGATGGTCGAGCGCACCGGTGGTCCCGACGTCCTCAACTACACCGAGGTGCACGACCCTGTACCCGGGCCGGGAGAACTGCTGGTCGAGGTGGCCGCCGCGGGGGTGAACTTCATCGACACCTACTTCAGATCGGGGATGTACCCGCGCGAGCTCCCCTACGTCGCAGGTGAGGAGGGCGCCGGCAGGGTCGTCGCGGTCGGTGCGGGTGTGAGTGAGTTCTCGGTGGGCGAGACGGTCGCCTGGTGCTCGGTACGGGGCAGCTACGCCGAACTCGCCGTGGTCCCCGCAGCATCCGCCCTACCCGTGCCCGCCGACCTCGCCATGCCGGTGGCGGCGTCGGCGCTCCTGCAGGGGATGACGGCGCACTATCTGATCAACTCGACCTTCCCCGTCCAACCCGGGCAGACCGTTCTCGCGCACGCGGGCGCGGGCGGGGTGGGGCTGCTGCTGATCCAGATGGCCAAGGCGAAAGGGGCCACGGTGATCACCACCGTCTCCACCGACGAGAAGGCCGACCTTGCCCGCCGCGCGGGCGCCGATCATGTTCTGCGCTACGACGACGACATCGCCGGGGTGGCGAAGGACCTCACCGGCGGCGAGGGTGTACACGCGGTGTTCGACGGGGTCGGCGCCTCCACGTTCGAGGCCGGCCTGGCATCGCTGCGCGTACGGGGAACACTCGCGGTGTTCGGGGCGGCCAGCGGGCCGGTCCCTCCGTTCGATCTCCAACGACTGAACGGGCTCGGATCCCTGGTGGTCACCAGGCCGTCGCTGGCCCACTACACGCGCGATCGGGAGGAGTTGACCTGGCGCGGCGAGGAAGTGCTCGGCGCTCTCGCGTCGGGTTCGATCGAACTGACCGTGGGTGCCACCTACCCGCTGGACTCCGCCGCGCGTGCCCACACCGACCTCGAGGAACGGCGAACCACTGGTTCGATCGTGCTCCTGCCGTGAGGTCTCAGCCGAGGAAGGAGCTGATGGTGGGTAGGCCGAGGACAGAGTCCACGGCCAAGCCGAGGAACACCACGGCCAGGTAGTTGTTGGACTGCAGGAACAACCGCAGGGGGCGTACCGACTCGCCGCGACGAACACCGGCATGGAGCTGGTGCGCCATCAGCAGGAACCACGCGCCGGCCACGAGCGTCACCGCCGCGTACACCGCGCCGGCAGCCGGCACGAGGGCGAACGTCGAGGCAACGGTGAGCCAGGTGTAGATCACGATCTGCTTGGTGACGGTTCGCTCGGTGGCCACCACCGGCAGCATCGGCACACCGGCGGCCGCGTAGTCGTCCTTGTAGCGCATGGCCAGGGCCCAGGTGTGCGGCGGAGTCCAGAAGAAGATGACCAGGAACAGCACGATGGCCTGCCATCCGATGGTTCCGGTGACGGCCGCCCAGCCGACCAGGACGGGCATACATCCCGCCGCACCACCCCACACCACGTTCTGCGACGTACGACGCTTGAGACCCAGGGTGTAGACGAAGACGTAGAACAGGATCGTCCCGACGACGAGGACGCCGGCCAGCAGGTTGGTCGACCACCACAGCCACAGGAACGACGCCAGGCCCAGTGCGGTACCGAAGACGAAGGCATGCGAAGTGGGCACCGCCGAGCGCGCCAGTGGCCGCCGCTCGGTGCGCTTCATCAGCTTGTCGATATCGGCATCGGCGACACAGTTGAGGGTGTTGGCGCTCGCGGCTCCCATCCACCCGCCGAACAATGTGGCCAACACGAGAGCGAGATCGACGCGCCCCCGATCGGCGAGCAGCATCGTCGGGATCGTTGCGACAAGCAGGAGTTCGATGACCCGCGGCTTGGTCAGTGCGAGGTAGGCCAGAACGGTGTTGCGAACGCGAATGAGGACGGGCGCTCCGCCGTCCTGCGGCGATCTCGGTGTCTCGGTGACCCCGTGTCCGCCGGGCCTCTGCCCCATCCGCACGCGGCTCTCCCTACGTTCATCTCGGTCGGGCCGTGACGCGGCCGTCGGGCTGCTCCGACGGATCCACTAGGGACCGGCCGGACTACTACAGACCATGGTAGACGCCGACCGCACCCGCTCCGAACTCGCATCCGCGACCCGTGGCGGAGGTGGGTCGCACCGAGCGGCCCGACGGAACTAGGGTGTCAGGCGAGCACGCCCGCTCGGCTCCATCCACCCCCGTCAGGAGATTCCGCTCGTGTCGATCACAGACGACGTTTCCGTCCTCACTCGGGCGCATCACCCCGACGACTGGTCCGATCTCGACACCCGTGCCGTCGACACCGCTCGTGTCCTGGCGGCGGACGCGGTGCAGAAGGTCGGCAACGGGCACCCCGGCACCGCCATGAGCCTGGCGCCACTGGCCTACACCCTCTTTCAGCGGTCGATGCGCCACGACCCGTCCGACACGCAGTGGATCGGCCGCGATCGGTTCGTCCTCTCCTGCGGGCACTCGAGCCTGACCCTGTACATCCAGCTCTATCTCGGCGGTTTCGGCCTCGAACTCGCCGACATCGAGGCGCTGCGCACCAAAGGATCGAAGACTCCGGGGCACCCCGAGTACGGCCACACCGCCGGCGTCGAGATGACCACCGGCCCTTTGGGGCAGGGCCTGGCGTCCGCAGTCGGGATGGCGATGGCCTCGCGTCGCGAGCGCGGGCTGTTCGACCCCGAACCGGAGCTGGGAGCGAGCCCGTTCGATCACCACATCTATGTGATCGCCTCCGACGGCGACATCCAGGAAGGTGTGACCTCCGAGGCGTCGTCCCTGGCCGGGACGCAGCAGTTGGGCAATCTGATCGTCTTCTACGACGACAACAAGATCTCCATCGAGCACTCCACCGACATCGCGCTGTCGGAGGACGTCGCCGCTCGGTACGCCGCGTACGGATGGCACGTGCAGGTGGTGATCGGCGGTGAGAACGTCACCGGTATCGAGGAGGCCGTCGCCGCGGCGAAGGCTGTCACCGACAAGCCGTCGATCATCCTGCTGCGCACCATCATCGGCTTCCCCGCACCGACCAAGATGAACACCGGCGGGGTGCACGGATCAGCGCTCGGCGCGCCGGAGATCGTGGAGGTCAAGAAGATTCTCGGGTTCGATCCGGAGAAGAACTTCGAAGTCGGCGCAGAGGTGATCGCACACACCCGCGGCCTCGTCGGTCGAGGCGCCGCCGCTCGCGCTGCCTGGGAGGAGCAGTTCGCGGCATGGGCAGCGCGCGAACCCGAGCGCAAGGCTCTGCTCGACCGGCTCACCGCGGGTGCGCTTCCCGAGGGATGGGACGCGGGCCTGCCCACGTGGGAGCCCGGCACGAAGGCGGTCGCCACCCGAGCTGCGTCCGGCGAGACCCTGGCCGCACTGGGCCCGGTTCTGCCCGAGTTGTGGGGCGGCTCCGCCGATCTCGCCGGCAGCAACAACACCACCATCAAGGGCGCGCTGTCGTTCGGCCCCACCTCGATCTCCACCGACGACTGGACCGCCGAACCATACGGCCGCACGTTGCATTTCGGCATCCGCGAGCACGCCATGGGCGCCATCCTCAACGGCATCGTGCTGCACGGACCCACCCGCGCGTACGGCGGAACATTCATGCAGTTCAGCGATTACATGCGTCCGTCCGTTCGCCTCGCCGCGCTGATGGATATCGACCCCATCTACGTCTGGACCCACGACTCCATCGGCCTCGGTGAGGACGGCCCCACCCACCAGCCGGTCGAGCACCTGGCTGCCCTGCGTGCCATTCCCAACCTCGCGGTGGTCCGACCGGCCGACGCGAACGAGACCGCCTTCGCCTGGCGAGCGGTGATCGCGCGGTCGTCGAGCACAGGGCCGGTGGGACTTGCTCTCACACGTCAGGGCGTCCCGGTGCTGGCCGGAACGTCGAGCGAGGGCGTCGCAAGGGGCGGTTACGTCCTCGTCGAGTCGTCGACGGCCGAGCCTCAGGTCGTCCTGATCGGAACCGGGTCCGAACTTGCCCTCGCAGTCGACGCCGCCGCTGTGCTCGAGTCGGAGGGGATCGGCACCCGCGTGGTGTCGATGCCGTGCTTGGAATGGTTCGAAGCGCAGGATCAGGGGTATCGGGACAGTGTGCTCCCACCCGCCGTCCGTGCCCGCGTCAGCGTGGAGGCCGGCATCGCGATGCCGTGGTACCGACTCGTCGGTGACGCAGGCGAAATCGTCTCACTCGAGCACTTCGGCGAATCCGCGGACGACAAGACTCTGTTCCGCGACTACGGCTTCACTGCCGAGGCCGTCGCGGCGGCAGCCCGCAGATCCATCACCGCGGCGGCAGCCCGCAGATCCATTACCGTCGCAGAGGGACAGGCACAGTCATGAGCGAGAACACCTCTTCCCAGAACCCCGCACTCGCAGCCCTGTCGGAGGCCGGAGTCTCGGTGTGGCTCGATGACCTCTCACGCGAGCGCATCGAGACCGGAAACCTGCAGGAGCTCATCGACTCGAGGTCGGTCGTCGGCGTCACCACGAATCCGTCGATCTTCCAGGCGGCACTGAGCAACGGGTCCGCGTATCGCGATCAGATCGAGGAACTGGCCAGGCGCGGCGCCGACGTCGAGGCGACCATCCGCACGGTCACCACCGATGACGTGCGGCGCGCGTGCGACATCTTCGCTCCCGTGTTCGCGTCCTCCGCCGGAGTGGACGGGCGGGTG
The DNA here is from genome assembly GCF_054979605.1 of Rhodococcus sp. AZ1. Lineage (NCBI taxonomy): Bacteria > Bacillati > Actinomycetota > Actinomycetes > Mycobacteriales > Nocardiaceae > Rhodococcus > Rhodococcus sp. AZ1. The sequence continues at coordinate 144,394 of NZ_JBUEQF010000004.1, forward strand.
TCCATCGAAGTCGATCCGCGGCTGGCCCACGACACCGACGGCACGGTGGCTCAGGCCATCGAGTTGTGGAAGATCGTCGACCGACCGAACCTGCTGATCAAGATCCCCGCCACCGAGGCCGGCATCCCGGCTATCGCGCGTGTGCTCGCCGAGGGCATCAGTGTCAACGTCACCCTGATCTTCTCCGTCGAGCGCTACGAGGCCGTGATGGATGCCTACCTCGACGGGTTGGCGGCCGCCACGGCGGCTGGTCACGACCTGGCGAAGGTCCATTCGGTGGCGTCGTTCTTCGTCTCGCGTGTCGATACCGAGATCGACGCTCGTCTGCGCGCGATCGGGACTCCTGCGGCCACGGACCTGCTGGGCAGGGCTGCGCTGGCCAACGCGCGTCTGGCGTACGCCGCCTACCGGAAGGTGTTCGAGACCGGCGGCCGGTTCGGCGATCTCGCCGCACTCGGCGCTGCCGCGCAGCGCCCTCTGTGGGCCTCGACCGGAGTGAAGGATCCGGCATACCCCGACACCCTCTACGTTTCGGAGTTGGTAGCACCGAACACGGTCAACACGATGCCCGAGAAGACGATGCAGGCGTTCGCCGACCACGGAGAGGTCACCGGCGACACCGTCTCCGGCACCGAGTCCGAGTCCGCGGCGGTCTTCGCTGCCCTCGGTGAGGTCGGGATCGACCTCGCGGACGTCTTCGCTGTTCTCGAATCCGAGGGAGTCGAGAAGTTCGAGTCGGCCTGGACCGAACTGATCGAGGCCACCGAAGAGCAACTGAACTCCGTCGACCGGGGCTGAGACCATGCCGACGTCGGACTCCGACTGGATCAACCCGCTGCGCGACCCCCGCGACAAGCGACTGCCGCTCATCGCCGGTCCGTGCAGCATGGTGATCTTCGGTGTCACCGGCGATCTGTCCCGCAAGAAGCTGATGCCCGCGGTCTACGATCTTGCCAACCGCGGACTCCTGCCGCCCGGCTTCGCGCTGGTGGGCTTCGCCCGTCGGGACTGGGCGGATCAGGACTTCGCCCGGGTGGTTCACGACTCGGTCCGGGAGCACGCGCGTACACCGTTCCGCGAGAGCGTCTGGGCGCGGTTGTCCGAGGGCATTCGGTTCGTCCAGGGGACCTTCGACGACTCCGCGAGTTTTCAGACGCTGGTGCAGACCCTCGAGACCCTCGACACCGAGCGCGGGACGGGCGGCAACCACGCCTTCTATCTCTCGATCCCCCCGGGGGCCTTTCCCGTCGTGCTCGAGCAACTCTCGAAGTCCGGCCTGGCCGCGGGCGTCGGCACAGGTGCCGCCGATACGAGCGAGCCGTGGCGTCGGGTGGTGATCGAGAAGCCGTTCGGTCACGATCTGGAGAGCGCGAAGGCTCTCAACACCATCGTCAATCGCGTGTTTCCCGAGGACAAGGTGTTCCGTATCGATCACTACCTCGGCAAGGAGACGGTGCAGAACATTCTCGCGCTGCGCTTCGCGAACCAGCTGTTCGATCCGATCTGGAACTCCCACTACGTCGACCACGTTCAGATCACGATGGCCGAGGACATCGGACTCGGCGGCCGAGCCGGCTACTACGACGGGATCGGTGCCGCGCGCGACGTCATCCAGAATCACCTCCTGCAGCTCCTCGCGATCACCGCGATGGAGGAACCGGTCAGCTTCGGACCGGCCGAACTTCAGGCAGAGAAGATCAAGGTGCTCTCGGCCACCCGCCTCGCAGTTCCCTACGCCGAGACCGCCGCCCGCGGCCAGTACGTCGAGGGCTGGCAGGGCAGCCAGAAGGTGCTCGGGCTGAAGGACGAGGAGGGCTTCGACCCCGAGTCGACCACCGAGACGTACGCAGCGATCACGCTGGAGGTGGACACCCGACGTTGGGGCGGGGTGCCGTTCTACCTGCGTACCGGCAAGTGTCTGGGGCGCCGGGTCACCGAGATCGCCGTCGTGTTCAAACGCGCACCGCACCTGCCCTTCGACGCAACGATGACCGAGGAACTCGGCCAGAACGCGCTGGTGATCCGCGTGCAACCGGACGAGGGCGTGACCATGCGCTTCGGCTCCAAGGTGCCCGGCTCCGGCATGGAGGTCCGCGACGTCAGCATGGACTTCAGCTACGGGCAGGCGTTCACCGAGTCCTCTCCGGAAGCGTACGAACGCCTGATCCTCGATGTGCTTCTCGGCGAGCCGTCGCTGTTCCCGGTCAACGCGGAGGTCGAGCTGTCCTGGAAGATCCTCGATCCAATCCTCGAGTACTGGTCGCAGGGAGGCGTCGCCGATCCGTACCCGGCCGGCACGTGGGGTCCGGAATCGGCGAACGCGATGATGCGCCGCACCGGACGCGAATGGAGAAGGCCATGATCGTCGATCTCCCGGACACCACGACCGGCGCGGTGTCCAAGCGCCTGGTCGAGATCCGCGAGTCCGGGGGCGCAGTCACCCTCGGCCGGGTGCTGAACCTGGTGGTGCTGGTGCGAGCGCCGGACACCTTCGAGGACGCGATCGAGGCCGCGAACGTCGCCAGCCGTGAACATCCGTGCCGGGTAATCGTTCTCGAACCGGGCGATCGCGCTGCCGCCACCGGACTCGACGCTCAGATTCGGGTGGGCGGCGACGCCGGCGCCTCGGAAGTGGTGGTGCTACGGCTCCGCGGTGAGCTCGCCGATCACGAGGACAGTGTCGTGGTGCCCTTCCTTCTCCCGGACACCCCCGTCGTGGCGTGGTGGCCGGACGAACCGCCGGCGGTTCCGGCTCAGGATCCCGTCGGCCGGTTGGCTCTACGCCGCATCACCGATGCGACGAACTCACCGGACCCGCGAGCAGCGATCACCGGTCGCCTCGCCTCGTTCACCCAGGGCGATTCCGACCTCGCGTGGAGCCGGGTGACCTACTGGCGCGGACTGATCACCTCCGAGCTCGACCAGCACCGCGGCGCCACAGTGCAGTCGGTGACCGTGTCGGGCCTGGCGGACGAACCCGCGCTCGACGTTCTCGCCGGGTGGCTCGCCGCCCGGCTCGACGCACCCGTCTCCAGAGCCGCCGGCGAACTGTTCGTCGAGGTCACACTCAGCGACGCGCACTTTCGCATCGCCCGTCCCCAGCGTGGCCTGACGGCCACCCTCACCCGCTCGGGCATGCCCGACGCCAGGGTGTCACTGGCGCGGCGCGACACCAGTGACTGTCTGGCCGAGGAACTCCGGCGGCTCGACAACGACGAGGTGTATCGCGATGCGCTGGCCGGCATCGGGAAGGTGATCTATGTCTGAGCAGGTGGTGGTGTCGGATGCCGTCGAACTGGCACGGGTAGCAGCCCGGCGGCTGGTAGCGGTGATCGAGAAGGCTCAGGCCGAACGAGGCGTCGCCACGGTTGTCCTCACCGGCGGCGGCACCGGCATCGCCGTGTTGGCCGCGCTTCGCGAAGACCCCGGAGCAATCGATTTCACTGCGCTGGATCTGTTCTTCGGTGACGAGCGCTTTCTGCCCGAGGGCGATCGGGAGCGCAACTACGTGCAGGCGCGAGCGGCTCTGCTCGACCACGTTCCGGTGGATCCCGGGCGTATCCATCCCATGGCACCCTCGGACGGGCCGCTCGGCGACGATCCGGCATCGGCAGCCGCGGAGTACGAGCAGGAACTCGCCGTACACCTGGATTCGGATCGAACACTCGACGTGCACCTGTTGGGGATGGGCGGCGAGGGGCACATCAACTCCCTCTTCCCCCACACCGATGCGGTGCGCGAGTCCGACCGTCTGGTGGTTGCGGTGACCGACTCGCCGAAGCCGCCGCCTGTGCGAGTGACATTGACCCTGCCTGCGGTTAGACGGGCACGCCGAGTCTGGCTGTTGGTGGCCAGCGAGAACAAGGCCGAGGCGGTGGCGGCGGCCATCGGCGGCGCGGATGCCGTGGACGTGCCGGCTGCGGGCGCAATGGGTACCGACGAGACGGTGTGGTTCCTCGACGAGGCCGCGGCCTCGCACCTATCCCGCTGAGTGTGTGAGCCGCGCCCTCACCCTTCTCGCGGATCCTCTGCGGCATCGTGTGCCGGCCTGACGCACGTGCCCGTGGCCGCCCGCTCCGTGCTCGAACCGCGCCAACGACCGGAGCCCGCTCGGCCCGACACTCCCTGTCGGCTGCGGGGAACTCCCGTGCGCCACGCGAGACCATCTGCGCCACAACGCTTCACAGCCAACTCCGATCAGTCCGCTACCGGTTCCCTGGTTCCGAAGAACCCCTCAGTGCATTGGACGCATGCCGGGCCCTGACGGTTCCCCTACGTCCTGCCCGTGCTGTTCTCCGAGCCAGGGACCCCCGTGGCGCCGGCCCTAGCCGCTGTTTCGCAGGGCAGTCGCCAGTCCGTTCATCGTGAGCAGGATCCCGCGTTTGACCTGTTCGCGATCGTCCCCGGCGCGGAGTTGGCGGAGCAACTCCACCTGCAGGTGGTTGAGAGGTTCGAGGTAGGGGAACCGGTTGAACACCGACCGGGCCAACGCCGGGTTGTCGTCGAGCAGTCCCTCGTGGCCGGTCACCGCCAGGTACATCCGGACCGTGCGCGCATGCTCGTCGGAGATCATGCCGAACACCGTGCGGCGTAGCTCTTCGTCGGGCACCAGTTCCGCGTACCGCGCAGCCAACCCCAGATCCGACTTCGCCATCACCTGAGCCATGTTCGACAGGACGGTGCGGAAGAACGGCCACGTCCGATACAGCCGACCCAGTGCCTCGAGCTTCTGGTCGTCCTCACCGATCCAGTCCTCGAACGCCGTTCCGACCCCGTACCAACCTGGCAACATCACCCTCGACTGACTCCAGGACATCACCCACGGAATGGCGCGCAGGTCGTAGACCGAGTTCGTGGGTTTGCGCGAGGCGGGGCGGCTGCCGATGTTGAGCTCCCCGATCTCGGCCACGGGTGTCGACAGTCTGAAGTAATCCACGAAACCGGGAGTGTCGTGGACCAGCGCGCCGTACGCGTCGCGAGCACGCGAGGCAAGATCGTCGAGGATGGCGTAGGCGGGCTCGGCGGCGCCGCCGAGGCCTTCGACATCGAGCAGCGTGCTCTCGAGCGTCGCTGCCAGCAGGGTCTCGAGATTGCGGCGCGCCAGGCGCGGCTCGGCGTACTTCGCGGCGATGACCTCGCCCTGCTCGGTCAGGCGCAGGGACCCGGTCACAGCACCCCGCGGCTGGGCCAGGATCGCGTCGTAGCTGGGACCACCGCCCCGACCGACCGTGCCGCCACGACCATGGAAGAGCCGCAGGCGTATCCCCGTGTCGCGAGCGGCCTCGATGAGGTCGAGTTCGGCGCGATAGAGCGCCCAGTTGGCGGCAAGATATCCGCCGTCCTTGTTCGAATCCGAATAACCCAGCATCACCTCCTGGTTCATCCCGCGCGAGCGCACCAGGTCTCGATAGACCGGCACAGCCAACGTCGCGACGATGGTGGCGGCTCCGTTCTTCAGATCGTCGATGGTCTCGAACAGCGGGACGACTCCGACCGGTGAGGTGGGACCGTCACCTGATCCGGGATCGAGAATGCCCACCTCTTTGAGCAGAACCGCCGCCTCGAGCATGTCGCTGACCGAGGTGCACATGCTGATGATGTAGTTCGGGACCGCATCGGCGCCGAACGTGCGCACCGCGTCGGCTGCCGCGGCGACGATCGCCAGTTCCTTGGTGGTGAGCTCACTGAAGCTCGCGCGCGGGGAGATCAACGGACGACGCGTCTCGAGCTCGGCCGACAGAATTGCCACCCTCGCGGCTTCGTCGAGCGAGGCGTAGTCGGGGTGCACGCCCGACCATTTCAGCAGCTCGGCGATGACCTGCTCGTGCACCTCGGAGTTCTGTCGCAGATCGAGCGAGTACAGATGGAACCCGAAGGTCTCGACCGATGAGCGCAGGGCGAACAGCCGATCGTCGGCTATCTCCGCGTTACCGATCGCCCGCAGCGACGCATCGATCACCTCGAGATCGTCGAGCATCTCCTTCGGATCGTCGTAGCGGGCCAACCCCGCGTCCAGTCCCCCGTCGGGAACGTCGTCGAGGACAGCCCGCGCTGTCGCCGTCAGGCGGGCGCGCACCCCGCGGATCGCGCGGCGATACGGCTCGTCCGCCCGAAAGGCCGACTCGTCACCCGAGGCATCCGCCAGGGCGGCGAGAGCGTCGTCGACGGGCACGAGGCGTCCCGACATCGACAACTCCTGCTCCAGATTGGCCAGTTCGACCAGGTACCGACCGATGGCGACCTGAGCTGCCCGGTTGGTGGCCTGGTGCACCACCTCGGCGGTGACGAAGGGGTTACCGTCGCGATCGCCACCGATCCACGACCCCGGGCGCAACATCGGAGTCGGGAGCAAGCCCGCATCGGGCCACCGCTCGCGCAGTGCGCTGCGCAATTGCGCATTGATCCGCGGGATCACCTCGAAGAGCGACATGTCGTAGTACCGCAGCCCCACCTCGATCTCGTCCTGGATCCGCAAGCGGGACAACCGGATCAGCGCCGTCTGCCACAGGGTGAGGATCTGCCGGCGAATCTGCGCGTCGGTGTCGGCGATCTCGGTGTCGTCGAGTTCGGTGCGCTCACGGAAGCGCATCAGTTCGGTGATGCGCCGCTGAGTCTCGAACACGCTGCGCCGACGGGTCTCCGTCGGGTGCGCAGTGATCACCGGGGCCACGAGGGCGTCGCGGAGAAGGTCGGCCACGGTAGCCGAGTCGATCGATGCGGCATCGAGTTTGGCGTAGGTGGCGGCCAGCGTGCTGTCCTGGGGCGGCTCTCCCGCGCGCACGTGCACCGCGCGCCGACGTTCGCGGTGGATGTCCTCGGCGAGGTTGGCCAACAGCGAGAAGTGGCTGAATGCGCGGATCACCGGAATGGCATCGGCAATGTCGATGCCTGCGAAGAGTTTCGACAGTTCGGCGCGGTCGATCTCCGAGCGGCGAACTCGGAACGACTCGACCCGGGCCCGCTCGACCAGCTCGAACGTGGCCTCGCCGGAGTGCTCTCGTACGATCGCGCCGAGCATGCCACCCAGGAGACGAATGTCCTCGCGCAGTGGCTCGGTTGCAGGTAGTCCAGGATCCACGGCGGTCATGCCCTCAAGTATCGCGGGCGATCAACCGTGGCGCAGCGTGAAGCTCAGGAGTACTTGATCTCCAGGCCGATACCGAGAATGGCGATGAGCCAAATGATTCCGGTGAACACCGTCACCCTGTCGAGGTTCTTCTCGACGACGCTCGATCCGGACAGGGAGGACTGGACTCCGCCGCCGAAGAGGCTGGACAGGCCGCCGCCCTTGCCGCGGTGGAGCAGCACGAACACCAGCAGCGCCACGGACGTCACGATGAGCAGGATGTCCAGGAACAATGTCATGGCGACATGGTACCCGGGTACGGTGCCCGGCCGAACGACCGGGCACCGCAACGCCGATCAGGGAAGTGGTCCGCCTGCTGCCAGGGCGCACAGCGTGGCGAACTCGTCGGCCTTGAGCGAGGCCCCACCGACCAGCGCGCCGTCCACATCTGGCTGCGAGACGATCTCCGCGACGTTCTTCGAACTGACGGACCCGCCGTAGAGGATGCGTACCGCGGCTGCCACGTCCGCCGATGCGGTCTCGGCCAGATCGGCACGCAACGCCCTACACACCTGCTGCGCATCCGTCGCGCTGGCCACCCGGCCCGTGCCGATCGCCCACACCGGCTCGTAGGCAACCACCACACGTGAGAGCTCGTCCGCGGACAACCCTGCCAGGGAGCCGCGCAGCTGCGCCACGTTGTACTCCACATGGGTGCCGGCCTCACGGATCTCGAGACCCTCACCGATACAGACGATGGGGATCAGTCCGTGCCTGAGCGCCGCCCGTGTCTTGGCCAGCACGGTGTCGTTGTCCTCACCGTGCAGGGTGCGGCGCTCGGAGTGCCCGACCACCACGAACGTGCACCCCAGCTTGGACAGGAACGCTCCGGAGATCTCTCCGGTGTAGGCGCCTGAGTCGTGAACGGACAGATCCTGCGCCCCGTAGGTGAGCAGCAGCTTGTCCCCCTCGACCAGTGTTTGCACACTGCGGATGTCGGTGAACGGCGGGATCACCGCCACGTCGACCTTCGCGAAGTACTTCTCCGGCAGGGAGAAGGCGATCTGCTGAACCAGAGCGATGGCCTCGAGGTGATTGAGGTTCATCTTCCAGTTTCCCGCGATGAGTGGGGTCCGCGTCGATGTCACGATCAGTCCTCCAGAACCGTCAGTCCGGGCAGAACCTTGCCCTCGAGGTACTCCAGCGAGGCTCCGCCACCGGTGGAGATGTGGGAGAACCCGTCGTCTGGGAGACCGAGCGCGCGCACGGCCGCGGCCGAATCGCCGCCGCCGACAACGCTGAACGCACCCTTGGTCGTGGCCCCGACGATGGCCTCTGCCACGCCGCGGGTACCCGCAGCGAACCTCTCGAACTCGAACACCCCGGCGGGCCCGTTCCAGAAGATGGTCTTCGCATTGCCCAGAACCGCGGCGAACCGCTTGACGGACTCCGGGCCGATGTCCAACCCCATCCATCCGTCCGGGATCTCCGAAGCCGGCACCACCTTGTCCTCCGCGTCGGGTGAGAACGAGTCCGCGATCACCACGTCGACGGGCAGGTGGATCACGTCCGCGTAGTCGTGCAGCAGCCGCTTGGTCACCTCGATCTGGTCCTGCTGCAGCAGCGAATTGCCGACGGGGTAACCCTGAGCGGCGAGGAACGTGTACGCCATCCCGCCGCCGATGACCAGGGTGTCGACCTTCGGTGCCAGTGCCTCGATCACACCGATCTTGTCGGAGACCTTCGATCCGCCGAGCACCACGGCGTACGGCCGCTGAGCGGTCTCGGTGAGAGTTGCCAGAACCTCCACCTCCGCGGCAACGAGGGTGCCCGCGTAGTGCGGGAGCAGCGCGGCCACGTCGTACACCGACGCCTGCTTGCGATGCACCACACCGAATCCGTCCGAGACGAACGCGGCGTCGTCACCGGCCAGGGTGACCAGCTCACGAGCAAGAGCCGCGCGCTGAGCGTCGTCCTTGCTGGTCTCGCGCGGATCGAACCGAATGTTCTCGAGCAGGAGCACGTCGCCGTCGGTCAGACCCTCGGCGCGCGCCTCCGCGTCCTGGCCCACCACGTCGGTGGCGAGCTGAACGTTTCGCCCGAGCAACTCACCGAGCTTGGCCGCGACGGGCGCGAGCGAATAGGCCGGGTCCACCGATCCGTCGGGGCGACCCAGATGCGCGGTGATGATGACCTTGGCACCGGCCTCGACGAGCGCACTGATGGTCGGCACCGACGCCACGATCCGCCCCGGGTCGGTGATCACGCCGTTCTCGAGCGGAACGTTGAAGTCCGATCGAACGAGAACACCGCGGCCCTCGACTCCGGCGGCGAGCAGGTCCTGGAGTGTCTTCACTGCCATCGGGGTCAGAGGGACTTGCCCACGAGACCGATGAGGTCCACCAGCCGATTCGAGTAGCCCCATTCGTTGTCGTACCAGGACACGATCTTGACCTGATCGTCGATGACCTTGGTCAGCCCGGCATCGAAGATCGACGAGTGCGGGTCGGTGACGATGTCGGAGGAGACGATGGGATCCTCGGTGTACTTCAGGATGCCCTTCAGGGAACCCTCGGCGGCGGCCTTCATGGCGGCATTGACCTGCTCGACGGTGGCGGCTGTCCGCAGGTTGGCGGTCAGGTCGGTGACCGAGCCCGTGGGGATCGGCACGCGCAGCGCGTACCCGTCCAGCTTGCCGAGCAGCTGCGGCAACACCAGGCCGATCGCCTTGGCCGCGCCGGTGCCGGTCGGGACGACGTTCAGGGCTGCAGCGCGCGCACGACGCAGGTCCGAGTGCGGACCGTCCTGCAGGTTCTGATCCTGGGTGTACGCGTGCACGGTGGTCATCAGGCCCTTGACGATGCCGAACTCGTCGTCGAGCACCTTGGCGATGGGGCCGAGGCAGTTGGTGGTGCACGAGGCGTTGGAGATGATGTTCTGACTGCCGTCGTACTTGTCGTCGTTGACGCCCATCACGATGGTGATGTCCTCGCCCTTGGCGGGCGCGGAGATGATGACCTTCTTGGCGCCGGCGTCGAGGTGGCCCTTGGCCTTGGCCGCGTCGGTGAAGATGCCGGTCGACTCGACCACCACGTCGACACCGAGATCGCCCCAGGGAAGCGCGGCCGGACCCTCCCGCAGGGACAGCGCAGTGATCTTCTGCCCGCCGACGACGATGGTGTCCTCGCCCTCGAGCGACACATCGTGGGGAAGCCGCCCGAGGATCGAGTCGTACTTGAGCAGGTGCGCGAGGGCGGCGTTGTCGGTGAGGTCGTTGACCGCGACGATCTCGATGTCCGTGGTGCCGAGCGCCTTCTGCGCGTCGACTGCCCTGAAGAAGTTGCGTCCGATGCGACCGAAGCCGTTCACACCTACCCGAACCGTCACTGTAGAAACTCCCTTGAAGTGGTGGTCGCGTACCGGGTGCAGTTCAGGTGCACGCGGTACGGAAACATTGTCTGTGCTGGTTATCCCACGCCGGTGTGGCGTGCGCGAGTCCACCCTAGTGGGTGGACAGCGATCTCCGTGCAGTTGTCACCCGCAGGGCCGACACCCGCCGAGGCCGGTTCGACACAGGAGGTCACTCGTCGTCCAGCAGATCGGCTGTCACGGCGGACTCGGTGTCCGGCACACCGGTCTCACGGGCCTTGCGGTCCGCCATGGACAGCAGTCGACGAATGCGACCGGCGACCGCGTCCTTGGTCATCGGCGGTTCGGCGAGCTGGCCCAACTCCTCGAGCGAGGCCTGACGATGCTCGACGCGTAGATGCCCGGCCGCGGCCAGGTGTTCGGGGACCTCGTCGCCGAGGATGGCCAGGGCCCGCTCCACCCGGGCCGCTGCGGCGACGGCCGCGCGGGCCGAGCGGCGCAGGTTCGCGTCGTCGAAGTTGGCGAGACGGTTGGCGGTGGCGCGAACCTCGCGGCGCATCCGTCGTTCCTCCCAGGTGAGCCTGGTGTCCTGGGCACCCATCCTGGTCAGCAAGGCCCCGATCGCCTCACCGTCGCGAATGACGACCCGATCGGCGCCGCGCACCTCACGGGCCTTCGCCGCGATGCCGAGCCGTCGGGCCGCGCCGACGAGGGCCAGAGCGGCCTCCGGTCCCGGACAGCTGATCTCGAGTGCGGAGGATCGGCCCGGTTCGGTGAGCGACCCGTGAGCCAGGAACGCCCCCCGCCATGCTGCCTCGGCGTCTGCCACGGACCCACCGACCACCTGGGCGGGCAGACCACGAACCGGACGTCCGCGTGTGTCGAGCAGGCCTGTCTGGCGGGCCAGCGCCTCCCCGTCCTTCGCGACGCGCAGCACGTAGCGCGAGCTACGGCGCGCGGTCTGCGAGCCGACGGGATGGACGTCGGCCGCGTAGCCGAACAGGTCGAAGATCTCCCGTCGCAGGCGGCGGGCGATCGAGAGCTGATCGACCTCCGCCTCCACCACGACGCGCCCGGCGACGATGTGCAGACCGCCCGCGAAGCGAAGCAGTGCTGCCACCTCGGCCTTGCGGCAACTGACCTGGGTGACCGTCAGGCGAGACAACTCGTCCTTGACGTCGGCCGTCATCGCCACGTCGAACGTTCCTTCCTCTCGCCCACGGTCGCGTCCGTGAGACTCCCGGCGCCCGAACGCGCCGAGCACAACGTCTCGAGCAGCGATCGCAGCTTGTCCGGATCATGGACATGCACATCGGTCCCACGAACATCGGCATAGATCACCGTGGCACCGAGCAGATCGGCCGCCCGCGCCAGATGATCGCGCTCGCTTCCCTCTCGCAGTGCGGCAGAGTCGACCACCACGTGATCGATCATCAGACCGGGCGCGTGTTGAGACAGTACGTGTAGGTGACGCTCGGCCGAGAACCCGGTGGTTTCCCCCAACTCCGGTGCGAGGTTGAGGATCAGCACGCGACGAGCGGACGTGCGGGCCAGCGCGGACAGCAGATCCGGGACCAACACGTGTGGCAGGACGCTCGAAAACCAGGACCCGGGACCGAGAACAACCATGTCCGCGCGCAGTATTGCATCCACTGCGGCCGCGGATGCGGGCGGTTCCGGCGGAAGGAGCCGGACCCGACGGACCTTCCCCGGTGTGGTGGCAACCGCAACCTGACCGCGGATCACCCGACTCATCCGGGGATCGTCCTCGAGACCGGCCACGTCGGCCTCGATCTCGAGCGCGATCGGACACATCGGCAGTACCCGCCCGCGAAGGTCCAGCACTCGCGCCAGTTCGTCGAGTGCGGCGATGGGATCGCCCAGCACCTCGGCCAGACCCGCCAGGATCAGGTTCCCCACCGAGTGACCGGCCAGCGCGCCGGATCCACCGAACCGATGCTGGATCACCGATGCCCACAGTCGACTGTGCGCGTCGTCGCCGGCGAGCGCCGCGAGGGCCATCCGTAGATCGCCCGGTGGGATGACACCCAGTTCGGCGCGGAGTCGACCCGAACTGCCGCCGTCGTCGGCCACCGTGACCACGGCGGTCACGTCCGAGGTCAGCAGCCGGGCCGCGCTGAGAGTGGCGTACAGGCCGTGGCCGCCGCCGAGAGCAACCACCGACGGCGTCCTCGTGTGGCGATCCGCTCGCGCCGCTGGTCCGGCGGACGTCATTCGCGCCCCAGATCGCGGTGAACCACACGGACGGTCACATCTGCGGCGGCACCGAGCCGCTCGCCCAGCGCCTCGGCCACCGCGACGCTGCGGTGCTTGCCTCCTGTGCACCCGACCGCGACCGTCATGTAGCGCTTACCCTCCCGCCGATATCCGCGCAGTGTGAGCTCGATCAGTTGCTGGTACAGATCGAGGTACTCGGACGCGCCCGGCTGCCCGAGGACGTAGTCGCGCACGGCCGTGTCCCGGCCGGTCGACTGGCGGAGTTCGGGAACCCAGTGCGGGTTGGGCAGGAATCGCATGTCGCAGACCCCGTCGGCATCGAGAGGCAGCCCGTACTTGAACCCGAAGGACTGGACCGTCACCGCGATGGTCCGGGACTGCTCGTCGGCGAAGGCAGCCTCGATCCGGGACCGAAGCCCGTGCACGGAGAGCGAACTGGTGTCGATGACGAGGTCGGCGAGGTCCTTCACGCCCGCCAACTGTCGACGCTCGTCGGCGATGCCCTCGGCGAGGGTCCCGTCCACCCCGCGATTCTGCAGGGGATGGCTTCGGCGCACCGATTCGAATCGACGAACCAAGATCTCGTCGGCCGCATCGAGGAAGAGCACGCGCGGCCGGACCCCGATCGCGTCGAACCCGGACAGCAGGGCCTCGACGTCGTCGTTGAAGAGTCGGCTGCGAATGTCGACGACCAGAGCCAGGCGATCGATCCGCGGAGTGGAGGTCCGCCCGATCTCGACCATGCGCGTGATCAACTCGGCGGGCATGTTGTCCGCCACATACCAACCGAGGTCCTCGAGGACCTTGCCCGCCGTCCCCAGTCCGGCCCCCGAGAGGCCTGTGACCACAGCTACATCGATGTCCCCCGGCTCGGCGGCCGGCTCGTCCACGGCGGACGACTGTGCAGGTTCGTTCACTCGGCCGACTGTCCTGTTCGCGATGGGACGTCCGGCGACCCCGGACCGTGCACATCATCCCCCATGGCGACCCGCTCCGCGGACCGATCGGTGTCATGGTCCTCGACGGAGCCACCCAGTGCCTCCAGAACCGCACGTGCAGTGGTCTCCCCGATGCCGGGAACCGTGGTGATCTCGGCGATTGTTGCCCTCTTGATGTTGGCGACGGACCCGAACCGCTGGACCAGAGCCGTGCGCCGACTCTCCCCCAACCCCCGCACCGAATCGAGCGCCGACGCCGTCATCCGCTTGGACCGCTTGCTGCGATGGAAGGTGATGGCGAACCGGTGTGCCTCGTCCCGAATTCGCTGGAGCAGATACAGCGATTCACCGGTGCGGGGCAGGATCACCGGGTCGCTCTCACCGGGCACCCATACCTCCTCGAGCCGCTTGGCCAGACCGACCACGGCAACGTCGGACACACCCAACTCGTCCAGCACTGCCGCTGCGGCGGCGACCTGGGGGGCGCCACCGTCGACCACGAACAGGTTGGGCGGATACGCGAATCTCCGGGGTCTGCCGGTCTTCTCGTCGATCGCAGCCTCGGGTGCGAGGTCGCCCCCACTGTCGCGGCCGTCCTCGGGGCCGGAGTCTCTGCCGTGCCGCAGGAACCGCCGACGGGTCACCTCGGCGATGCTCGCGACGTCGTCGGACCGGCCGTCACCGGCCGCCTCCTTGATGGCGTAATGGCGATAGTCGCTCTTGCGCGGAAGTCCGTCCTCGAACACCACCAGCGAGGCCACCACATCGGTGCCCTGAACGTGTGAGATGTCGATGCACTCGATCCGCAGCGGCGCAGTATCGAGATCGAGTGCCTGCTGAATTCCGGTCAGGGCCGCCGACCGGGACGTGAAGTCGCCTGCACGCTTGAGTTTGTGCTGCGCCAACGCCTCGGCGGCATTGCGGTGCACCGTTTCGGCGAGCGCCTTCTTGTCGCCGCGCTGCGGCACGCGCAACTGCACGGCCGACCCGCGCAGGCCGGACAGCCAGCGCTGGACGCCCTCCGGATCCGGGGGCAGGGCGGGAACGAGGACCTCACGCGGCACCGCCGTCGCCACCTCGTCGGCGCGATCGCTCACTGCCGCCATCTGCTCGCCGTAGAACTGCGTGATGAACTGCTCGACAAGGATCGGAAGGTCCGAACCCTCGGCCGACGACGTGCTCGCTCGATGAACGGCGTCGCCGGACTTCTCCACCACCCAGCCTCGCTGGCCACGCACTCGCCCACCGCGGACATGGAAGACCTGCACCGCGGCTTCGAGCTCGTCGTCGGCGAAGGCCACGACATCGGCATCGGTGCCGTCGCCGAGTACCACCGCCTGCTTCTCGAGAGCTCGCCGCAACGCACCGATATCGTCGCGCAGCCGTGCCGCGAGTTCGAAGTCGAGTTCCTCGGACGCCTGCTGCATCCGAGTCTCGAGCTGGCGGACCATTCGATCGGTGCGCCCGGCGAGGAAGTCACAGAAATCCTCGACGATCTCACGGTGCTGAGCCGGCGAGACGCGTCCGATGCACGGGGCCGAGCACTTGTCGATGTACCCGAGCAGGCACGGCCGGTCGATCTGGTTGTGGCGCTTGAACACTCCGGCCGAACAGGTGCGTGCCGGGAACACGCGAAGCAGCAGATCCAGCGTCTCGCGTATCGCCCAGGCGTGCGCGTACGGGCCGAAGTAGCGCACGCCTTTGCGGCGTGGCCCCCGGTAGACGAACAGTCGCGGGAACTCGTCGTCGAGGGTGACCGCGAGCATCGGATAGCTCTTGTCGTCCCGGTAGCGCACATTGAAGCGCGGATCGAACTCCTTGATCCAGTTGTACTCGAGTTGGAGGGCCTCGACCTCGGTGGTGACCACCGTCCACTCGACCGACGCCGCAGTGGTGACCATCTGACGGGTCCGCGGATGCAGTGACGCGACGTCGGCGAAGTACGAGTTGAGGCGACTGCGCAAGCTCTTGGCCTTGCCTACGTAGATGACCCGCCGGTGGGCGTCACGAAACTTGTACACACCCGGCTCGACGGGAATCGTTCCCGCTGCCGGGCGGTACGTCGCGGGATCGGGCACGCCGTCCAGACTAGCCGCGCAGGCCGACACGCCCCGGGCGGACGGCGGTCGGTCAGCGGTCCCCGGTGTCGTTCAGGTTCGGGGAGTACGTCCTGGCCAGGCGGCGGAACTTCTGGGCCGCCGCGACCGCATGCTCGCGATCGTTCGACTGGATTGCCATGACCGGCACGTATTCGTCGTTCGGCAACTCGAGCCGTGCCCATGCGGCGCCGGGCGGGAAGGACAGACCCAGCACGAGATCCCACTCGATCATCTTCTCGCCCAGAGCGTTTCGCACTGCCACACCCCGGCTGCCGGCCCGGATGCGAGGTCGGGTCAAGAGCAGGACCCCGCTCGCGAGGCCGACGCCGATCAGGGCGATCGCAACCTGATCGGTGCGTTGGAAGAAGACCCCGGTCGCACTCGATCGCAACGCGATACCCAGGCCCACGTGCACTGCCACCAGCAGTACCGCGATCGCCACCGCATAGCGCGCGGACTTGCGAGGCCGGGCCTCGAGTTCCCATTCGGGGGTGGTCGTCGACTCGGTCACCGGAACGACTCCTCGGTCCACGGCTCACGCAATCGTCGCAACGTCAGGGCAGTGTCCATGGCCGCGGCACATGCCTGAGCGCCCTTGTCCTCCTGTGAGCCCGGCAGTCCGGCACGGTCGAGTGCCTGCTGCTCGGTGTCGACGGTCAGCACCCCGTTGGTCACCGGCGTCGACTCGTCCAGAGAAACGCGGGTCAGACCCGCGGTGACCGCGTCACACACGTACTCGAAGTGCGGTGTGCCACCACGGACCACCACTCCGAGCGCGACCACGGCGTCGTGCGTTCGAGCCAACTGCTGCGCGACGACGGGCAGTTCGATCGCTCCGGCCACCCGGACAACCGTGACGTCCTGTACTCCGGCCGCACGGGCGCATCGACGCGCACCCTCGAGCAGGGCGTCGCTGATGGTGGTGTGCCAGAGGCCCGCGACGATGGCCAGGCTCAGATCTTCGGCGCCGAGCAGTTGCAGGGTCGGCTCCCCCGAGCCGCTCACCGGCTGCCCTCCTCGACTCCGCTCCGATCAGCGGACGCATCGACTCCGCCGACACCCACCGCGCCGTCGAGACCCACCACGTCGTCGAGACCGACCATGTCGTGCCCCATCCGATCCCGTTTGGTTCGCAGGTACCGCAAGTTCTCGGCGTTGGCCCGCAGCGGCATGGGCACCCGATCGGTGATGTGCAGCCCGTACCCGTCGAGTCCGACGCGCTTGGCTGGGTTGTTGCTCAGCAGGCGCATCGACGACACACCGAGGTCGACGAGGATCTGTGCACCGATGCCGTAGTCGCGGGAGTCCGCGGGCAGACCGAGCGCGAGGTTCGCGTCGACGGTGTCACGACCGGAGTCCTGCAACTGGTAGGCCTGGAGCTTGTGCATCAGCCCGATGCCGCGGCCCTCGTGGCCACGCATGTACAGAACCACGCCGACCCCCTCGGCGGCGACCATCTCGAGAGCAGCGTCGAGCTGCGGTCCGCAGTCGCAACGCAGCGACCCGAACACGTCCCCGGTCAAGCACTCCGAGTGCACGC
The DNA here is from genome assembly GCF_054979605.1 of Rhodococcus sp. AZ1. Lineage (NCBI taxonomy): Bacteria > Bacillati > Actinomycetota > Actinomycetes > Mycobacteriales > Nocardiaceae > Rhodococcus > Rhodococcus sp. AZ1. Next base: position 161,644 of record NZ_JBUEQF010000004.1, read on the forward strand.
GAACGAGCACATCGGACGCGTCGGGGGCGCTGAGGTCTCCGCGCACCAGGGCGACGTGCTCGATGCCGTCGTAGATCGATCGGTAGCCGACGGCCCGGAACTCCCCGTGCGCGGTCGGGATCCGCGCTTCGGCGACGCGCTCCACGTGCTTCTCGTGCTTGCGGCGCCACGCGATCATGTCCGCGATCGAGATCAGCGCGAGGTTGTGCTCGTCGGCGAACACCCGCAGCTCGTCTGCGCGAGCCATCTCGCCCTCGTCCTTCTGGCTCACGATCTCGCACAGCACACCCGCCGGGCGCAACCCGGCCATGACCGCGAGATCCACGGCAGCCTCCGTGTGACCGGGGCGGCGGAGCACGCCGCCCTCCTTCGCGCGCAGGGGAACGACGTGTCCGGGACGGTTGAAATCGTCGGCTCGACTGTTCGGGTCGGCGAGCAGACGCATGGTGGTGGCCCGGTCGGAGGCGGATATGCCGGTGCTCACGTTGGACCGGGCATCGACGGTGACGGTGTACGCGGTGCCGCGTGCGTCCTGATTCACAGCGAACATGGGCGGGAGACCGAGGCGATCGCAGTCCTCACCGATCAGTGGAACGCACAGATACCCGGAGGTGTACCGGACCATGAACGCGACCAGTTCGGGCGTCGCCTTCTCGGCCGCGAAGATCAGATCACCCTCGTTCTCGCGGTCGTCGTCGTCGACCACCACGACGGCCTTGCCCGCAGCAATGTCCGCGATGGCGCGCTCGACGGAATCCATCCTGGTCACGCGCTGGTCTCCCTACAGTTCGCCGCCAGCACCTGCGGGCGGATCGGCACCGATACGTTCCTGTTCGACGATACGTCCTCGAGCGGATCGCCCTCAGCGGCCCGCGGAGTGCAGTCTCTCCACGTACTTCGCGATCACGTCCACCTCCAGATTGACCGGCGACCCGGGTTCCGCCGACCCGAGGGTGGTCAGCGCCAGGGTGGTCGGGATGAGGGAGATCTCGAACCAGTCGTCGGCCAGCGCCGAGACCGTCAGTGAGACACCGTCGACCGTGATCGACCCCTTCTCCACGACGTAGCGCGACAGGGCGGCGGGCAACGAGATCCGCACGACCGTCCAGTTGTCCGAGGGCGTGCGGGAGACGATCTCACCGGTGCCGTCGACATGCCCCTGCACCAGGTGACCGCCCAGGCGACTGTTGAGCGCGGCCGCCCGCTCGAGGTTCACCGGCGACCCCACCGTCAGTGTGCGCAGCGACGAGCGGGTCAGTGTCTCCTGCATCACGTCCGCGGTGAAGGCGTCACCGATCACCTCGACGACGGTCAGACACACACCGTTGACGGCGATGGAGTCCCCGTGACCCGCATCCGAGACGACGAGAGGCCCGCGGACGGTGAACCGAGCCGCATCGGGCAGGTCCTCCTTGGCCACCACCTCGCCCAACTCTTCGACAATTCCGGTGAACACGCGCGCCTCCGCTGGGTTTCAGGGCTTCAGGGTTTCAAGCCTTCTGGGGTTTGTGGGATCGATCGGGGACCAACCCGAGCAGGATGTCATCCCCGAGTTCGAGGATGCTCTCTCGGCGGAACCGTAGGGCATCGGAAATTGTTCCGACGCCGGCGCCCTCGATGGCGGACAGCCCTGATCCGAGGACGACCGGTGCGAGGTACGCGGTGATCCGATCGACGAGGCCGGCCCCGAGGAAGGCGCCGGCAACCTGCGGTCCACCTTCGAGCTGAATGTCGGTGAGGTCCGCCAGTGCCGCGACGACGGCGTGCGGATCCCGGGTGCGAAGCACACGAGTCTCTGCCGAATCATCGAGAACTCGAGCGGACGCGGGAATATCGCGCAGTCCGACCACCACCCGCACGGGTTGCCGGTGTGCGGGCCCGCCGTCCGGTTCGCGTGCGGTCAACTGCGGATCGTCGGCGAGGACCGTGCCGGTGCCGACCACGATGGCGTCGACCCGGCTGCGTTCGAGGTGGACGTGCCGACGGGACCGCTCGCCGGTGATCCATCGACTGCTCCCGTCCACCGCGGCGACACGACCGTCGAGCGACGCGGCGTACTTGAGGGTGACGTGCGCTCGACCGGTGCGGGTGCGGTGCAGCCAGGCTCGCAGCGGACCGGCCTCGACCCGGTCCGATCCGACCCCGCCGATCACCTCGATCCCTGCCGCGGCGAGGGCGGCGGACCCGCCCGCCGCGATCGGGTTCGGGTCGTCGACGGCGTACACCGCACGGACGATCCCCGCCTCGATCAGTGCCTGCGTGCACGGCGGTGTGCGTCCGGTGTGGTTGCACGGCTCGAGAGTGACCACGGCGGTGCCACCACGTGCGCGCTCACCCGCATCCGCCAACGCCACCACCTCGGCGTGTGGACCACCGACCGGTCCGGTGTGTCCGACACCGACCACCTCACCGTCGGGCGCGACGATCACTGCCCCGACCGGCGGGTTCGGCGTACTGACGCCGCGGGCGTTCTCCGACTCGGACACCGCGCGCTGCATCCACTCCCCGTACGCGGCGGCGGTCACGGTCGGATCAGCCGATCGACAGATGTGCCGAAGCCGCAGCGGCAGCAGCGCGCAGGGTCTGCACCGCAGCGGCGGGATCGGCGGTGTTGTACACCGCCGATCCGGCCACGAAGCAATCGATCCCCGCCTCGGCAGCACGGGCGATGGTGTCCTCGTTGATGCCGCCGTCGATCTCGACCACGAGATCGAGCTCGCCGCGATCGACCAGCGCGCGGACCGCCGCTGCCTTGGGCAGTACGGACTCGATGAAGCTCTGCCCACCGAAACCCGGTTCGACGCTCATCACCAGCAGCGTGTCGAAGCTCCGCAGGATTTCCAGGTAGGGCTCGATCGGGGTGTTCGGCTTGATCGAGAGCCCCGCCCTGCCGCCCGCGGCGCGGATGTCGCGCGCAACCGACACCGGATCGTCGGTTGCCTCGGCGTGGAAGGTCACGTTGTACGCCCCCGCCTCGGCGTAGGGCGGAGCCCACCGCGCCGGGTCCTCGATCATCAGGTGGCAGTCGAGAGGAATGTCGGTGGCCGCGAGCAACGACTTCACGATCGGCAGACCGAGTGTGAGGTTGGGCACGAAGTGCGCATCCATCACGTCGACGTGCAACCAGTCGGCACCTCGGACGGCGTCCGCCTCGTCGGCTAGACGGGCGAAGTCGGCGGACAGAATCGACGGAGCGATCATCGGGTTGGACACGACCGGCAGCCTAACGGTGCGCGTGGTCACCGAACGAGTTCGACCCCCGCAACCTGCAGTTGCGCTTCGATGTCGTCGGCCAGCATCAGCTGGCCGGTATCCGTGGGGTGATCGCCGTCGTCCTGCAGGATTCCCGGTACGTCGAGCCATCCGAGCGGCAGCGCGTCCACGTAGGGCAGACCTACACCGACCGCGGCATCCCGGACCGCCCTGTCGACCGCGGTCATCGCGTCCGGGATGGCGCCGCCGCTCCAGATCGGTCCGATGACCACCACGCGCGCACCGGACTGCGCTGCGAGGAGTCGGTAGAGATCCTTGGCCGCCTCGTGGACGGCGGACGGGTTCTCGTCGACGTCGTTCTCACTGCCGACCACCAGGATCACGTCGGGCCGGGCAGCGACCGCGCCGTCGACCTGATCGGCGAACGTCCCGCGAAACGTCGAGCCGGCCACGTACCCGGCTCCCATTCGCGCGGCGTTCGCAACCGTCCAGTGGTGCCGCTCGGCCAACACGGTGGGCCAGACGACAGTGTTGCGCGAACCGGAGGTGAAGGAGTCACCGATCACCGCGACGCGCACGGTGGCGGCGGAATCGGTGCGCTGATCCACCACCGGCGCGGCAGTGTGCGCCGAGGCGACGGACAGAGCTGCTGTGACGACGACGGTCGCGAACAGAACGGCCACTCTGCCCGTGCTGCGACCACCCGACCTCATGACCTCCGTTCTACACGGGCTTGCGCAGTGCAGCGAAGAACATGGCATCGGTGCCATGGCGGTGCGGCCACAGCTGGACGGCGCGATCGAGGCTCGCGTTCTCGACGCCGGGAGCGCACATGGAGCTGTCGAGCTGCTCGAGGTGGAACCGGCGGGCGCTGTCCGCGACCACGGACACCGTCTCGGGCAGGTGGGGCGAACACGTCGAATACACGATCACCCCACCCGGCCGAACCAGCGCCACCGCCGCGGCGAGCAGTTCACGCTGCAGGTCGACCAACTGCGCCACATCACCGGGCAGACGACGCCACCGCGCCTCCGGTCGACGACGAAGCGCACCGAGTCCGGTGCACGGCGCGTCGACCAGCACCCTGTCGTAGCCCGGGACGAGCCCGCTCGAGCGACCGTCCACCACGTGCACGGACACCGGCAGATCCGCAGTGGCGCGCCGGACGAGCTGGGCGCGGTGCTCGGCCGGTTCGACAGCGTCGACGTGCGCGCCGTCCATCGCAGCCAGTGATCCCAGCAGAACTGCCTTCCCGCCGGGACCGGCGCACAGGTCCAGCCAACGCCCACCGTCCGGGCCGTCGAGCGGGGCCAGGACCAGCGAGCGGGCGACGAGCTGGCTGCCCTCGTCCTGCACCACGGCGGAGCCGTCGCGGACCGCGTCGAGCCGACCCGGATCGCCGCCGTCGAGACGCACCGCGTACGGCGAGTACGGCCCCACCTCGCCACCCGTGACCGCTGCGAGTTCGGCCGCCGTGATCTCACCCGGACGCGCGAGAAGGTGGGTCACCGGGCGCTCGTCGTCGGCGTGCAGCGCATCCGACAACTCCGCGGCAGCGCCGCCGAGCGCATCGGCGAACGCCTGCGCGATCCACCGGGGGTGCCCGGTGGCGAAGGCGAGGTTGCCGATGGGATCACGGTCCGCCGGCGGGGCCAACAGGTTCACCCACTCCTGTGCAGTGCGCTCGGACACCCGTCGCAGCACCGCGTTGACGAAACCCGCAGGCCCCTGACCGCGGCCGGCCCGCACCAGATCCACCGACGTGGCCACGGCGGCATGCGGTGCCACACGGGTGCGCAACAGCTGGTAGGCACCCAGACGCAGAACGTCGAGAAGTGGTCCGTCGATCTCGTCGACTCCGCGCTTCGCGGCGTGGGCGATGACCGGGTCGAGAACGCCGCGGGCCCGCGACGTCCCGTAGGCGAGTTCGGTGGCCAGGGCGCTCTCACGCGAGTCGAGTCCGCGCTCACGCAGCAGACCGGGAAGCACCAGGTTGGCGTACGCGTCGCGCTCGCGGACCGCGGTGAGCACCGCCAGTGCTGCCGATCGTGCAGGATCGACCGGCGCCGGACGACGGGTGCCACTCATCGCGCCACCACCGATGCGGCCAGACGTGCCCCGCGGGCCCAATCGGTGGCGGGCATGGCCCGCTTGCCGGGTGGTTGGACGGTGCCCAGCCGCACGGCGGTGGTGGCCGTACCCACCAGCACTTCGGACCGCCGTACCTGCACCGCACCGACCGGTAGAAGCTCGTCGCTCGAGGTGATCGGTCCCACCTTCACGCGGACGCCGGCGATCTCGGTCCAGGCGCCGGGAACGGTGGTCACCGAGCGAATTCGACGGTCCACCGCGGTCGCCGGCAGTGACCAGTCCACTCGCGCCGATGCAGTGGTGACCTTCGGCGCGTACGAGACACCGTCGGGCGGCTGCTCGGCGGCGGAGAGTATGCCGTCCTCGATCCCGTCGAGGGTCGAGACCAGCAGGCTTGCCCCCGTGGTCGCCAGGCGTGCGAGCAACTCCGACGCCGTGTCGGTCGGTCGAATGCGCTCGGTGACCACCCCGAACACCGGTCCCGTGTCGAGACCCTCCTCGAGCCGGAAGGTGCTCGCGCCGGTGATCTCGTCACCGGCGGCGATGGCGGCCTGCACCGGTGCTGCGCCCCGCCATGCCGGCAGCAGCGAGAAGTGCAGATTGACCCATCCGTGGACGGGGATGCCCAGAACGGAAGGGGGCAGAAGAGCGCCGTAGGCCACCACCGGTGCGCAGTCCGGGCGAAGCTCGGCCAGCGCCGCCACGAAGTCCGGATCACCGGCCCGCTGCGGTGTCAGGACCGGGATCTCGTGGCGATCGGCAAGCTCTGCCACGGGTGAGCGGCGCACGCGACGGCCGCGGCCGGCCTCCGCGTCGGGTCGGGTGACAACGGCGACCACCTCATGACGCGGTGACTCGATGAGCGCCGACAGCGACGGAACCGCCGGTTCCGGTGTCCCCGCGAACACGATGCGCATCCGTGACTCCTTCACATCCGAGGTGCGGCACACCCGCCACATCCGAGGCGGCCCTCAGCGGCCGACCGCGCACGATCACCCTATGCGGACCGGATCCACCCGAATTCGCAGGTGCACCGGGATCCGGCGAGCTCCGATCACCGCGCGTGCCTGTGCCAGAGCGCGCGCCAGCGCTCCCCCGTCCTCGCGCGGGGTACGCACGATCAGACGTTCCACCACGTCCGGTTGCGACGGCCCATCGAATGGAACACGTTCGCCCGCCGGCAGATCGACCGGACCGAGCACCTCTGCGGACGCCGGTAGGTGGGCGGCCTCTATCAGAGCGGCGATCGACTCGGCAGACCCGTCGATCGCGACGAGTCGGGCGGCGGGCGGGAATCGCACCGACGCTCGCTCGGCCAGTTCGGCGCGCGCATGTCCGACCGGGTCCCACCGCACCAGCGCCTGCACGACGGGTAGCGCCGGGTCCGCGACCACGACCACCTCCCCGCCGTGTTCGGCGGACGCCACCAGAGTCGCCGCGCCCAACCAGTGCCGCAACGTCTGCTCGGTGGCCCGTAGATCGGGGCGGCCCAGCAGTGCCCAGCCGTCGAGCAGCAGGGCCGCGCCGTACCCGCCGGAAACCGATGGTTCGGCTCCCGGTGTCGCCACGACGAGCGCGGCCCGCGAGGAGACCTGATCGAGCACCGTCTCACCTCCCGAGACCTGCACCGGAACCCCGGAGAACGCGCGGCCGAGTTCTTCCGCGGTGCGCTCGGCACCGACCACCACGGCACGCAACGCCCGAGATCCACAGCGCGCACACCGGTACGCCGGATCGGCGATGCCGCACAGTGAGCAGGTGGCGGTGGTGTTCTCCGCACCTCGCGCCGACGGCAGGGCCAGCCGACCGTGACATCGACGGCACGACGCCGGGGTCCGACACCGTGCGCAGGCCAGCGACGGAACGTACCCGCGCCGCGGGACCTGGACCAGCACCGGCGACCCGGCGTCGAGAGCGCGCCGCGCCGCGGTGAAGGCGACGGCGGGCAGTCGCGCCGAGCGGGCCAGCGGATCGCGGGCGAGCGCTTCGTCGCTGTCGGCGGGTGCGACGATCCGTGCAGCCCGCGCACGCACCGCCACCCGCGGGGCCATCAGGTCGTGCGCCCACCCCGAGTCGACGAGCGACTGTGCCTCCGCGGTGCGGGCGTGGCCGCCGATCAGCACCCCGCATCCCGTCGCGTGGGCGCGCAGAAGGGCGACCTCCCGCGCGTGGGGATACGGCGCACGTTGCTCGGCGTGCGAGTCGTCCCCGTCGTCCCACACCACCACCAGACCGGGTCTGTCGATGGGGACGAACGCGGCAGCACGGGTTCCCACCACCACGCGTGCGGTGCCGCGCAGCGCCGCGAGCCAGCGCCGATACCGCGCGGCCGGGCCCAGCCCGGCCGAGAGTGCGACAACCGCATCCGCACCGATCAGCGATACGCACGCGCGCGAGACCCGGTCCAGATCGCGCTGGTCGGGAACGAGGACGAGCGTCCCGGCGCCCGACGCGGCGGTCACCGCGGCCGCCTCCGCGACGCGTACCGACCAGTCCTCCCCCGGCAGCGCCTGCCACACGGCTCTCGGTCGTCGCCCACCGGCGAGCGCGTCGAGAAAGTCGCCGCCGTGTTCGTAGCGCGCCCAGGAACTGCGGTCGGTCTCGGGGATCGGCGACGCGGCCCCGACGGTCGTCGGTTCGGCCTCGACTCGCGCATGGCGGGGTGGGATCGCCAGCCGCAGGACGTCCGAGCGGGTCCCCGCGTATCGCGCGGCCACCGCGTCGATCAACTGCAGCGTCTGCGGGGTGAGAACACGTTCCGGCGAGACAACCCGGTCCAGCCACCCCAGGTTCCCCGTGTGGTCGCTGGTCGCGGTGCGGGCGACGACGTACCCGTCGACGAGACGGCCGGAGAACCGAACTCGCACGCGCACGCCGGGCTGAGCGTCGGCGTCGACGTCGTCGGGCACCAGGTAGTCGAACTCACGATCGAGGTGCGACAACGCCAGCAGCGGTTGGACCCGCGCTACCGGCAGGTGCGGCGCAGCCGCGCGGGTGGGATCAGCCACCCACGGCGTCGCGCAGCTTCTGCGCCCGATCGGTGCTCTCCCATGGCAGTTCGATGTCGGTACGGCCGAAGTGGCCGTACGCAGCGGTCGGAGCGTAGATCGGTCGCAGCAGGTCGAGGTCGCGGATGATCGCGCCGGGTCGCAGGTCGAACACCTCGGTGATGGCCCTCTGGATCTTCGCCGGGTCCTCGGTTTCGGTGCCGAACGTCTCCACGAACAACCCGACCGGGGCGGCCTTACCGATCGCGTAGGCCACCTGGACCTCCACTCGCTCGGCCAGATCCGCGGCGACGACGTTCTTCGCCACCCACCGCATGGCGTAGGCGGCGCTGCGGTCGACCTTCGATGGGTCCTTGCCGGAGAACGCACCACCGCCGTGACGAGCCCACCCGCCGTAGGTGTCGACGATGATCTTGCGCCCGGTCAGGCCGGCGTCACCCATCGGGCCGCCGAGCACGAACTTTCCGGTGGGGTTGACCAGCAACCGCACATTCGACGTATCGAGGGTGGTGTCGCCGAGCTCGGCGAGCACCGCGTCGACCACGTGGGTGCGAATGTCGGGGGTCAGGAGCGTGTCGAGGTCGATATCCGCGGCGTGCTGGGTGGAGACCACCACGGTGTCCAGGCGCACCGCCCGCGTCCCCTCGTACTCGATGGTGACCTGGGTCTTGCCGTCCGGGCGCAGGTACGGCAGCACCTCGCTCTTGCGCACCTCGGTCAGCCGACGGGCCAGTCGGTGCGCGAGAGCGATGGGCAGGGGCATCAATTCGGGTGTGTCCTTGATCGCGTACCCGAACATCAGGCCCTGGTCGCCCGCACCCTGTCGGTCGATCTCGTCCTCGGTCAGCCCCTCGACACGGGATTCGTAGGCGTTGTCCACCCCCTGCGCGATCTCCGGGGACTGGGCCCCGATGGCCACATTGACTCCGCAGGAATTTCCGTCGAACCCCTTCGCCGACGAGTCGTAGCCGATCTCGAGGACCTTCTCGCGCACGATCGACGGGATGTCGGCGTACGCGGTGGTGTTCACCTCACCTGCGACGTGGACCTGCCCGGTGGTCACGAGGGTCTCCACGGCCACTCTGGCTCGCCGATCCTCGGACAGCAGGGCATCGAGGATCGAATCGGAGATGGCGTCACAGATCTTGTCGGGGTGTCCTTCGGTGACGGACTCACTGGTGAAGAGGCGGTTACCTGACTTACTCACGAAAATTCCCTCTCGGTGTCGAGCGTGGTGGTCACGAAAAGATGCTGGGGTCGACCGTCACGGTCGACACCGCAGTAGTGGCAGCAGCGCGTCGAGTACGTGAGAAGCGAGCAGAGCCTTGGACCCGTGCTCGATCGCCGACTCGGACCCGTCGGCAGAGAGGATCCAGCCGTCGTTGTCCTCCATCTCGAACGCCTTGCCATCGCCCACCGCGTTGACCACCAGCAGATCGCATCCCTTGCGTGCGAGCTTGGCGCGGGCATGGGTGAGCACGTCGCCCTGGGCGTCGCCCGTCTCCGCTGCGAACCCCACGATCGCGAGGTCGGCGGAGAGTCGGCCCTCGGACCGGGATTGCACCAGGGCGGCGAGGATGTCCTCGTTCTTCGTCAACGGGATCGACTCCGGCTCGTCGGATCCCTTCTTGATCTTGCTCGTCGCCAGTGTCGTGGGACGGAAATCGGCCACCGCAGCTGCCATGATCACCGCGTCGGCGCTCCCGGCGAGCGCAGCGACGGCGGCTGCCATCTCCGCGGCCGTCCGCACGTGCTCGACGGTGACGGCAGCGGGTGGTTCGAGGTCGCTGGTGTAACCGGAGACGAGGGTGACCCGAGCGCCGCGCTGAGCGGCCACGCGAGCGAGTGCATAACCCTGCTTGCCCGAGCTGCGGTTGCCGAGGAACCGCACGGGGTCGAGGGGTTCGCGTGTGCCGCCGGCGGAGACCACGATGTGGTGCCCGACGAGGTCGCGACCGAGGGCGCCCGGACGTTCGAGCACGAGGCGACCGACAGCGGCGATCTCGCCCGGTTCCGGTAGTCGACCCGCACCGGTGTCGGCGCCGGTCAGGCGCCCGGAGGCAGGTTCGATGACGACGGCGCCGCGGCTGCGCAGGGTATCGACGTTGGCCCGCGTGGCCGGGTGCTCCCACATCTCGGTGTGCATGGCCGGGGCGAAGACCACGGGGCAGTGCGCGGTGAGCAGGGTCGCCGTCAGCAGATCGTCGGCGCGACCGGCCGCCGCGCGAGCCAACAGGTCTGCGGTGGCGGGCGCGACGATCACCAGGTCTGCCTGTTGCCCCAACCGCACGTGCGGAACCTCGGGGACATCGGTGAAGACTCCCGCGGTCACCGGCTGCCCGGACAGCGCTTCGAAGGTCGCTGACCCGACGAACTGGAGCGCCGATTCGGTAGGGATCACACGAACGCGGTCACCCGCCTCGGTGAAGATCCGGATCAGGGTGCAGGCCTTGTAGGCGGCGATCCCACCGCCCACCCCGATGACGATGTTTCGCGCGCCGGAGACCTCGCGGGGCGGTGGACTTCCGGGAACCTGTCGACCGTCGGAGACCTCTGTCATTGCGCGATCCGAGGGGGCCGCCGATCGGGAACCGGACTCACTCGCCTTCGACGTGCTCGAGCAGGTCGGCGTGGATCTCACGCAAGGCGATCGAGAGGGGCTTCTCGTGCAGACCGGGCTCGACCAGCGGACCCACGTACTCGAGAATGCCGTCGCCGAGCTGGTTGTAGTAGTCGTTGATCTGGCGCGCGCGCTTGGCCGCGTAGATCACAAGCGCGTACTTCGACGACGTGCGGTCCAGCAGCTCGTCGATGGGCGGGTTGGTGATGCCCAGTGGAACGTCGTAGGCCGCCGCTTCGGCGCGGGGGGCGGACTCGAATGCGTGCGCTACGGAACTGCTCACTGAGAATTCTCCTGAGGGCTAGGTGGCGGCGTGGGATCGGTGGGACCGCCGACCAACAAGGATACCAAGCGATCCGCGGCTCGCTCGACATCGTCGTTGACGATGACCGTGTCGAACTCCGATCGAGCTGCCAACTCGGTGCGGGCCGTGGTAAGTCGACGCTCGATGACCTCCGGCGACTCGGTGCCGCGACCGACCAACCGCGAGACCAGCACCTCCCAACTGGGTGGCGCCATGAACACCAGCAAGGCCTGCGGCTCGCTGGTGCGGATAGCCCTCGCACCGGCGAGATCGACCTCGACAAGCACGGGCTCGCCTGCGGCGACGAGCCGACGAACAGGCTCGGCCGGTGTTCCGCTGCGCTGGAGCCCCCCGTGGATCTCGGCCCACTCGAGCATCTCGCCGCGAGCGACGAGACCGTCGAACTCGGCATCGCTGACGAAGTGATAATCACGCCCGTCCACCTCGCCCGGTCGAGGAGCACGGGTGGTGGCCGAGACGCTGAAGTTCAGCTCGGGAAGCCGTTCACGCACGCGCGCGACGACGCTGGACTTGCCTACGGCAGAGGGGCCGGCCAGAACAACCAGCCGACCCCTCGCTCCGGCATCATCCGGTGATGCCATGTCCTGTTCAGGCTTCGAAGTCGAACCTGGCCAGGAGCGCCTTGCGCTGACGGTCACCCAGTCCACGCAGACGGCGCGTAGGGGCGATCTCGAGCTCGGTCATGATTTCCTGCGCCTTGACCTTGCCGACCTTGGGCAGGGCCTCGAGCAGCGCACTCACCTTCATCTTGCCGAGGATTTCGTCTTCCTCCGCGTCCGAGAGCACCTGCTTGAGATCGGTTCCGCCTCGCTTGAGCCGGTCCTTGAGCTCAGCCCTGGCTCGACGCGCAGCAGCTGCCTTCTGCAGAGCAGCGGCGCGCTGCTCGTCGGTCAACTGGGGAAGGGCCACGGGTTCCTCCGTATTCGTAGATCTTGATGTGGGTTGATCCTGGTTCCGACCGACCTCCGGTGCGTCGATCGGGTTCGTTCTCGTGCTGCACCACGTGCGGCGCTTGCGACCGTACCGACGGGATCATCCGTTGGCGAGCCCCACCCCCCTTCACCTGCGGATCACCGGACCGTGTAGCGCTCGCGACGCCCGTGCTGCGTCGCCGTGCGAGGCCCGACGTCCCGCACGCCCGGTGAGAGCGAAAGGCGTTCCGGCACAATCGATCAGGACATCGCAGCGCGCACCACACTCGACGACGCCGACCGGCGGTCCGGTACGGGTGTGACGGATGGTGCCGTATGCGTCGGCGCGCAACTTTTTCCTCGTTCGCGCGTGTCGCGCGGCGCGGTCGCCGCTGATCGCTCCGCTCAGGTACCGGATGACGCCGGGGCCAGCACCGACTCGATCTCGTCGCGACAGGAGTGGACACTCGCGCGCAGAGCCGCGACGTCGGGCCCGGCAGCGAGAATCAGACGCGATGCCGCCGGTAGGACCCACCGGTGCACTCCGTCGAAGATGCGGGCGACATCCGCCGCGGTGGCGCCCTGTGCCCCGAGACCGGGTGCCAGGATCGGTCCTCCGAGATCGGCAAGGTCCACACCGTGATCGCGCGTCGCCCCGACGACCACACCCACCACGCCGCCGGCGGCGTTGACCGTGCGCGCACCGTCGATCACGGCCTGGGCCACGCTCACACCGTCGTTGCGCGCCCCCTGCAGACTCGCGCCCTCCGGATTGGACGTGCGTGCGAGCGCAATGACGCCGCGACCGGTCGACCGGGCCAGGTCGATGGCCGGATCGAGCGCACCGAAGCCGAGATACGGCGACGCTGTCACCGCATCCGAACACAGCGGGGACCGGTCACCGAGCCAGGCATCGGCGTACGCGGACATCGTCGAGCCGATGTCGCCTCGCTTGGCATCGGCGATCACCAGCGCCCCGCCTGCACGGCAGGCCGCGATCGTGCGTTCGAGCACCGCGATGCCTGCCGAGCCGAACCGCTCGAAGAACGCCACCTGAGGCTTGATCACCGCCGCCTCGGCGGCGAACGCCTGCACCGCCGCGTCGGCGAACCTCGCCAGGCCGTCGACGTCGTCACCGAGTCCCCACCGCGCGAGCAGACCGGGGTGCGGATCGATGCCGACGCACAGGCGCCCGCGATCGAGCACCGAGCGCAGATATCGGTCCGAGAAGGTTGTCACCGTGGACTCCGCTCCCGACCCGGAGCCGCTCATCGACCGGCGAGCAGGCGATGCATCTCCTGCAGCGAACGCACACCGATGTCGCCGGTGATGGCCGCTTCGATGCCGTGGACGGCAGCACCGGCTCCCTGCACCGTGGTGATACAGGGGATGTTGCGGGCCACGGCAGCGCTGCGGATCTCGTACCCGTCCACCCGGGGGCCACTGTTGCCGAACGGGGTGTTGAACACCATGTCCACCTCACCGTCGCGGATCAGGTCCACCACGCTGCGCTCCCCCTCCCCCAGGACGTCGGAATGCTTGCGGACCAACTCGCTGACCACGCCGTTGCGCAGCAGCATCTCCGCGGTCCCCTCGGTGGCGAGGATGCGGAAGCCGAGGGCCGCCAACCGCTTGATGGGGAACACCATCGCTCGCTTGTCCTTGTTGGCGATCGAGACGAACACCGAACCGGCTGTCGGCAAGGACCCGTACGCGGCGGTCTGACTCTTGGCGAACGCGGTTCCGAACGTCGCGTCGATTCCCATCACCTCGCCGGTGGACTTCATCTCCGGCGAGAGCAGGCTGTCGACTCCACTGCCGTCGACCTTGCGGAAACGGTTGAACGGCAGCACCGCCTCCTTCACCGCCACCGGAGCATCGGCACTGGTGGTACTGCCGTCACCGAACTCGGGCAGCACGCCCTCGGCCCGCAGGTCGGCGATACTCGCTCCGAGCATGATGCGGGCCGCAGCCTTCGCCAGCGGTACCGCGGTGGCCTTCGAGACGAAGGGCACCGTACGGCTCGCCCGCGGGTTGGCCTCGAGCACGTAGAGGATGTCGTCCTTGAGGGCGTACTGCACGTTCAGCAGGCCCTTCACCCCGATGCCGTGTGCCAGGGCCTGCGTGGACCGCCGCACGGCCTCGATATCGGTGTGCCCCAGGAAGATCGGCGGCAGGGCGCACGCCGAATCACCGGAGTGGATACCGGCCTCCTCGATGTGCTCCATCACACCACCGATGTAGACCTCGGTTCCGTCGCACAGTGCGTCGACGTCGATCTCGACCGCATCCTCGAGGAACCGGTCCACCAGCACGGGATGTTCGGGGGTCAATTCTGTGGCGCGCGAAATGTAGTCGTCGAGCGAGGTCTCGTCGTAGACGATCTCCATCCCACGTCCGCCCAACACGTACGACGGTCGAACCAGCACCGGGTAGCCGATCTCGGCGGCGATGGCCTTCGCGCCCTCGAACGTGGTGGCGGTGCCGAACTTCGCGGCCGGCAACCCGGCGGCGGCGAGCACCTTGCCGAACTCCCCGCGGTCCTCGGCCAGGTCGATCGCCTCGGGCGAGGTTCCCACGATGGGCACCCCCGCGTCGGCCAGACGCTGGGCCAGACCCAGTGGAGTCTGGCCGCCGAGCTGGACGATGACCCCGACGACGCCGGGGCCACCTGCGCCGGACTCCGTCTCCGCCCGGTACACCTCGAGGACGTCCTCGAACGTCAACGGTTCGAAGTACAGCCGATCGGCGGTGTCGTAGTCGGTGGAGACCGTCTCCGGGTTGCAGTTGACCATCACGGTCTCGAAGCCCGCCGCGGACAGTGTCGTGGCAGCGTGCACGCACGAGTAGTCGAACTCGATGCCCTGGCCGATGCGGTTGGGTCCCGACCCGAGGATCAGGACCTTGCTGCGCTGGGTCTGGGGGGCAACCTCGGTCTCTGCCGCGGGATCGAGCTCATAGGTCGAGTAGTGGTACGGAGTCTTGGCCTCGAACTCGGCGGCGCAGGTGTCGACCGTCTTGAAGACCGGCCGGACGCCGAGGCGTTCGCGTTCGGCTCGCACCGCGTCCTCGTCCGCGTAGTCCGCGCGCAGAACAGCGATCTGCCGATCGGAGAGACCTGCGCTCTTGGCCCGGCGCAACAGGTGCTCGCCGAGGGTCGGGGCGCTCTCGATCTCCGCACGTAGGGCAACGAGGGCGGCGATCTCCTCGACGAACCACGGGTCGATCCCCGAGGCCGCCGCCACCTGCTCGACACTCGCGCCGAGCCGCAACGCAAGCTCGACGTCGTAGATCCGGCCCTCGGTCGGTGTGCGCAGATCGTCGAGGACGGCCTGCACGTCGGTGGCTCGATCACCGGCCACCACCTCGTCCGCGCGCGTCCAGAAACCGGCCGACGTCGTTTCGAGCGAGCGCAGCACCTTGCCCAGCGCCTCGGAGAACGAACGGCCCAACGACATCGCCTCACCGACCGACTTCATCGTCGTGGTCAGTGTGCCGTCGGCGCCGGGGAACTTCTCGAACGCGAACCGAGGCGCCTTGACCACCACGTAGTCGAGCGTCGGTTCGAAGCACGCAGGGGTCTCGCGGGTGATGTCGTTGACGATCTCGTCGAGGGAGTACCCGACCGCGAGCTTCGCCGCGATCTTGGCGATCGGGAATCCCGTCGCCTTCGACGCCAACGCGCTCGACCGTGAGACACGGGGGTTCATCTCGATGACGATCAGGCGCCCGGTACGCGGATCCACCGCGAACTGGATGTTGCAGCCGCCGGTGTCGACGCCCACCTCACGCAGGATCGCGATCCCGAGATCGCGCATCGTCTGATATTCACGGTCGGTCAGGGTCATCGCCGGTGCGACCGTCATCGAGTCACCGGTGTGGACACCCATCGGGTCGACGTTCTCGATCGAACACACCACGACCACGTTGTCACGGCCGTCGCGCATGAGCTCGAGCTCGTATTCCTTCCACCCGTAGATCGACTCCTCGATCAACACGTTCGCCGACGGGGACGCCGCGAGCCCGCCCCCGGCCAACCGCTCGAGGTCCTCGAGGGTGTGGGCCATGCCCGAACCCAGGCCACCCATGGTGAAGCTGGGCCGGATCACCACCGGCAGCCCCAGTTCGGCCACGGTCTCGCGGACCTGATCCATGTCGAAACACACGCGCGAGCGTGCGCTCTCACCGCCCACCTTGGCCACGATGTCCTTGAACTTCTGACGATCCTCGCCGCGCTGGATCGCGTCGAAATCCGCGCCGATCAGTTCGACACCGTGCTTGGCCAGGATGCCCTGTTCGTGCAGCGCGACCGCGCAGTTCAGCGCCGTCTGACCACCCAGGGTCGCCAGCACCGCATCGATCGGATGCCCGGATGCCGCCTCACGCTCGATCACCTTCTCCACGAACTGCGCCGTGATGGGCTCGACGTAGGTGGCGTCGGCGAACTCGGGATCGGTCATGATCGTCGCGGGGTTGGAGTTGACCAGCGATACACGCAACCCCTCGGCGCGCAGAACGCGGCACGCCTGGGTTCCGGAGTAGTCGAACTCGCAAGCCTGGCCGATCACGATCGGACCCGACCCGATGACGAGAATGTGGTGCAGATCGGTCCTGCGTGGCATGTGTCATCCAACCTTGCTGTCGAGGAGAGAGGTGAACCGGTCGAACAGGTACTCCGCGTCGCGCGGTCCGGCTGCCGCCTCGGGGTGGTACTGGACCGAGAATGCCGAACCGTCCACCAGCGCAACACCTTCGACGGTTCCGTCGTTGGCGCACGTGTGGGTGATGATGGCGCGCCCGAAGGCAGTGTCGAACTCTTCCCCCGCCGAACCCTCGAGAGCGAAACCGTGGTTCTGGGCGGTGATCGCCACGCGGCCGGTTGCATGCTCGATGACCGGGATGTTGATGCCGCGGTGACCGAACGGCATCTTGTAGGTCCCTCGGCCGAGCGCGCGACCGAGAATCTGGTTTCCGAAGCAGATCCCGAACAGCGGGATCCGCTCGCCGAGAATCTGTTCGGTCAGGGCCACCGTGGCATCGGCCGTCGCAGGATCGCCCGGTCCGTTGGAGAGGAACACCCCGTCCGGGCGCAACTGAAGGACCTGCTCGGCAGTGATGGTCGAGGGCACCACATGCACTCGGATACCGCGCTGAGCGAACAGCCTGGGCGTGTTCGTCTTGATTCCGAGGTCGACCGCAACCACCGAGAACCGGGGCTCACCGCTCGGCTCCACGACGTATCCGTCGCCCGTCGTGGTGACCTCCGACGCCAGATCCGCCCCGAGCATCGCGGGCTGACTACGCACCGTCGCCAGCATCGACGCATCGTCGGCCAGGGCCGGTCCCGAGAAGATTCCCGCGGCCATCGACCCCCGCGTGCGTAGATGGCGCACCACGGCGCGTGTGTCGATACCCGCGATACCCACGACGCCCTGGCGTTCGAGTTCGGCGTCGAGCGTGCCGGTTGCGCGCCAGTTGGACGCGCGCCGACTGGGATTGCGAACGGCGTAGCCGGCGACCCACACGCGGGACTGCGCGGCATCACCGGTGGGCCCGACCGACTCGTCGTCCTCGTCGTTCCAGCCCGTGTTCCCGATCTGCGGGGCCGTCGCGATCACGATCTGCCGGTGGTAGCTGGGGTCGGTCAGTGTCTCCTGATAGCCGGTCATGCCGGTGCAGAAGACCGCCTCACCGAGGGTGGACCCCTCGGCGCCGAAGGACGTTCCGCGGAACACCCGGCCGTCCTCGAGAACGAGTGCCGCGGCGGTCGGCGAGGTCGATGAGCTCACTCGGAGTCCTCCTGTGTGCGATTCGATGTGTGGGGCCGGTCCTCGGGAAAGACATAGGGACCGAGATACGCGTACGCGTCGACCCACACCGGATAGACGTCCTTGTCGTCCCCGCGAAATCCGGTGTCGATCTCGGTGCCTGTGGGCAGCTCCCACCGGATCACCAGCAGTCCATCGCGGGTCATCACCTTGCCGGCCAGACCACGTTCGGTACGCACCGCGCGGATCGAGGGCTCGGGTATCCAGATCGGCGACTCGCCGGTGCGCTCGAGCAGGATCCCGGCGTCGTAGCGTGCCAGCGTGCACGTGGCACGGTGGCCGATGTCGCCCACAGCGATTCGGTCCTGCCAGCTCGGAGCCAGAGTGCTCCCGACGTAGAGTCCGGTGCTGGGCGCGATCAGTTGTGCTCCCAACTCCGACGGCACCGCGGGCAGAGTGCCGATGCTGTCGGCCTGGCGACGTTGTCGGCCGCGCCAGCCGCGCACGATCAGCCCGATCAGCGCAGCCCACAGCACGAAGAACCCCACCACCAGCAGAACTCTGTCCACCCTCACATCCCCTTTCCGGGTGTCGGCACCGGCACGACCGAGCCGCGGTCCGTCGTCTGCCGTCCGCGCAGGAAGGTCGCCACCACCCGTGCGCGCAGTGTCATCGCCTGATACGGCGTATTGGTCGACAGACTTGCCAGAGCGGTCGACTCGACGGTCCAGGTGGCGTCGGGGTCGACCAGCACGAGGTTCGCGGGCTCTCCCACCTCGAGGGGTCTGCCGTGATCGTCGAGTCCGACGATCTGCGCCGGCCGCTCGCTCATCACCCGGGCGACACCACGCCAATCGAGGAGACCCGGCTCGACCATGGTCTCGACCACTACGGACAGCGCCGTCTCCAGACCCAGCATGCCCGGCCGCGCCACCGCGAACTCACAGCACTTGTCCTGCTCGGCGTGAGGAGCGTGATCGGTTGCGACACAGTCGATCACCCCGGCAGCCAGACCGGCGCGCAGGGCCTCGACGTCGCTGCGTTCCCGCAGCGGCGGGTTGACCTTGTTCACCGCGTCGTAGCCCTCGAGGCGGGAGTCGTCCAGAAGCAGGTGATGAGGTGTCACCTCGGCGGTGATGTCGATACCCTGCGCCTTCGCCCACGTCAGCAACTCGACCGTTCCGGCCGTCGAGGCGTGGCAGATGTGAACGCGGGCCCCGGCGTCGCGGGCGAGCAGAGCGTCACGGGCGACGATGGACTCCTCGGCAGCGCGGGGCCACCCCGTCAGACCCAGGCGTGCGGCGGTGGGACCCTCGTGCGCGATCGCCCCGATCGTCAACCGCGGTTCCTCTGCGTGCTGAGCGATCAGAACACCGAGCCCGGACGCATACTCGAGTGCCCGGCGCATGATCAGCGGATCATCGACGCAGTGGCCGTCGTCGGAGAACATTCGGACACCGGCGACGCCCGCGGCCATCGTGCCCATCTCGGCGAGGGCTCGTCCCTCCAGCCCGACCGTGACGGCGCCGACCGGATGCACGTCCACCAGCCCGACCTCCCGGCCCCTGCGGTACACATGGTCGGTGATCACCACCGAGTCGGCCACCGGATCGGTGTTGGCCATGGCGAACACCGCGGTGTAACCGCCCAGAGCCGCTGCTGCGGAACCAGATTCGATGGTCTCGGTGTCCTCGCGCCCGGGCTCGCGGAGATGAGTGTGCAGGTCCACGAAGCCCGGCAACAGAAAGGCCCCGGTGCCGTCGACCAGTCTGGCATCACCGGCATCGAGAGTGCCGGGTGCGCCGATGGCAGCGATCACCTCGTCGGCCACCAGGACATCGGTCGGCTCGCCCGCGCCGTAGAGGCGAACCCCCGCGATCAGAACCCGGTCCATCTACGCCCCTTCCTCGAAGCCGATGAGCGAGCGGAACAGCACTGCCATGCGCACGTGAACGCCGTTGGTGACCTGGTCGAGCACCACGGTGCGGGGAGCGTCGGCGACGGAGAAACCGATTTCCATTCCGCGCAGCATCGGGCCCGGATGAAGGACCACGGCCCGCTCGGGGAGGAGTTCGAATCGTCTCTGCGACAGGCCGTATCCGATCGAGTACTCCCTCGCGGACGGAAAGAATCCGCCACTCATCCGCTCGGCCTGCACCCGCAGCATCATCACCGCATCGAGGGTCGCCAGCTCGGCATCGAGAGAGGACGACACCGTCACCGGCCAGGTCTCGATTCCGACGGGTAGCAGCGTTCGAGGCGCGACGATCACCACGTCGGCGCCGAGCATCGACAGCAACAGCGCATTCGAGCGTGCCACCCGACTGTGCAGAACGTCGCCGACGATGGCGATGCGGCGACCCTCGACCGATCCGAGCTTCTGGCGCAGGGTGAGCGCGTCGAGGAGCGCCTGGGTGGGGTGCTCGTGCGTTCCGTCACCGGCGTTGATCACCGCGGGCCCATCGCCGTGGCCTCCGGCGGTCCAGGCGGCGATCCGGTTGGCCGCGCCCGAGGCCGGATGGCGCACCACGAGCGCATCCGCGCCGGCCGCGCGCAACGTCAGCGCGGTGTCGCGCAGCGACTCGCCCTTCGACACCGAGGACGACGACGCACTGACATTGATCACGTCGGCGCTGAGCCATTTGCCCGCGACCTCGAACGACACACGGGTTCGTGTCGAATTCTCGTAGAAGACGGTCATGACGGTCTTGCCGCGCAAGGTCG
Source organism: Rhodococcus sp. AZ1 (assembly GCF_054979605.1). NCBI lineage: Bacteria > Bacillati > Actinomycetota > Actinomycetes > Mycobacteriales > Nocardiaceae > Rhodococcus > Rhodococcus sp. AZ1. Next base: position 182,304 of record NZ_JBUEQF010000004.1, read on the forward strand.
GGAGCTTGCGCACATCGCGGCCCTCGAGCGCCTGCTGAAATCTCTCCGCTTCGTCGAGCAGCGCCGTCGCGGTGTCCGCGGTGAGGTCGGAGACCGCGAGCAGGTTTCGGCCGTTCACGAGGTCACCGGACCGGTGGAGATCTCCACGCCGTCGCGGCCGTCGTGCTCGACGAGCAACACCGACACGGCCTCGGTGCGCGAGGTCGGCACGTTCTTTCCCACGTAGTCCGCCCGCAGCGGCAACTCGCGGTGACCACGGTCGACCAGCACCGCCAACTGAACCGCCCGCGGGCGGCCGAGATCTCGCAGACCATCGAGCGCCGCACGCACCGAGCGGCCGGAGAACAGGACGTCGTCGACGAGGACCACCAGGGCACCGTCGACACCATCGTCGGGCACCGACGTGCGCTCGAGAGGCCGATGCGGTTTACCGCGAAGATCGTCGCGGTAGAGAGTGATGTCGAGGCTGCCCACGGAGGGTCGGCGCGAGGAGAATTCCTCGATCCGATCTGCCAGGCGCACCGCCAGGGTCGTTCCGCGGGTTGGTATCCCGAGCAGCACGACGGGCTGCGCATCGGGCGCGTCGATCGCGGTCTTCTCGATGATCTGGTGCGCCATGCGCGAAATGGTGCGGCCGACGTCTGCAGCGGACAACAATTCACGCGCAGACTCGGGCGAGGACGGCGTCACGCCGCAGACCTCCTTCCCCGCCTCACAGGACGGATCGTTAAAGGATGTCGATCGGGGCGACTATATCAGTCGGGTCCGCACCGAGCGGTCGGGTCCGCACCGAGCGGTCGGGTCCGGGACGAGCGGTCAGCTCTCGGACGCCGCCTCGGGAGCCGGACGGATCGCCGCGGCTGCCGCCCGCACCTGCGGTGCCACCGTCACGATGCGCCCGAGCACACCGTTGACGAAGCCCGGAGAGTCGTCGGTGGACAGTTCCTTCGCCAACTCGACAGCCTCGTCGACCACCACCACGGGCGGAACGTCGTCGCCGTGCAGCAGTTCCCACACCGCCACGCGCAGCACTGCACGGTCGACGGCGGGAAGTCGTTCGAGAGTCCACTCACGCAGGTGATCGGCGATCACCGCATCGACCCGGTCCAGGTTCTCCGCGACGCCGGCGACCAGGATCTGCGTGTAGGCCGGCATCGGCGCCACGGAGTCCTCGGTGGTGGAGAGCACCGAACGCTCCCGAGCCAGCTCGACCGGGTCGAGATCTCGAGCCTCGGACTCGAACAGGACGTCCACAGCGCGCCGACGTGCCTTGTGCCGAGCGCCGAGCTTCTTGCGATCGGCCACGCTAGGAGTTCACACGCCCGAGGTAGTTGCCGTCGCGCGAGTCGATCTTGAGCTTGTCGCCGGTGTTGATGAACAACGGCACCTGGATCTCGGCACCGGTCTCGAGGGTGGCCGGCTTGGTGCCACCGGTGGAGCGGTCGCCCTGCAGGCCCGGATCGGTGTGCTGAACCTCGAGCTCGACCGTCACGGGCAGCTCGACGTAGAGCGGAACGCCTTCGTGCATCGCCACCTGCACCTGCAGGTTCTCGAGAAGGAACCGGGCCCCGTCACCGACGGTGGCCTCGGCGATGGAGTGCTGGTCGTAGGTCTCGCCGTCCATGAACACGTAGTCCGAACCGTCGTGGTAGAGGTAGGTCATGTCCCGGCGATCGACCGTGGCCGTCTCGACCTTCACACCGGCATTGAAGGTCTTGTCCACGACCTTGCCCGACAGCACGTTCTTGAGCTTGGTACGTACGAAGGCAGGCCCCTTGCCGGGCTTGACGTGCTGGAACTCGACGATCGACCAGAGCTGGGAATCGATGTTCAGGACGAGCCCGTTCTTGAAATCGCTGGTGGAAGCCACGTGCTTCGCATCTCCTTGACTATCGCGTCGATCCGGGGGGCGCCTCGACTGCGCCGCCGAGAAGTGTACCGGTGAGCTGCGCCGCCTTTTCTCACGCCGAGGGCGCGAGGTCCACAGCGCGCCGAAACTGTGGGGAACGACACCGCCGCCCTGACCGTCGAATAGTCTGTCCGCATGAATGGATGGCTGGTTCGAGGTCTCGGCATGACCCTGGTGCACGTGATCTCACGGATCGTGCTCGCGTACCTGATCGCCGATCACCCTCTCGCGGGGTCGCCGCTGCGCACCAGCACCCTGCTCATCGTGATCGCGGTGGCAGCGATCTGGGGTGGCGTGGACGGTCTGCGCGACCGACGCGCCAACCCCGACCCCGACGACTCCGCCGATCTGACGATGCTGTGGCTCAAGGCCTCCGTCGTTGCAGGCCTCGGATCGGGTCTGATCACCTGGATCGTGAGCCTGTTCTCGCCGGTTCCGATCACCTCCAACTCGATCTTCTTCGAGATCACCTCTGGGGCCGCGTTCACGATTCTGCTCGTCTTCGTGCCGACCGTGCTCGCCGCGGGACTCGGTCGCCTCATCGCGGGCCGCGAGCAGCGAAAGAACGGGCTCGAGCTCCCTGTTCGCCGTCGAACCAAGACCCGTGACGCCGGCCCGGCACACCTCGGCGATGCAGCAGACGAGACGGTGTCGATGGCCAAGGGTGGTCGCCACCAGGCGGCGGCGGACACCGATCCCGACACCGAGGTGTTCGCCGCGATTCCCAGCGATGCGGACCCTGCCACCTCGACCGAGCCCCGCGACCGCTGACCGGGACACGTCAGAGCAGGACGCCGGTCCCGACCGGTTCGTCGCGCGCGATCGCCGAGTAGGCCGCCGCCAGCAGCGCCGGATCCGGCCCCTCCAGACGGCCGGGCTTGGCGAGGCCGTCGAGCACCACGAACCGCAGCATCCCCGCACGGTTCTTCTTGTCGGTCTGCATACCCTCGAGGAGCTGCGCGAAGGCATCGGAGTCGTAGCTGACCGGCAGACCGACCGAGGTGAGGACACTTCGGTGACGATCGGCCGTCGCATCGTCGAGCCTGCCTGCCAGACGGCCCAGCTCGGCGGCGAACACCAGCCCGACGGCCACCGCAGCTCCGTGACGCCACCGATACTTCTCGCGCCGCTCGATCGCGTGGCCGAGCGTGTGCCCGTAGTTGAGGATTTCCCGGAGGTCCGCCTCCTGCAGGTCGGCTGCCACCACCGATGCCTTGACCTCGATGGAGCGTCGAATCAGCTCGGGCAGAACGGATCCCCCCGGGTCCAGGGCCTTTTCGGGATCTGCCTCGATCATGTCGAGGATCACCGGGTCCGCGATGAATCCCGTCTTGATCACCTCGGCGAGACCGGACACGATCTCGTGTCGCGGCACTGTCTCGAGCGTGGCGAGGTCGACGAACACCGCGGACGGCTCGTGGAAGGCCCCGACGAGGTTCTTGCCCGCCTCGGTGTTGATTCCCGTTTTCCCGCCCACGGCCGCGTCGACCATCGCCAGGAGCGTGGTCGGCACGTGCACCACACGCACTCCGCGCATCCAGGTGGCCGCCACGAAACCGGCGAGGTCGGTCGCTGCACCGCCACCGAGGCCCACCACCGCATCCCGCCGGGTCAGACCGATGCGTCCAAGTACATCCCAGCAGAAACCGGCGACGGCCAGATCCTTGCCGTCCTCGGCATCGGGAATCTCGACGCGATGAGCGTCGATCCCTGCTTCGGCCAACGCGCTTCGCAACACCTCGGCCGTCTCGGCGAGTGGGGGCTGATGGAAGATCGCCACCGTCCGGGTGCCGGCGAGGGATTCCACGATATCGCCGAGCAGTCCCCTTCCGATCACGACGGGGTACGGCGACGCCGATCGAACATCGACCTGCACGGGCTCTTCCACGGGCTGTTCTCCGTTTCGGTTCTCGGTGGTGGTCACGTCGACTGCGGACCCCGGCCGGGAAACGGGCCGGGCAGTGGCACCGGCCGATCCCGTTCGACCGGTGGCGGCGACGTCGGTGTGGGAGGTACCGGCGGGGGCGTTGATGCCGCCGGGTTTGTGGATTGGCTATGCGCCCCCGTCGATCGAGCGACGCCGCCACGGGAGCGCCCGCCCCGTCGACGGTGTCGCCGCGCCGTGGCGACCGGATCGGTCGGTGTGGCGCCACGAGTGCGGGCCCGCTCCCTCGCCGCCGCCACCGCAGGGTTCGACGGGTCGATGCTGGCGAGGATCTGGGCCACCACCCGCGCGGGGCTGCGGCCGTCGGTGCGCACCCGCAGCGTGGACACACCACGGTAGATCGGACGCCGTCTGCGCATCAGATCCCGGTACGCCGATCGCGGGTCAGCCCCGGCTAGCAGAGGCCTGGTGGAGTGGGAACCGGTGCGGCGCAAACCTTCCCCCACGCTGATCTCGAGGTAGATCACGGTGTGTCCGCGCAGCGCGGCTCGGGTGCGGGGCGAGAGCACAGCCCCACCGCCGAGCGAGAGCACACCCGTCTGCGAGCCGAGCGCCTCGATGACCACCTTCTCCTCGAGCTCACGGAACGCAGATTCGCCGTCGGTGGCGAAGATTTCTGCGATGGTGCGCCCGGCCTGCGCTTCGACAGCAGCGTCGGTGTCGAGGATCGTCACCCCCAACGCGGTTGCCAATCGACGCCCGATCGTGGACTTGCCCGCACCTGGAGGCCCGACCAGCACCGCCCGCGGGCCCGTGGGGATCGTCGGTGACTCGCGGGTGGGATCGGTGCTCATCTGCAGGCCGATGTCACGGGCCGACCGCGGTGCGCTGATCCACCACGTCCAGGTAGCTGCGAACATTGCGCTTCGTCTCGGCGAGAGAATCACCGCCGAACTTCTCGAGCGCCGCCTGCGCGAGCACCAGCGCCACCATGGTCTCGGCCACCACACCCGCGGCGGGGACCGCGCACACGTCGCTGCGGTGGTGGTTGGCCGTCGCGGCTGCACCGGTGCTCATGTCGATGGTCGCCAGAGCCCGCGGCACCGTCGAGATCGGCTTCATCGCGGCCCGCACCCGCAGGGCGGCGCCGTTGGTCATGCCGCCCTCGAGTCCGCCGGCGCGGTTGGTGGCGCGCAGTGACCCGTCGGCGCCGCGTACGAGCTCGTCGTGGGCCGCACTCCCCCGGCGGCGCGCGGTCTCGAATCCATCGCCGACCTCGACGCCCTTGATCGCCTGAATCCCCATGAGTGCACCGGCGAGCCTCGAATCGAGTCGCTGCTCACCGCTGACGAACGAACCGAGGCCGATCGGCAATCCGTGCACCACCACTTCCACCACACCGCCGAGGGTGTCGCCGTCCTTCTTCGCCGCCTCGATCTCGGCGATCATCGACGCCTCGACCTCGGGATCGAACGCGCGCACCGGACTGGCGTCGATGCGGTCGAGATCTGCGTAGGTCGGCTCGACCCCGGTGTGGGGCTCGCTGGCACCGATGGACACGACGTGGGAGAGAACCTCGACCCCGAGCGCCTGACGCAGGAATTGCCGGGCGACGGTGCCCACGGCAACCCGGGCGGCCGTCTCGCGCGCACTCGCCCGCTCGAGAATCGGCCGGGCATCGTCGTAGCCGTACTTGAGCATCCCGGAGAAGTCTGCGTGGCCGGGCCGAGGACGGGTCAGCGGGGCGTTGCGCGCGATACCCGCGAGCTCCTCGGGGTCGACGGGATCGGCGGACATCACCACCTCCCACTTGGGCCATTCGGTGTTGCCGACCTCGATCGCGACGGGACCACCCATCGTGGAACCGTGCCGCACCCCGCCGACGATGGTGACCTTGTCGGCCTCGAACTTCATCCGCGCACCGCGTCCGTACCCGAGGCGCCGACGCGCCAGTTGCCCGGCGATGTCGTCGGTGGTCACCTCGACACCCGCCACCATCCCATCGAGGACGGCGACCAGGGCAGGGCCATGGGATTCTCCGGCAGTGATCCAGCGCAGCACCCCCTCATTCTTTCACGCGGGCACCACCACCCACGCCAGGAGGGCCGCCACTCCCATCGACGGTCCGTGCGGCAACGTACGCGGGGGGCGCCGGCGACGCACGATCGCCATCACCGCGAAGGCGAGCGTGGTGATCACCGGCGCGGCCAGCGCCGCCAGCAACCACGCTCCGGGACCACGCACCGCCGCCGCACCCCCTACCGCGAGAGCCCACTTCACATCGCCCGCCCCGACGGCGCCGCGTGCGGCCAGGTAACCGATCAGGTGGACCGCGAACAGGGCGCACGCCCCGATCAGGGCCTCCACCGGTCGACCCACAACCGCGGCGGACGCCATCACCGCCGCCGCACCACCGAGGGTGAGGGCATTGGGCAGCCGACGGCAGCGCATGTCCACCGTCCCTGCGCACAGGACGAGTCCGCCGAGCACCACGAAGACAACTCCATCGGATCCCACGTGGCAGGCGCCCGCCGACACAACCGACATCATCAGGGCGATGGCGACTCCCTGACCACGCCGACCCGGTCCCACCCATCGACTCGAGAGGATCGCCAGCGCGACGCCGACGACCAGCCCGAGGATCGACGCGCCGAGCACGCTCGAACCGTCGCTGCAGTACCCCGCCGTGTCGCTGCTGATCCCTGCACTGCCGTCACCCATCCCAGCACTGTGACCCACCGGGTGGAGCGACGACGTGCGACGCCGATCGCCTGTGGATGGTGGCGATGGTCGATACACAGGGCCTTGACATCGCTCCACCCGGCCGCTCCGGCGGACCATTCCCCCACCCGCCCGCACCTCGAATCAGGGCAGGGCCCGGCGCATCGCCTCTCGTGGGGCGGACTTGCCGGTGAACTGTTCGACCTGACCGAAGGCCTGGTTGAGCAGCATCGCCAGACCGCCGATCACCGTCCCCCCACGAGAGGCGACGGCACGTGCGAGCGCGGTGGGCCAGGGGTCGTAGATCGCGTCGAGCAGCACACGCGCGCCGGCCACGGAATCGACGATCGATTCGGTGGCGGAGGCCGGGACGGTGGAGATCACGGCCGCAGCGGCGCCGACTGCCGACCCGATCCCGTCCTCGAACCCGAGCCATCGAACGTCCAGACCGGCCCGGACTCCACAGTCGAGCGCACCTGTCGCCCGGTCGCGATCACGCGAGACGACGGCGACCTCGCGCACACCGAGTTCGGCGAGCCCGACCAGTGCCGGGCGCGCGGTTCCTCCCGCTCCGATCACCACCGCCGATGCCCCCACAAGATCGACCACGTGAGCGTCTCGCAGCGCACCGGTGACACCGTCGACGTCCGTGCAGTCCGCGCGCCACCCGGTGTCGGTGCGCAGAAGCGTGTTGGCGGAGCCCACCAGGGCTGCACGCTCGGTCACCTCGTCGGCCACGCTCAGGGCAACGAGCTTGTCGGGCATCGTGACCGACAACCCGATCCATTCCGGGCCCAGACCGGCGACGAGGCCAGGGAACCCGTCCTCGTCGCACTCGATGCGGTCGTAGGTCCAGTCGCCGAGCCCCAACGCCGCGAACGCCGCTCGATGAAGCAGGGGCGATTTGGAGTGCTCGATCGGCGAGCCGACCACTGCTGCGCGGCGAGCAGGTGCCGCGTTCATCGTCCGCTCGCGAGGAATCCCGGATCCACCATCGCGATGTTGCGCAGGTGCTGTTCGTAGCTGTCGGTGAACAGCGTGGTCCCCTGTGCGTTGATGGTGACGAAATACAGCCAGTTGCCCGGCTCGGGCGCCTCGGTGGCACGAACCGCGTCCACGCTGGGCGAGCAGATCGGTGTCGCCGGCAGACCAGCCATCGCGTAGGTGTTCCACGGGGTCACCCGTGCCCGATCCTCCGGGGTTGTGGCCACCTCCGTCGTCTCCAGCGAGTAGTTGACGGTGGAGTCGAACTCGAGCTTCTGACCTATCGCGAGCCGGTTGAGGATCACCCGAGCCACCTTCGCGAAGTCGGCGGGCAACGCTTCGCGCTGGACGAGCGAGGAGGCCACCAGGACCTGATACGGGCTCAGGCCCGTCGCCGACCCGGCGGCCAGTAACCCGGTCTGCTCGTATTGCGTCGCACTTTCGCCGATCAGCTGCGCCAGGATGGCCGTCGCGGACGCGGTCGGATCGAAGTTGAACGTTCCGGCCGCGATGAGTCCTTCGAGCTGTCGATCGCGCACCGGAACGGCGGCGACGGCGCTGCGGGCCCACTCGGGTACTCCGAGACCGGCCGGATCACCGGAGCCCGCCTTGTCGAGATCGTCGACACTCACACAGGGGACCCCGCCACCGACCTTGCAGCTCTCTTCACTGATCAGGGTGTAGATGCCCTTCTTCACCGCGCCGGTCTTGACGTCGGTCGTGTCGTGGAGTTGTCGACCCTCGGCGACCTGCAGCTGACCGACGCGCGAGGTGGGATCGATCAGCAGTCGCACAGCCTCCGTTCCGCTGATCTTCTGCGGCATCCGGTAGAAGCCGGGCTGCACCGCGGTGATCTCGGAGTTGACGATGGCGGCCCGGTAGAAGACCTCGGTGCTGGCCGTGACCCCCTTGTCCACCATTGCGCGAGAGATCTGCACGGCGGTGTCACCCGGCGCCACCTGGACCACGGTCACACCCTGACCGGGTCCGGCGAAATCGGCGGGCTCCTCGTCGAAGAGAGATGTTCGCAGATACAGGGCGGCCACCGCACCCACCGCGAGCACCAGCGCCAGTGCCCCGATCACCAGGAGGCGACGCCGAGGGACGCGGGACCGAGCCACGCGGGACGGACGACGCGCATCCGTGGACCGGTCGACTCGGGTCGGTCGTGCCCGCTCGTCGTCTCCAGCTCCCGCTGGTGCCGCAGCCGCGTCGGCCGAGGCGCGACGAAGGTCGTCGATCGGTAGGTCCAGTTGCTCGGTGACCGCCTCGGTGGGCGGATGCATCGGACGCCGCGCGGGATGTGGATACCCCCGCGGCGGGGGTGCGCCCGGCCCTCGCCGTTGTGGCGCTCGCCGATCCGGCGACGGTCGGCCCGGCCGCCTACCGTCTCGCCCGGGTACACCGTTGTCGCCCGTCACCGCTGCGTCCGATCGTCGTCACTGAATTCTTCGGCCTCAGGGCACGCTAGTGCACGGGCTCGGCCGTCCAGCCAGCCCTGCAGGATCCCCACCGCAGCCACCTGATCGATCACCGCTCTCTGCTCACGCGCCCGCACACCGCTGCGACGCAACTGCTGAGAGGCGGTGACCGTGGTGAACCGCTCGTCGCTCAGTCGAACGGGCAGCTCCGGCAGGCGACGGGCGAGATCGCGCGCGAAGCGTATCGCCGCGTCGGCCGCAGGTCCCCGGTCCCCGCGCAAGGTGGTGGGCAGACCCACCACCACCTCGACCACCTCGTACTCGGCGCAGATCGCCGCAATGCGGTCGAGGTCGCGCGGCACGCCGGCACTCGCCCGCCCGGCAGTGCGGGCCACCGTTTCGACCGGTGTGGCGAGCACAGCAGTCGGATCGCTGACGGCCACGCCGACGCGCACGCTGCCGACGTCGATACCGAGCCGTCGACCCGAACCGGGATCGTCGCGCCCCGGCAGGGTCGCCTCCGCGACGAACTGCACGGTCAGCGGGCCCCGATGGTCTCGGAGATCCGCTCCCGCACCGCCTCGAGCGCCGCTGCGATCCCGTCGGCGTCGGTGCCCGAGCCCTGTGCCGTGTCGGCCTTACCGCCTCCGCGTCCGCCGACGCGGGGTGCGAGCACGCCCACCAGATCTCCCGCGCCGAGCCCGAGTTCACGAGCAGGCGCGTTCACGGTCACCACGAAGGGCACCTTGCCGTCGACGTTCCCGACGAGTGCCACCACGGCCGGTTGGGAACCGAGGCGTCCCGAGATGTCGCCGACCAGCGTGCGGATGTCTCCCGCACCGACACCGGCCGGCGCAGGTTCGGCCACCACGAGCACGTCACCGACGCGGGTGGCCCGATCGACCACCGTGGCAGCGGACTGCAGGATCGCCGCGGACCGGGCCTCGGCGACTTCCTTCTCGGCGACCTTGAGCCGCTCGACAAGTGTCTCGACCCTGGCCGGCACCTCGGAAGTGGGCACCTTGAGCGAGGCTGCGACCCCGGCCAGGAGCGCACGCTCCTTGGCCAGGTACCGGTAGGAGTCGAGACCGACGAACGCTTCGACGCGACGGACTCCGGAGCCCACCGACGACTCCCCGAGGATCGTCACCGGACCCACCCGCGAGGACCTGTCGACGTGAGTACCGCCGCAGAGCTCGAGGGAGAAGGGCCCGCCGATCTCGACCACACGAACCTCGTCGCCGTAGTTCTCGCCGAACAGCGCCTGCGCGCCCATCGCCTTGGCCGCCGTGAGGTCGGTGGTGAAGGTGTGCACCTCGTGGTCGGCGGCGACCGCATCGTTGGTCACGGCCTCGATGTCGTCGCGCTGCGAGGAGCTCAGAGCACCCTGGTAGGTGAAGTCGAAGCGCAGATACCCCGGCTTGTTGAGCGAGCCCGCCTGCACCGCGGTGGGCCCGAGGATGCTGCGCAGAGCCCCACCGACAAGGTGGGTGCCCGAGTGACCCTGCTCGGCACCCTTGCGCCACGCCGGATCGACGTGTGCGGTGACCACATCCCCGGCAGTGATCGCACCGCCCAGGACCGTCGATCGATGCACCCAGAGTTTCTTGGCGATCTTCTGCACATCGTCGACGCGAACCTGCAGCCCGGCTGCGGTGATGGTGCCGGTGTCGGCGACCTGGCCGCCGGCCTCGGCGTAGAACGGGCTGCGGTCGAGCACGATCTCGACCTCGCTCCCCACGCTTGCGGCAGGCACGGTCACGCCGTCGATGATGAGCGCGAGAACCGTTGCCTCGGAATCGAGTTCGTCGAAGCCGGTGAACTCGGTGGGTCCGCGATCGAGAAACGGTGTGTACACCGAGAGGTCTGCGTGTGCATGCTTTCGCGCAGCGGCATCGGCCTTCGCACGTGCGCGCTGCTCGGCCATGAGCGTGCGGAACCCGTTCTCGTCCACCGACAGTCCCGCTTCGGCGGCCATCTCGAGAGTGAGGTCGATCGGGAACCCGTAGGTGTCATGCAGGGCGAACGCGTCGGCTCCCGCGATCACCGTCTCCCCTCTGTCTCGCACGGCGTCGGCAGCGGTGTCGAACAACCGCGAGCCGGCGGTCAACGTCGCGAGGAACGCGCTCTCCTCCCCCACCGCCACCGCCGAGATGCGCTCGAAGTCGGTGGCCAGCTCCGGGTACGACTCGGCCATCGTCTCGCGCACCACCGCGACGAAACGAGCCATCGACGGATCGGTGGCACCGAGCAGTCGGGCGCTGCGCACGATGCGTCGCAACAGGCGGCGAAGGACGTAGCCGCGCCCGTCGTTGCCGGGGACGACACCGTCGGCGATGAGCATCACGGCGGTGCGCGCGTGATCGGCGATGACCCGCAGCCGCACGTCGGCATCGGCGTCGGCGCCGTAGCGACGGCCGGAGAGTTCCTCGGCCGCGGTGATGACCGGCCGCACCAGGTCGGTTTCGTACACGTTGTCGACGTTCTGCAGCAGAAAGGCCACGCGCTCGACACCCATGCCGGTGTCGATGTTCTTCTTCGGGAGCGGTCCGAGTATGTCGAAATCGTCCTTGGACGTGCCCTGACCTCGTTCGTTCTGCATGAACACGAGATTCCAGATCTCGAGGTAGCGGTCCTCGTCGGCCTCCGGGCCGCCGTCCGCTCCGAACTCGGGGCCGCGGTCGTAGTAGATCTCCGAGCACGGACCGCAGGGGCCGGGGATACCCATCGACCAGTAGTTGTCGGCCATGCCGCGCTTCTGGATGCGCTCGTCGGGAAGACCGGCAACGTCCTTCCACAGTGCGATGGCCTCGTCGTCGTCGAGATAGGCGGTGGCCCAGAGTCGTTCGGGATCGAAGCCGTAGCCGCCGTCTGCTTGCGACGACGTGAGCAGTGACCACGCGAATTCGATGGCCTCACGCTTGAAGTAGTCACCGAACGAGAAATTGCCGGCCATCTGGAAGAACGTGTTGTGGCGCGTGGTCACGCCCACGTTCTCGATGTCGCCGGTGCGCACGCACTTCTGCACGCTGGTCGCGCGAGCGAACGGCGGGCTCTGCTGACCGAGGAAGTAGGGCACGAACTGCACCATGCCGGCGTTGACGAACAGCAGGTTCGGATCCTCGAGGACCAGTGACGCGCTGGGGACGAGTGTGTGCCCTGCCTTCTCGAAGTGAGCCAGGAAGCGTCGACGGATCTCGTGGGTGCGCACCCGTACAGGTTAGCGGCCGCGCACTATGCGCCTGAGCTTGCCCAACCGGGTCGAAATATCGCGCTCGAGGCCGCGCTCGGTGGGGATGTAATAGTCGGTTCCCACCAGTTCGTCCGGAGCGTACTGCTGCACCGAGACCCCTGCGGGGTCGTCGTGCGGGTAGCGGTACCCGACGGCGTGGCCGAGGCCGCGCGCACCCGAGTAGTGCCCGTCGCGCAGGTGCGGCGGCACCGAACCGATTCGTCCGGCGGCGATGTCGGCCATCGCGGCGTCGAGCGCACGGGTGACGGCCGCGGACTTGGGGGCGGTCGCGAGGTGAACGGTCGCCTGCGCCAGGGACAACCGCGCTTCGGGGAGTCCGACGAGGGCGACTGCCTGCGCCGCCGCGGTGGCCGCGAGCATCGCTGTGGGATCGGCCATCCCGATGTCCTCACTCGCGTGCACGATCAGGCGACGGGCGATCAACCGCGGATCCTCACCGGCGGTGAGCATCCGGGCGAGATAGTGCAGAGCTGCGTCGACGTCCGAGCCTCGAATGGACTTGATGAAGGCGCTCAGAACGTCGTAGTGCTGGTCACCGTCGCGGTCGTAGCGCACAGCGGCCCGGTCTGCGCTGGACTCCACGGCTGCGAGATCGATCGTCGCAGCTCGCTGCTCCGATCCGGCGTCGGGGGCCGTGGCGAGCACCGACTCGGCAGCGGCGTCGAGGGCCGTCAGCGCCCGTCGGGCATCCCCCGCCGCGATGGCCACCAGGTGATCGAGCGCCTCCGTTGTCACGGTGACCGTGCCTGCCAGACCGCGCGAGTCGTCGACGGCGCGACCGACGACGAGACGAACGTCCGCGTCGGTCAGTGGCCTGAGCTCGAGCACGAGCGAGCGAGACAGAAGCGGGGCGACCACCGAGAACGACGGGTTCTCGGTGGTGGCGGCCACCAGCAGGACGACTCGGTTCTCCACCGCCGCCAGCAGAGCGTCCTGCTGGGTCTTCGAGAATCGGTGCACCTCGTCGATGAACAGCACCGTCTGTTCGCCGTGCAGCGCCCGGCGCCCGGCCGTGTCGATCACCGCACGTACGTCCTTGACCCCGGCCGAGAGTGCGGACAGGGCCTCGAACCGCCGCCCGGTGGCTCCGGAGATCAACGATGCAAGGGTTGTCTTCCCCGTACCCGGTGGACCGTAGAGCACCACCGACGCAGCACCGGAGCCGTCCACCAGCCGCCGCAGCGGCGATCCGGCGGCGAGGAGATGGCCCTGCCCGACCACCTCGTCGAGCGTGCGCGGACGCATTCGGACCGCGAGGGGCGCGCGCGCCGCACCCGTCGTCCGGGCAGCCGGGGAGCCCGCACGAGGTGGCGCCGAGGCCTCGTGCGCGACGGGAAACAGCGAGATCTCCTCGTCGCCGAACGGCCCCTCATCCACGGGGTCAGACTACTGATCCACCCGGACGGTCACCCGATCCGACCGGCGCCACGTCGACGGACACGGCAATCGTGCTGGTCTCGGCGTCGGTGTAGATGATTCCGCGCAGCGGCGGGACGTCCGCGTAGTCGCGCCCGACCGCCACCAGGGTGTACCGCTCGTCGACCAGCTGGTCGTTCGTGGGGTCGAAGCCCAGCCACGTCCCGTCGGGCATCCACACCGCTGCCCACGCGTGGGTGGCGTCGGCGCCGATCATGCGTTCGCGACCGGGCGGCGGTGTGGTGGCCAGGTAGCCGGAGACGTACTGCGCCGCCAGCCCCTGCGACCGTAGACAGGCGATGGCCAGCCGGGCGAAGTCCTGGCACACCCCGGACCGCTCGGCGAGCACTTCACCGACCTTCGTGCTGACGGTCGTCGATCCCGACTGGTAGGTGAAGTCGGTGAAGATTCGATGGGTGAGATCGACGATCGCGTCCACCAGTGCTCTGCCGGGCGCGAAGGAACTCGACGCGTAGCTGCGTACGTCGTCGGTGATCTCACCCGGCACCAGATCGAGCACGAACTCGGTCGCCAGGGCCCGCTCGCCGCCATCGGCCTGAACTGCCGCGCAGGGGCGTGCCTGCTCCCACGGTGCCGTGGCGGGATGGGAGAGGATGCGCCCGGGGTCGGGCGGGTCGACACCGACGAGCGATCGCGCGGTGACCGTGAGCTGCTCGTGATCAGTGGTGACGTGGAAGAACACGTCCTCGTTCCCGTACACGTCGGTGCCCGTCGACTGATCCGACGGGGTCGGGGTGACCTCGACGGTCGACTCGACCACACGTTGGCCGGCGGTGTTGGCAGGGGTTAGGAACCCGCGTCCGAACGACGAGCGCACCCGATCCGAGTACGTGTAGGTGGTGGTGTGGGTGATGCGGTACCAGCACGTGCTCGTTCCACCGACCGCGCGTGGATGCTCGGTGGTACCCGTCTCGCCCGGTGCGCTCACGAGAGCATGCTCCCGCCACCCCAGAGGGGCTGGGTACCACCCGGCAGCGTCAGGTGGGTCGCAGTGACCAGATCCGCCGTGTCGAGCAGGGACTCTCTGAGGTGATCGAGCAACTCGGCGAGATCCTCGCGTGAACCGCTCGGTTCGACCACCTCGAGGTCGCCCGGATCGACGCGACGCAACCGCGCCGTCATCCGCTCGACGGCCTGCTCCGGTCGCGAGGTCCCGGTGGCTCCGGGAAGACGCCTGAGAGCATCGAGGGTTCGGTCGAGTTGGTAGATCAACGAGCGCGGGTTGCCGGCGTCGAAGAGCAGCAGTTCGGCCACGGCAGCAAGCCGAATCAGGCCGGAATTCCGGCGCCGGTAGGTCACCGACGACTCGGTCATGGTCAGCACCGATTCGATGATCGCAGCTTCCACGGCAGGCAGTCGAGCCGTGGTCACGGTGGCCGAGAGCAGGGATGCGGTCTGCATCGCCCGTTCGAGTCGACGCCCCACGTCCATCAGGTGCCAGCCGGGATCCCGCACCATCGACTCGGCCGCCAGACCGGAGACCGCCAACATGGCACCGATCACGCGACTCTGCGCCTCCCACAGCTCGGCCTCGTCGAGATCCGGTGCTGCGGCCAGCCGCGCGAGGGCGGTGTCGAGCGCGGAGAAGACCACCCAGGTGTTCGACGAGAGCTGATCGCGCACAGCGCGGGAGGCGTTGAGCAGACCGTCGATGGACTGCGCCAACGAACCCGGCCGTGTCGAATCGAGTGTCAGCGAACGGAACTCGGCGAGAACCTCGCGTCGAGGCCCGGCTGCGTCGAATACCGAACCCGCCCCGGACACCGCCGCAACGGCATCGAGCAGAACGGGCAGCGCCGGCGCTGCCTCCAGCCACGGTTTGGTGGAGAAGTCCTGATACCGAACCCCCACGGTGACGAGCATCCGCGCCATCGACTCGGCCCGCTCGGCGTAGCGGCCCAACCAGAACAGGTCGCCGAGAACGCGGGGAGAGGTGACCCCGTCGACCCGAGCCGCCGAGTAGCGCGGCAGGACCTCACGAATCGGCACGGCCGGTCCGCTCGCGCTGTCGGCGGGCGTAGGCCGGGAAGCAGGACGCACCCAGATGTCCTTGGCCGCGGAACTAACCATCGGTTCGCGCAGCGGATCGGTGATCAACACCTGCGCCAGTCCACCGATCATCGGTGTGTACCCGACCCGTTGCGCGACGTCGAACAGCCGCAGGCTCACCGATCCGGGTACCACCGCCTCTCCTGTCTGCCGATGGCCGGCAGGACCGACAGGGGTGTGTGCCAGCGAGGGGATCGAGCGCGCCGACCATGCCCACGGCTGGGCGCGAACCCTGGCGATCAGGGCCTCGCGGGCCGCAGTGGACAGAGCACTGCCGATGTGCGATCCACCGGACCCGCTCGACGTCACGATCATCGACTCGAGATTGGCCTCGATGTGCGAGAGCGCCGCACTCTCCCCCGCCCAGAAGGTCTCCACCGACGGCAGCAGCAGATCCTCACCGAGCAGCGTCCGCGAGAGCGCCGGGAGCATCGACATCAGCGCCGGGTTCTCGAGGATTCCGCTCCCGATCGTGTTCACCACGGTCACCGCGCCGCGCCGGAGCACCTCCACCAGACCGACCACACCGAGCTTGGAATCCGGGCGCAGATCCAACGGATCGACGTACCCGTCGTCGACACGGCGCACCACCACGTCCACCCGGCGCAGCGTCCCCAGCGCGCGCATCCACAGCGCACCGTCGCGCACCACCAGATCCGCCGACTCCACCAGGGGGAATCCCAGAACCGATGCCAGGTAGGACTGATCGAATGCGGTCTCGGACATCACTCCGGGGCTGAGCACCACGACGAGTGGGTTCTCGGCGGAATCGGGAGCGGCCTCGATCAACGCCAACCGCATCGCTCGCACGAAGGTCGAGAGCTGGCGCGGGTTGGTCTGCTCGAACAACTCGGGCACCGCGCGTGAGATCACCGTGCGATCCGCGAGGGCGTAACCGGCTCCCGACGGAGCCTGGGTGCGATCGGACATGACGGCGAACCGACCGTCGGAGGTGCGCACCACGTCGGCAGCATGGAAGAACAACTGGTGGGGGCCGGGAACGGTGATCCCGTGCGCGGCGCGCAGGTAGCCGGGATGTCCGAACACCAGCTCCGGCGGCAGCAAGCCCCGTCGCACGAGGTTCTGGCTTCCGTAGACGTCGGTGAGGATCAGATCGAGCAGACGCGAGCGCTGCGTCATGCCCGTTTCCAGTCGCGTCCAGTCGTCGGCGGAGACGACGTACGGAACGACGTCGAGTTCCCACCGAAGGGTGGCGCTGTCGGTCACCCCGGGTGCCGGGATGGTGTTGTAGGTGATGCCGTGATCCTCGACCAGGCGTCCCACTCGATTCTGGAGCGAGTCCAGGGTGCTTCGACCGGACCGAGCCAGCACCGAGGCCACCTCCGACCACTGAGCACGCACAGTGCCGTGATCGAACTGCTCGTGTGTGCCGAACACCTCGTCGAACGCGCCCCCAGCGGCCGCCAGATGCCGGTATCTGTCCAGGACCGGTGCCGCGTCGGGGCCACCGGCGACCGTCACCTGTGCCAAAAGGGCTGGTCCCTTCGTTCGTCGCGGCCGAGCTCGTTACCCGACACCCCTACCGGCAGAACTCTAGAGGACCGACCCGGTTCGGCGGAGATCGAGCAGGCCGGGCGCGGACGAGTCGACCCGCAGCCGCGCCTGCTGCTCGAGTAGTGCGGGGACGTCCACGCGACCGGCGGTGAACCCGCCCTCCTCGAACCGCCCGCCGCGTCGCGACTCGGCCTCGACGGCGTTGACCGGCGGTGCGTCGTAGGAGCGGCCACCCGGGTGCACCACGTGGTAGGTGCAGCCTCCGAGGGACCGAGCGGACTGGGTGTCCACCAGATCGAAGCGGAGCGGACTCTGCACCTCGATCGTGGGGTGCAGCGCACTCGGCGGCTGCCACGCGCGGTACCGCACGCCCGCCACCTGGACGTCCGACTTGTCGGTGCGAACGAGCGGGACCGGGGTGCCGTTGCACGTGAGCAGGAATCGACCGGGGTCCGCCCCGGTGATGCTGACCTGCAGCCGTTCCACCGACGAGTCCACGTAGCGTGCGGTGCCCCCGGAGGTCGATTCCTCGCCGAGGGTGTTCCAGGGCTCGATGGCGCTGCGCAGTTCGATCTCGGCGTCGGCAACCACGGTGGTCCCTATCCGCGGGAACCGGAACTCGGTGAAGGGATCGAGCCAACTGGTGTCGAAATCAACGCCGTGATCGCGCAGATCCTCCACCACTCGGCCGATGTCGGCGATCACGTAGTGCGGGAGCAGGTATCGACCGTGCAGGTTCTCGCCGTGTCGGATCAGCGGCGCCACCAGCGGGGCGTCCCAGAACCGCGAGACCATCGACCGCACCAGCAGCGACTGCACCATCGCCATCCGATGGTGCGGGGGCATCTCGAAACCCCGCAACTCGAGCAGTCCGAGACGACCGCGGGCCGAGTCCGGGCTGTAGAGCTTGTCGATGCAGAACTCGGCGCGATGAGTGTTGCCGGTGAGATCGGTGAGCAGGTGCCGCAGCGCCCGATCGACCAGCCACGGCGGTGCGGCTGCGGACGGATCGTCCTCTCGGACCTGCGCGGTACGACGAGCGATCTCGCCGAACGCGATCTCCATCTCGTACAGCGCTTCCGGACGTCCCTCGTCGAATCGCGGGGCCTGGGAGGTAGGTCCGATGAATCGACCCGAGAACAGGTAGGACAGTGACGGGTGCCGCTGCCAGTGGGTGAGCATCGACACCAGCAGATCGGGCCGTCGCAGCAGTGGTGAGCGCCGCGGCGTGTCCCCGCCCAGCGTGATGTGGTTGCCACCACCGGTTCCCCGGCCGGTGCCGTCGTTGTCGAACGCCTCGGTCGACAGGCGCGTCAGACGTGCCTGCTCGTAGAGGGTGCTCATCAATTCGTCCTGCTCCGCCCACGACGCGGTGGGGTGGACGTTGACCTCGATGACGCCCGGGTCCGGTGTCACGGTGAGGGACTTCACGCGTGGATCGGCAGGCGGACCGTAGCCCTCCACGACAACCGGGGTACCGATGCGCGCGGCCGCCTCCTCGACGCGACCAACGAGGTCCACGAAGTGCTCGAGAGCGTCGATCGGCGGCAGGAACACGTGCAGCACACCGTCGCGAACCTCGGCGACCAGCGCGGTCACGGGGTTGTCACCGGGCCCCGGCTCGGGTGCGGGCGCAGACCCTCCGCTCGGTCCGAACCCACCGGCTCCGAACGTTCGGCGTGATTTCCACGGCGTGGGGAGCGGGCCGCGCGGCGCCGTGGGGTCGGCGGGGTTCTCGAGACGTGGCGGATGCCAGGAGATGGCATCGAGAGGCAGCCGGAGCCCGGCGGGAGAATCACCCTCGAGCAGCACCACCCGGCCGCGGCGCAATCGCCAGTCGGCGCTCTCCCAGCGTGTGTCGTCCTCGGAGCGATGGATCGGCATGACATAGGCCGCGGGCTCGTCCGTGCTCGACTCGAGTGTGCGAAGCAGGGCGGCGCGCGCCTCGGGGGTGTCCGTGCCGGGTTCGAGGTCGGGCTCACCCGCCGCAGCGGGTGGGTCGCCGTCGGGCACCCGCAGCAGGGCGGCCAGGCGCGCTATCGGGTCCTCGTAGGCCGGTCTGGACTGTGCCACCGGGAAACCGAACCCCTCGACCAGCGCATCGACGAGCGCTCGCGCCGCACCCGGATCGACGGGCTCGGGTCGATCCGACTCGGGCAGCCAGGGGTCGGCGAGCAGTTCGGCGTCGTGCCAGAGCGGTTGCCCGTCCGCCCGCCAGAAGAGTCCGATCTGCCAGCGTGGCAACGGCTCGCCCGGGTACCACTTACCCTGGCTGCGCTGAACCAGACCGGACGGCGCATAGATCGACCTGAGCCGCTCGGCCAGGGCGCTCGCGAGTTCTCGCTTGTGCGGGCCGTCGGCGTCGGTGGTCCACTCCGGCGCGTCCTGGTTCTCGATCGCCACGAACGTCGGCTCCCCACCGACGGTCAGATCGATACGCTGGTCCGCCATACGCTCGTCGATGGCCAGTCCCGCCGCCCGAATCGCATCCCACTGCTCGGCCGAGTACGGCAGGGTCGTTCGCGGATCCTCGTGCACCCGAACCACGGTGTTCGAGAACTCCAGTTCGGCCGTGCACTTTCCGACGGCACCGGTGATCGCCGCCGCCGTGGACGGATGAGGCGTCGCGGAGAGCGGGATGTGGCCCTCACCGGCGAAGAGCCCCGACGTCGGGTCCATGCCCACCCAGCCGGCGCCGGGAAGGTAGACCTCGCACCATGCGTGGAGGTCGGTGAAGTCCTCGGCAGGCCCGGATCCGCCCTCGAGCGATTCGATGTCCTGTCGCAGCTGAACCAGATACCCGGAGACGAAGCGGGCAGCCAGGCCCAACTGCCGGAGGATCGACACGAGCAGCCATGCGGAGTCCCGACACGATCCCACCGCCGTGCGCAGCGTGTGGTCCGGGGTCTGGACGCCGGGCTCCATGCGCACCGAGTACTCGATGTCCGCCATGACGGCGCGATTGACGGCGGCGAGGAACTCGATGGTGCGCATCTCGCCATGTTCGGCAACCTCGGCGCGCATCTTCTCCACCCACCGCGTGACGAGTTCGCCCGGTCCCCCGCCCTCCTCGGTCTCGTCCACCGGACGCAGATACGGCTCGAGGTCGGGCAGATCACGCTGCTGGTATTCGAAGCCGACGTGCTCGGCCCAGTCCTCGACGAAGAAGTCGAGAGGATTGATGGCCTCGAGATCGGCCACCAGACCGACCGTGATGGTGAGGTGGTCGGTGCGTTCGGGGAAGACCACGCGGGCAAGGAAGTTCCCGAAGACGTCCTGTTGCCAGTTCAGAAAATGCCCGGCAGGTTCGACGGTCAACGAGTACGCCTCGATGGGCGTGCGGGCGTGCGGCGCCGGGCGCAGCCTGATCTCGTGGGGATACACCTGAACCACCCGGTCGAAGTGGTAGCTCGTGCGATGCTCGAGCGCGACCTTGATTCCCACGGACAAACTCCTCGACATCGTGTTCGGGCCCGCTGCCACCTTAGAGCGGCGAGCGGGCCTGCGCCCGGCGAGAGGTCGGGTCAGCGCGGTGCGGTCAGGCGGCTTCCGTCACCCAGCCGCAACCGCAGGCTCAGCACCGCCGTCGCGGCGATGACGATGCCGACCAGGTTGATCGCCAGCTGCAGGCTCGACAGACCCGCGATGCGCCATGCCCCGGCCGTCGCCGCGATCACCGCGAACCCCGCAGCAGGAACCGTCGTCACGGAGATGAACACACCCACCAGTGCGGCGGACTTCGACGACAGCATTGCCAGCATGCCGGCCGCTCCGGCCAGCAACGAGACGATGAACGACGCGGGACCCACCTGGTAGATGAAGTCGACCTGGTCCAGATTTGCGAGGCCGCTCACGTCCAGCACGCCGGTGAGCTCCGCGGCGAGCGCGCCCGCCGCCGTGATGAGCATCGCAACCGGGAACGCGACCGCCAGCGCGATCACCGCGCGCAGCACCAGACGACGGCGGCCGAGTACCAGCCCGACGGCGATCGCGGCCAGCGGTCCGAACTCGGGACCGAGAACCATGGCACCGACGATCGTGACAGGCGAGTTGGTCACCACGCCGATGGCCACCAGCAGCGTGGCGATCGTCAGGAACGACAGGAAGGTGAAAGTCAGGGTCGCGTCCTCGTGATTGCGCCGCAGAAGTTGATCCCAGACGATCGCGTCGTCGGGATCACCGGGCACACGCTTGGCTGCGCTGTCGGCTCGTTCGGACATCATCGAGTCGACGGTGGTGTATGCGACGGCACCGTCCGCCATCACACCGAGATGTCGCAGAGCGTCGAGAATTTCGTTGGAACTCTCGCGGGTGAAGTCCGCCTCGATCACGTCGCCTTCCGGCTCGAGGGAAGCGCCGCGGAAGAGCGACATGTGCGCCACACCCTCGCACCCGCGCAGCACGTCGAGAACCTCGTCCGTTCGCACGGCAGGTACGTGCACTCGAATGTTCTCCATGGCCGGTCAGGACGCTGTGGGCGGTGCGGTGTCCGGACCGGTGCCGGCACGAGGTGCGGGCGGGGCATCGATCCCCGACTCGCGGCGCTGCTGCGCGGTGATCGGGGCCGGCGCGTCGGTCAGCGGATCGACTCCGCCACCGGACTTCGGGAAGGCGATGACCTCGCGGATGGACTCGACGCCGGCCAGCAGAGCTGTGATGCGATCCCACCCGAAGGCGATGCCGCCGTGCGGAGGAGCGCCGAAGGCGAAGGCATCGAGGAGGAACCCGAACTTCTCCCGTGCCTGCTTCTCGTCCAGACCCATGACGGCGAACACTCGCTCCTGAACGTCCTTGCGGTGGATGCGAATACTGCCCCCACCGATCTCGTTGCCGTTGCAGACGATGTCGTACGCGTACGCCAGAGCGGACCCTGGATCGGTGTCGAACGTGTCGAGCCACTCCGGCTTCGGCGAGGTGAAGGCGTGGTGCACCGCGGTCCACGATCCACTGCCCACCGCCACGTCACCGCTCGCGGTGGCATCGGAGGCGGGTTCGAACAGCGGTGCGTCGACGATCCACACGAATGCCCATTGTGACTCGTCGATCAGGCCCTGCTTGCGCGCGATCTCGCCGCGCGCCGCGCCGAGCAACGCCCGCTGAGCCTTGGCCGGGCCGGCCGCGAAGAACACGCAGTCCCCCGCTGCGGCGCCGACATGCGCGGCGAGCCCGGCACGCTCGGCGTCGGAGAGGTTCTTGGCCACCGGCCCCGCCAGTGTTCCGTCCTCCTGGATCAGGACGTAGGCAAGGCCCTTCGCGCCGCGCTGCTTGGCCCACTCCTGCCAGGCGTCGAGCTGGCGGCGGGGCTGGGAGGCGCCGCCCGGCATCACGACGGCACCGACGTAGGGGGCCTGGAAGACTCGGAACGGGGTGTCGGAGAAGAACTCGGTGCACTCGATCAGTTCGACACCGAAACGCAGATCCGGCTTGTCCGAGCCGAACCGACGCATCGCGTCGGCGTAGGTCATCCGCGGTATCGGCGTGTGCACCTCGTAGCCGATGAGGTTCCACAGTGCCGTGAGGATCTCCTCCGCCAACACGATGACGTCGTCCTGGGTCACGAAGCTCATCTCGACGTCGAGCTGCGTGAACTCCGGCTGCCGGTCTGCCCGGAAGTCCTCGTCGCGGTAGCAGCGAGCGATCTGGTAGTACCGCTCGATACCGCCGACCATCAGCAGCTGCTTGAACAGCTGCGGGCTCTGCGGCAGCGCGTAGAAGGTGCCCGGTTGAAGGCGGGCGGGCACCAGGAAGTCCCGAGCGCCCTCGGGAGTCGACCGGGTGAGGGTGGGTGTCTCGACCTCGACGAACTCGTGGTGGGCCAGTACGGCTCGAGCCGCTGCGTTGACCTTCGAGCGCAACCGGATGGCGTGCGCCGGGCCGGCTCGACGCAGGTCCAGGTACCGGTAGCGCAGTCGGGCCTCCTCCCCCGGCGACTCGTCCAGCTGGAACGGCAGCGGCGCGCTCTCGCCGAGAACCTCGAGCTCGGTGGCGTTCACTTCCACCGCGCCGGTGAGGATCTCGTGATTCTGGTTGCCCTCGGGCCGCAGTTCGACGACGCCGGTGATCCGTACGCAGTACTCCGATCGGAGGCGGTGCGCCTGCTCGGCCACGGTCGAATCGCGAAAGACCACCTGCGCCACGCCGGACGCGTCGCGTAGATCGATGAAGATCACCCCGCCGTGATCGCGTCGTCGGGCAACCCACCCGGTCAGTGTGACGGGGTTGCCGGCGTGCTCGGCTCGAAGTGAACCGGCAAGATACGTGCGCAGCACTGAATTCCTTTCGTGGGCCCGGACGCGAGAGCTCCAAGGAGTGGAGGACTGCGGCCATGCTAGGGATCTCCGGTGTCGATGGTGTGGTGGTCCCGGTTCTCGAATCCTAGGGAGAGAACGATGACGCGTGCCCACCGGCATGCAAAGCTGATGCCCGCACCATCGGCGAGCACAGCAAGGGAACGACGATGACCTTCGACGACAACGCGCAGATCGACTCCTCACGGGTGAGCCGGGGCGGGGGCGGTCGTGGCGGCAAGGTGGCCATCGGCGGTGCGGGTGGACTGATCGTCGTCGTTCTGGCTCTGCTGTTCGGTGTCGATCCCGGGTCGGTGATCAGTGGAGTCGGTGGCGGCGACTCGTCGTCGAGCGCACCGGCCGGCGACGGCAGTCTCGAAGGGTGCGCCACCGGAGCCGACGCCAACAGGGACATCGACTGCCGGGTGGCGGCCAGTGTCAACAGCCTCGACCAGGTGTGGGGAGCACAGCTCGAGCAGCAGACCGGCACCGCGTACGTCCAACCCAAGGTCACCCTCTTCAGCGGTTCGGTCAGTACCGGCTGCGGGGCGGCGACGAGCGAGGTCGGTCCGTTCTACTGCCCCGCGGACTCCACCGGCTACTTCGACACCAGCTTCTTCCAGGTGCTGGTGGACCGATTCGGCTCCAGCGGCGGTCCGCTGGCTCAGGAGTACGTGGTCGCGCACGAGATCGGCCACCACATTCAGAATCAGCTCGGCGACATCGGGCGAGCCGGCCAGGATCCCGCCGGCCCGGAGTCGGGATCGGTGCGCACCGAACTTCAGGCCGACTGCTACGCGGGCATCTGGGCGCACTTCGCCGACGAGCAGCCCGCCCCCGGTTCGTCGAAGCCGCTGCTCAATCCCCTGACCGACCAGGACGTCTCGGACGCACTGTCCGCAGCTGCATCGGTCGGTGACGATCGTATCCAGAAGGCGGCGACGGGTCGGATCAATCCGGAGGGCTGGACACACGGCTCATCCGAGCAGCGACAGGCGTGGTTCCTCTCGGGCTACCGCACCGGTCTGGTCTCGGCATGCGACACCTACGGCGCGCGCGATCTGAACAATCCACCGGCCCCGCGCGGCGGCCGGTGACCGGCGGTGACGATCATCTCGGGGACCCGTCCCCGCCCGATCTGCACCGCATGCGGTGTCGCAGTCGATCACGACCTCTTCGATCCCGCGGCCTGCCCGATCTGTCTCGACGACCGTCAGTACGTCCCGGCCTCGGGTCAGCGGTGGACCGACCTCGAGCAACTCGCCGCGACCCACTCCAATCGCGTCGCCGAGGAGGCACCGGGGCTGTGGGGTATCGGGACCGAGCCGCACTTCGCCATCGGTCAACGGGCGCTGCTGGTCCCGGGTGAGGGCGGAAATCTGCTGTGGGACTGCATCAGTCTCATCGACGACGCGACGATCGAGGCCGTGCGTGCGCGAGGCGGGGTGGCCGCGATCGCCATCTCCCACCCGCACTTCTACAGCTCGATGGTCGAGTGGAGCGAGGCGTTCGGCGGTGTGCCGATCCACCTTCATGCCGACGATCAGGACTGGGTGCGCGCCCGCGGGAACGTGCACTTCTTCACCGGGTCGACCGCCGAGGTGTTGCCGGGGCGAACGCTGCTGAACCCCCGCGTGCACTTCGACGGAGGCACGGTGCTGCACTGGCGGGGTCCGGATGGTCGCGGCGCGCTGTGTACCGGCGACATCGTTCAGGTGGTTGCGGACCCTCGGTGGGTGAGCTTCATGTACAGCTACCCCAACCTGATCCCGGAGCACCCGGACACCGTCCGCGCGGTGATCGATCTGCTCCGGCCGTACGACGTCGAGATGGTGTTCGGTGCGTGGTGGGGCAAGGTTGTCCGTGCGGACGCGAAGGCGGCGATCACGCGCTCCGCCCGCCGCTACCTCGAGCATCTGGGCCACACCCCCGATTTCTGATCGACCCCATGAGATCAGAGGCGCCAGGGGATCAGAGGCGCCACGGGATCAGAGGCGCCCTGAGATCAGAACAGCGTGGGAGTCGCTGGTGCAGTGCTCTTCTGGGGTCCAGACAGTCCGACGGGTGTCGCCCGCGCGGCCTGTGGGTCGAGTCCGGTCAGTCCGTACTTCTCGATGAGCGGGTCCACTTTGCCCGCCAGCCAGGTGCGGTACTCGGGACCGACGTACGCACTGCGTCCGTAGAGACGCCGGTACCGGCCGATCAGCGCGGGGTGCTCCTCGGCGAGCCACGCCATGAACCAGTCACGCGTACTCGAGCGCAGGTGCATCGGGAGCACGGTGACCCCGGCGGCCCCCGCCGCCGCGAGCGAGCCGAGCAGCGCGTCGAGATGCGCGGTCGAATCCGTGAGGAACGGCACCACGGGAGCGATCAACACGTGGCACGGTAACCCGGCGTCGGTGAGGGCTCGCACGAGGTCGAGGCGCGCTCGCGGTGACGGCGCCCCGGGTTCGATGGCCTTCTGCAGTTCCTCGTCATGGAATGCCAGACTCACGCTCACCTGAACATCGACCGAGCGTGCGGCCAGGGCCAGCAGCGGCAGATCGCGGCGGATCAACGTGCCCTTGGTCAGTATCGAGAACGGGGTGCCGTGCTCGGTCAGAGCCCGGATGATCCCGGGCATCAATCGGTAACGTCCCTCAGCGCGCTGGTAGGGGTCGGTGTTGGTTCCGAGTGCCACCGGATCACGCTTCCAGGACGCGCGCGCCAGTTCGCGGCGGAGCACCGCGACCACGTTGGTCTTGACGACGATCTGCGAATCGAAGTCCACGCCCGCATCGAGATCGAGATATTCATGCGTCGGGCGCGCGAAGCAGTACCTGCACGCGTGCGAGCACCCGCGCATGGGATTGATGGTCCAGCGGAAGGGCATCGACGACTCTTCCGGCAGCTTGTTCAGCGCACTCTTGCAGAGCACCTCGTGGAACGTGACACCCTCGAACTCCGGCGTCCGGACCGTGCGCACCAGCCCTGCACGCTCGAGCCCCGGTAGCGCACCGTCGATCGCATCGAGAGTTTGACCCTGCCACCTCATGCCAGAAGTCGAACATGTGTTCTATGTCGTGTCAAGTGATTCGAGTCGTAAAGCATTTCTCCAGAAAAACAACCAAACCGGTCTCGTAACGCCGATTCGTACGCTATGGTCATTCGCATGGCCGACAGCACCGTCCCCGCACGATCACGAAACCGGCGACGCGTGCGCTCGGCAGCTGCGCTCGGCGCACTCGCGGCGACCTTCTCCGTCGTCACCCCCACTACCGCTGTGGCCGAACCCATTCCGTACAACTTCATCAACTTCACCCGTGTGTACACCCTCGGCGTGAACAACGACTTCCGGTGCGCCGGGAAGGTCAGCGGCGTTCTGCTGTTCGGCACCCGGCAGGATCGCGGTGTGACGCCTCTGAGCGTGCTGTTCGAGCCGTTCTTCGGTGGAACGTGCACCGTCATCGCAGTTCTGAACTGGCGCAACCTCGACACGGGCGCGAGCGGACGGGTGGAGAAGAATCTGACAACCACCGTGCTCCCCTTCCCTCGCT
Organism: Rhodococcus sp. AZ1; assembly: GCF_054979605.1. Classification (NCBI taxonomy): domain Bacteria; kingdom Bacillati; phylum Actinomycetota; class Actinomycetes; order Mycobacteriales; family Nocardiaceae; genus Rhodococcus; species Rhodococcus sp. AZ1. The sequence goes on from NZ_JBUEQF010000004.1 coordinate 209,301, forward strand.
CCCCCATCACCAACGGCAACGACCTTCTCATCGACACCGGCCCCGGGCGTACCGAATACGCCTGGAGCACAACGTCGTTGCACTTCGCCGAAGGCCCGGCCACCGTGGCCGTGGTCCCCTGATCGGATAGCCCGGGGCGCCGGGTAGCCGGACCTGTCCAACCTCGACACCAACACCGGCAGAACGACACCAACACCGGCAGAACTCAGTTCCCGTAGACCACCACGTCGGCCGACATCGTGGCCGGCCCCCCGACGGAAGTGAAGGTTCCCTGATGAGCAACTCGCCGACTCGATCGACGACCCGGCTGCGACTGGCTGCAGCCACAGCTGCGGGAGTCATCGGACTCTCCCTGGCTGCGCCGGGCATAGCGATGGCGCAGCCGCTGCCCGGATCGTCCGTTTATAACCAGATCGGGCAATCGATCGCCCTCGGCCGCGGCAACAGTTTCCTGTGCGGCGGCTTCTTCGCTGGAGGAGTCACCGAGACCGTGCCACCGGGCCCCTCCGGCATCGCCGCGTTCAGTGTCGGATTCACCCCGTACTTCGACGGAACCTGCTCAGTCGACACGATCGTCAACTGGCGCAACCTCGACACAGGCGCCTCGGGCACTGCGAACAGATCCATCACCACCACGAAGAGAACCCCGCCGTTCCCCGCATCACTGTTCACCGGGCCGACCGTCGACACGCCCGACAACGACATCGCTCTGGCGACCGGGCCGGGCCGAGTCTCCTTCACCGTGTCCACCACATCGCTGCACGTCCCGATGAAACCCGGGATCTACCAGGTTCGGTAACGCTCGGAGCGCTCACCCGGCCAGCAGGGCGACCTCGCGATCGGTCAGGACCGTCTCGGGTATGCGACCCGATTTCTTGACCAGGGTCACGGCCTGGAACAGGGGACGTTCGCGCAGGAGCGCATCGCGCGCGTCCGAACGTAGCTGTGCGATCAACACCGAGGCGACGGCAGCGGCAGGCGCCAATGCCGCAGCGGACAGGGCGTCGGCGAGCGACCGCATGCCCAGTACGGGCAACTCGCGTCCACCGTCGTCGGTGTACAGCGCCAGGGCGACGGTGACGATCTGCTCACCGTCGCCCACCCGGAGCAGAACCTGGCTGAGTTTGCCTGCCCGCACCACGATCTCCACGGTGACGACCTGGGCGAAGTCCAGTCTCGTGGTGCGCAGACGTCCCCGATGGGTGACAACGGTTCCATCGATCACGATGTGGCGCCGCGCGGTGGTGACCACCAGGAACAGCGACGGCACGATCACCGCCGCAGCAACCACGAGAGCCACCAGGTTCGGCGCGAACAACGCCGTGATCAACCCGAGCACCGTCCCCACCCCGATCAGTGCCGCGCCCACCGCCCGCAGCCGCGGCAACACCAGGTCCCGGGGGATCAGATCCAGGTCGACAGTCCGGACAGGATCGTCGTCAGCGGCCAAGAATCGCCTCGATTCGCGACGGCACGTCGGCGACTGCGACGGACTCCTGATCGCCTGTTGCCATGTTCTTCACGCCCATGACGCCGTCCTCGATATCCCGATCGCCCAGAACCACAGCCACCCGAGCGCCCGAGCGATCTGCCGACTTCATCGCGCCCTTGACCCCGCGGTCACCGTAGGAGACGTCCACCCGCACCCCCGCACCACGCAACGTTGCCGCCAGCACCGCCAGGTCCTTCTTCGCCGCCGAACCGAGGGGCACACAGAACACATCGCACCGCGAGGCGTCCACCGGCGGGGCGCCTTCGGCGGCCAGTGCCAACACGGTCCGATCCACTCCGAGACCGAACCCGATCCCCGAGAGCGCTTGCCCACCGAGTCTTTCCATCAACCCGTCGTAGCGGCCGCCGCCGCCGATTCCCGACTGCGCACCGAGCCCGTCGTGGACGAACTCGAAGGTGGTCTTGGTGTAGTAGTCGAGTCCGCGAACCATGCGGGGATTGACCTGGTACGCAACACCGAGAGCGTCCAGATGCGCGAGCACCGTCTCGAAGTGCTCACGAGACTCCGCGGACAGGTGATCGATCATCAGCGGTGCCCTGGCGGTCATCTCGCGCACGTGGGGACGCTTGTCGTCGAGCACGCGCAGCGGGTTGATCTCCGCGCGGCGCCGGGTGTCCTCGTCGAGATCGAGATCGAACAGGAACTGCTGCAACAACTCTCGGTACTGTGGGCGGCACGTCGAGTCACCGAGGGAGGTGATCTCGAGGCGAAACCCGGACAGACCGAGCGAGCGGAAGCCCGCATCGGCGACCGCGATGACCTCCGCGTCGAGCGCAGGGTCGTCGACACCGATCGCCTCGACCCCCACCTGCTGGAGCTGCCGGTACCGGCCGGCCTGCGGACGCTCGTAGCGGAAGAACGGCCCGTCGTAGCAGAGCTTGACCGGAAGGGCTCCCCGGTCCAGCCCGTGCTCGATCACCGCGCGCACCACCCCGGCCGTACCCTCCGGACGCAGCGTCACACTGCGATCGCCCCGATCGGCGAAGGAATACATCTCCTTGCTGACCACGTCCGTGGACTCACCGACTCCACGCGCGTAGAGAGCGGTGTCCTCGAACACCGGCAACTCCACGTGCCCGTACCCGGCCAGACGGGCAGCGCGGATCAACCCGTCCCGCACGGCGACGAACGTGGCCGAGTCGGGCGGGAGGTAGTCCGGCACACCTTTGGGCGCTGAGAACGAGGTCGACACGGTGCTCCTGACTGTCCGGGGGGTCTTCTCGGGCCGGTGGTTCCCCGTGCTGGGCGCCGGGACCGGTTGTGGAACCGATCAGCCGGGTGCGCCCACGAGGAAGGGGTTCGAGCGTCGCTCGGCGCCGATGGTGGTGCCGGGGCCGTGCCCCGGAAGCACCACCACGTCGTCGCCGAGCGGCAGCAGGGCCGACGCGATCGACGCGAGCAACTGCTCGTGGTCGCCACCGGGCAGGTCGGTACGCCCGATCGACCCCGCGAAAAGGGTATCGCCTGCGAACACCACCGATCCCACCCCGCTGCCGGCATCGACCTCGATCCGGAACACCACGGACCCCGGGGTGTGACCCGGGGTGTGCGCAACGGCGATGTCGATTCCCGCGATTGCGAGAGCATCGCCGTCGACCAACTCGATCACCCGTGCCGGCTCGACGAAGGTGCGGCCGGTGATGAACTGCGCGAGCTGCGGCCCGATGGCCGCCGCCGGGTCGGTGAGCATGTAGCGATCACCGTCGTGGACGTAGAGCGGAACACCGAACCTGTCGGCCACCGGCTGCGCATCCCACATGTGATCGAGGTGGCCGTGGGTGAGCAGAACCGCCGCCGGTGTGAGAGATTTCGAGTCCAGGAGGGTCAGTAGGGGCTCGACAGCGTCCTGGCCGGGGTCGATGACCACACACTCGGACGCACCGTCGCGCGCGACCACGTAGCAGTTGGTGGCGAACATCCCAGCGGGGAACCCGGTGACGAGCACGATCTCGACTCCTCTCGACGAGGTGACCGGCACACCGACCACCGGAAGGTAGACCCAGAGCTTATGCGGGCGCGGTCAATCCCGATCGGTTGCCTCTCAGGTACGCCTGGCACACTTTCTCCAGTTCACCAGAAGGCCCGAACGAAAGAGGACCGCCGCAGTGCCCAGCAACGAACAGCGACGTGAGGCCGCCAAGCGCAAGCTCGAGCGCCAACTCGAGAACCGCGCCGCTCGAGCCCGTCGCCGCAAGCAACTCACCATCGCCGCTGCGGTCGTCGGCGTGATCGCCCTGGTGGGGGGCATAACCTTCGCGGTCGTCAGGAACAGCGACGACTCCTCACCCGCGTCCGCTGCCGGGTCCACCAGCTCCGCGCCGCTCAAACCTCAGACCGCGGGCACCCTCCCCGCCGGGCGCTCGGCGCCCCTGCCGGACACCGTGAACTGCTCGTACTCCCCGATCGGTACCGCCGCCAAGCCCAACAACCCTCCCAAGTCCGAGGGCATCCCGACCACGTCGTCGGTGGTGGGGGTCACCATCGCCACCAACCAGGGCCCGATCGGACTCTCGCTCGACGCCACCAAGGCGCCGTGCACGGTCAACAGCTTCGCCTCGCTGACCGGACAGGGCTATTACGACAACACCATCTGCCACCGGATCACCACTGCCGAGTCGCTGAAGGTACTCCAGTGCGGCGATCCCACGGGTTCCGGCAGCGGCGGCCCCGGCTACGCGTACGCCAACGAGTTCCCCACCGATCAGTACTCACCGACCGACCCCGCGATCGAGCAGCCGGTTCCATACGTGCGCGGCACGGTGGCGATGGCCAACGCAGGTCCGAACACCAACGGGAGCCAGTTCTTCCTCGTCTTCGGTGACTCGCAGTTGCCGCCGAACTACACGATCTTCGGCACCGTCGATCCGACGGGTCTGGCCACCCTCGACAAGATCGCCGCCGCAGGCGTGGCCGGCGGTGGACAGGACGGCGCGCCCGCTCTCGCCACGACCATCGAAACCGCCCAACTGGATCTCTAGACCGGGTACCGACGGACCTCGGTGCGCTGTCAGGCCGCCGAGGTCAGTCGGTACACGTCGTAGACACCCTCGACGTTGCGCACCACGTTCAGCACGTGGCCGAGGTGCTTCGGATCGCCCATCTCGAAGGTGAACTTGCTGATGGCCACCCGATCACCGGAGGTGGTCACCGACGCGGACAGGATGTTGACCTTCTCGTCGGCAAGGGCCTTGGTGACGTCGGAGAGCAGGCGGTGCCGATCGAGCGCCTCGATCTGGATCGCCACCAGGAACACCGACGACGGCGACGGCGCCCACTCCACGTCGATCAGGCGCTCGGACTGCGTGTGGAGGGACTCGGCGTTGGTGCAGTCGGTTCGGTGCACACTCACCGACCCGCCGCGGGTGACGAATCCCAGGATCTCGTCGCCCGGCATCGGAGTACAGCACTTGGCCAGTTTGGCCACCACACCCTCGGCCCCGGCGACCAACACACCCGCGTCGCCGACCCGACGGGGCCGCATGGGGATCGTCGACGGAGTCGACCGCTCGGCCAGCTCCTCCTCGACGTCACCGACCCCACCCAGATGAGCCACGAGTCGCTGCACGACATGCTGTGCCGAAACCTGATTCTCCCCCACCGCCGTGTAGAGGGCGGTGACGTCGACGTAGTGGAGTTCGTGCGCGATCGCCGACATCGATTCGCCGTTGAGCAAACGCTGCAACGGAAGTCCACCCCGGCGAACTTCCTTCGCGATGGCATCCTTGCCGGCCTCGAGCGCCTCCTCGCGACGCTCCTTGGCGAACCACTGCCTGATCTTCGTCTTCGCCCGAGGCGATGCGACGAAACTCTGCCAGTCACGGCTCGGACCCGCATTGGGCGCCTTCGAGGTGAAGACCTCGACCACCTCGCCGTTGTCGAGCTTGCGTTCGAGAGCCACCAGACGACCGTTGACCCGCGCACCGATGCAGCGATGGCCCACCTCGGTGTGGACTGCGTACGCGAAATCCACCGGGCACGACCCTGCGGGCAGGGTCACCACATCACCCTTGGGGGTGAAGACGAAGATCTCCTTGACCGCAAGGTCGTAGCGGAGCGACTCGAGGAACTCACCCGGATCGGCGGCCTCGCGTTGCCAGTCGAGTAGTTGCCGCATCCAGGCCATGTCGTCGAGTTCGGCGGAGTCGCCGCGCGCAGCGTTCTTTCCGCGCATCTCCTTGTAGCGCCAGTGTGCCGCGATGCCGAACTCCGCGGTGCGGTGCATCTCCCGGGTACGGATCTGGACCTCGAGCGGCTTACCTTCCGGCCCGACCACCGTGGTGTGCAGCGACTGGTAGACCCCGTAGCGGGGCTGGGCGATGTAGTCCTTGAACCGGCCCGCCATCGGTTGCCACAGTGAGTGCACCACACCCACCGCGGCGTAGCAGTCACGGATCTCCTCGCACAGGATCCGGACGCCGACAAGGTCGTGAATGTCGTCGAAGTCGCGGCCCTTGACGATCATCTTCTGATAGATCGACCAGTAGTGCTTGGGGCGACCTTCGACCGCCGCGTCGATTCGCGACGCCGTCAGCGTCTGCTTGATCTCGCTGCGTACCTTCGCCAGGTACGTATCGCGCGACGGTGCTCTATCGGCGACCAACCGCACGATCTCGTCGTACTTCTTCGGGTGCATGATCGCGAAGGCGAGGTCCTCGAGCTCCCACTTCACCGTCGCCATCCCGAGGCGATGAGCGAGCGGCGCGATCACTTCCAGTGTCTCCTGCGCCTTGCGGACCTGCTTCTCCGGCGGCAGGAAACGCATGGTTCGCATGTTGTGCAGGCGGTCGGCGACCTTGATCACCAGCACACGCGGATCACGGGCCATCGCGATGATCATCTTGCGGATGGTCTCGCCCTCGGCAGCAGTACCGAGGACCACCTTGTCGAGTTTGGTCACCCCGTCGACCAGGTGGGCCACCTCGTCACCGAACTCCTCGGTGAGCTGCGCCAACGAGTACCCGGTGTCCTCGACCGTGTCGTGCAGCAGGGCCGCGACGAGTGTGGTGGTGTCCATCCCCAGTTCCGCCAGGATGTTCGCGACCGCGAGAGGGTGGGTGATGTAGGGATCGCCGGACTTGCGCATCTGATTCGAGTGACGCTCGTCGGCGACATCGTAGGCGCGCTGCAACAGCGACAGATCGGCCTTCGGGTAGACCTCCCGATGCGTCCCGGCCAGCGGCTCGAGCACCGGCCGTACCGCCCCGTGCCGGGTGGTGGTCATGCGCCGGGCCAGTCGGGCGCGCACGCGGCGGGAGGCGGAGTAGGTGGTGCTCGGGGTCGTGGGCGACGCGGCTGTGGGCACGGTTTCGGTGGGCGACGCGGCTGTGGGCACGGTGTCGGTGGGCGACGTGGCGGTGGATGATGTGGCGGTGGGCACGGTGTCGGCGGACCCGGTGGCCGAATTGGACCCGGCCGACGTGGACGGGGACGCGGAAGTTCCGGACTCCACCGAGGTTCCGGTCGAGTCCTTGCCGATGTATCGAGTCACCTCGTCACCTCCTGCCACCGAGAATGCGCTGCCGGATCATGATCTACGGCGTCTGTCGCACCGCCGATGCTAGTCCTCAGACGGCCGCGAGCGCGGTGAGGCGGTCCGTGGGCCACCGACCGCGCCCGCCGAGCGCCTCGATCTCGAGCATCACCGCCCCGGCGACGACCACCGCGCCGCAGCGCGAGAGCAGACGCGCCGCTGCCTCCAGTGTGCCCCCGGTGGCCAGAACATCGTCGACCACCAGCACACGACGGCCGGTCAGATCGAGACCGTCCGCGGGAATCTCGATGGTGGCCTCGCCGTACTCGAGTGCGTAGTGCTCGGCGAGAACCGGCGGTGGAAGCTTGCCCGCCTTGCGCACCGGTAGAACCCCGGTTCCCAACTCCAGCGCCAGAGCTCCACCGAGGAGGAATCCGCGAGCATCGACCCCGGCCACCAGATCGACGTCGTCGACCCCGTGTGCCATGGCGTCGACCACCGTGCGCAGCGCTCGAGCGTCGGCGAAGACCGGGGACAGATCGGCGAATCGGACCCCCGGCGACGGGAAATCGTCGACCCAACGCGTAAGTCGATCGATGACGGCCACTGCGCTGGACTCGGTCATTCCACCAGCGACCAGCGGTCCATGTTCCAGCCCGTTCCCGCTGACGTCACGTTCGGCACCACCGAGGCCATCCCGCCCGCCGTCGCGACCAAGCGAGGCACGTTGAACAGCGGCAGCGTCGGCAGGTCGGTCCACATCAGGCTCTCCGCCTCCACACCCGGACCCAGGAGGGTGCCATCGGCGGAGTCGACGGCCAACTGGTCGACGATCGCATCGACCCGCGGATTGGAGTAGCGCCCGAGATTGGTTCCCTGCCCGGTACGGAAGGCGTAGCGGGCCGCGACCGCGACGTCGGAGCCGCTGAGTCCGGGCCGGGCGGCGGTCGAGGTGAGAACAGCATCGACCGCCGTTCCCAACGATGTCGGAGCAAAATCCGGCGCCGCGGCGTCCACCACGGTGATCCCGGCCGGAGCACAGGCCGATGCGATTGCGGCGACGACCTTCGCGCGTCGGTCGTTGGGACCGAGGTAACCGATTCGCACCGTCACCGGTCTTGCCCCGACGCCCGCCGTTGCGGCGGGAACATCCGGGGTGCGGTAACGACCGGCACCCGGCCCGGCCAGCGCGGAGTACGCAAGTGTGCCCGGAAGGCCGAACCGGCTGTCCACGACGCCGGCACCGCGCCCGGCCACCGCGTCGTAGCCGGGATGACCGAGATCGGCGTACAGGGCATCGCGTGGCACACAGGAGGCGAACCCGCGCCGCACCGCAGGATCGGCGAAGGTGCCGGTTGTGGCGAACACCAGTTGCTCGATACCCCAGCCGGGAACGGTTCGGCCGGAGAAGCCGTCCGGCGGCGCACTCCCACCATCGCCGTCGACCACCTGGACATCCCCGGCCCCGGCCCGCGCCGCAACGTCGGTTCCGTTGGGCCAGATCACGATTCGACGAGTCTCGGGCGGGCGCCCCCACCATCGATCGTTGGCCACCAGCACCAGCCCCTGATTGGCCGAGTACGACTGGACTCGGTAGGGGCCGGACGAGACGAAGGTCGCCTGATCGAGATCTCCGGGAGAGATGTTCCAGCCGGTGTTCCACACATCACCCAGGCGCGGGAGTACGGCCGGATCCGCGGCGACGATCGCGCCGACCACATCGGGAAGGCCGGCGGCGCGCGCCGCCACGTGAGCGGGCATCATCTCCGTGGCGGAGAAGAGCGCGCGCCAGTTCGTGTAGGCCCGATCGGGGCGAAATCGCACAAGGGCGTTCTTCGAGCCCGGCGCGCAGTCGATGCCGTCGATGTCGGAGTAGCCGGCGGTGTCGGCGGCATCGAACACCGGGGTGCCGTCCGGCCGGATGAACCGGCCGCTGCGAGCCGCCCACGCCAGCACCAGGTCGTCGCAGGACATCGCGGTACCGTCCGACCAGATGGCTGCGTCGGCGAACCGGTAGGCGACCGTGAGAACGGGCCCCGGCGCGAGGGTGGCGGTGCCGACATCGGTGTCCGAGAGCGGATTGCCGTCGGGTCCGAGGTAGCTGAAGCCGGTGAGTACCCGCGAGAACGCCTGCTGCGCGGCGGAACTCGCCCCAGCCCTCGTACCCGCGTTGTAGGTGGTGATCACGTTGTCGACGGCGTAGCCCACCGTCGCGACGCGACTACCCGACGAGCAGGAGGTGACGCCGGCCACCAGAAGTGTCAGTGCCGCCAGCGCCACCAGGACGCGCCGGGGGGGCTTCGGTGCGGTCACCCGGTCACCTCGACCGCTTGCTGCGCTTCCCGCTGGGTCGTCCGCCGGGACGCGGCGGAGCGGAAGCCCGCCGTGTGCTCACCGATGCTGGCGAATCGCCGACGCCGGCGGGCGCAGTGGCTGCCCGGCCGGCGAGCTCACGCCGTGCCAGGACCTTCTTGGTGTGCGCGGCCACCGGACCCCATCGCTCCTTGAGCGTGACCACCAACGGGGTGGCGAAGAAGATCGACGAGTAGGCACCGACGATGATGCCCACCAGCTGAACCAGCGCGAGATCCTTGAGCGTGCCCACCCCGAGCAACCACACGGCGATGACCATCAAGGATGCAACCGGGAGAACGGAGATCAACGTCGTGTTGATCGATCGCATCAGCGTCTGGTTGATCGCCAGGTTGGCCTGCTCGGCGTACGTACGACGGGTGAGGTTGAGAACACCGCGAGTGTTCTCCTCGACCTTGTCGAAGACAACGACGGAGTCGTAGAGCGAGAAGCCGAGGATGGTGAGCAGGCCGATCACGGTTGCCGGGGTCACCTCGAAACCCACCAGCGAGTAGATCCCCGCGGTGACCAGGATGTCGAAGAACAGGGCGGCGATGCCCGAGATGGCCATGTCCCGCTCGTAGCGGATGGCGATGTAGATCGACACCAGGACCAGGAACACCGCCAGGGCGATCAGCGCCTTGTCCGTGATCTGACTTCCCCAGGTTTCGCTCACGTCCGTGAAGGTGACGGCGTCCGGTGTGGCGACACCGCTCGAGTTGACCGGCTTGAACGCCTCGAACAGGGCGCTCTGCAGTCGAGCGGCATCGGCGGGATCGAGGGCAACGGATCGAATCTGCACCGTCGCTCCGGCGCCGCTACCGACGGTCTGCACGGCCACCGAATCGCGGCCGAGGGTGGCGCTGTAGATCTCCTGGACTCGCTCGGTGGTGACGTTGGCGGCGGCCGGGAACTGCACCCGGGTCCCACCCTCGAAGTCGATGCCGAGGGTGAAGCCGCGCAGCAGAATCGAGCCCAACGCAATGGCCACGATCGCAGCGGTGACGGCGAACCACAGCCGACGGCGACCGATGATCTCGAAGGCGCCCGTTCCGGTGTAGAGACGGCTGATCCAGCTCTTGGATGCCTCTCCGACCGCTGGAGCGAGGGACGGTGCGTCGGTGTCGCTGGTCATCGCTCAGAGTTCCTTGCGCGTGGAGGTGGAGGTCGAGGCAGCAGCAGCGCCGACCGCGGACCGGGCTGCTCGCTTGCGCTCACGGGCGATGTCTGCAACCGCGCCGAGGCCGTTGACGCCGGGACGTGACCAGAACTCGGTGCGGGAGGCGAGGTTGATCAGCGGCCAGGTGATGAGCACGACCACCACCACGTCGAGCAGCGTGGACAGGCCGAGGGTGAACGCGAAACCACGCACCTGCCCGACGGCGAGGGCGTAGAGCACACCGGCAGCGATGAACGAGACCGCGTTGCCCGAGAGGATCGTCCGGCGCGCTCGCGTCCACCCGCGCGGCACAGCGGACCGGAAACTGCGCCCCTCACGCATCTCGTCCTTGATGCGTTCGAAGAACACCACGAACGAATCCGCCGTCATGCCGATACCGATGATCAGGCCGGCGATGCCGGCCAGGTCGAGCGTGAAGTCGATCCACCGTCCGAGCAGGACGAGAATCCCGTAGATGGCCACCAGGGACAGCGCCAGCGAGAGCGCCGTGAGAATACCGAGCAGTCGGTAATAGACGAGGCAGTACACCAACACCAGTACGAACCCGACCACGCCCGCAATCAAGCCGGCCCGCAGCGACGCCAGACCCAGGGTGGCCGAGACCGTTTCCGCCTCGGACGAGGCGAACGAGAGCGGAAGTGACCCGTACTTGAGGGTGTTGGCCAGCTCCTTCGCGCTCTGGGCGGTGAAGTTGCCGGTGATCTGAGTGGCGCTCCCGGCCGGTGTTGCGCCCTGGATCACCGGGGCGCTCACCACCTTGGTGTCGAGGGTGAACGCGGCCTGCTTGCCGATGCTCGATGACGTGAAGGACGCCCACGTGTCACTGGCCGCGGACTCGAACGTCAACGACACCACGTTGCGCGACTGCTGCTGGTCGAACTGTGACGACGCGTCGGCGATCTGCTGGCCGTCGATGATCGACTTGTCCAGCACGTACACCGCCGTCCGATCGTCCGAGCAGGCCACCAGCGGCAGGTTCGGATCGTCGTTGCCCTGGAGCGGGTCGGGTGCGTTGCAGTCCAGCGTGGCCATGGCCTGCTGCTGGGTGGCGGGGTCGGTGCTCTGTCGCAGCGCCTTGGCCGCTGCGATGGCCTCTGCCGTCTCCGCCGCTGTCGACTGCGGCGCGGCGGAAGGCGCCGGGGCGGGCGTGGTGGCCGCCGGGGCGGGCGTGGTGGCCGCCGGGGCGGGCGGTGGCGCCGGCGTGACTGGGGGGGTTCCCACCGGATCCTGCGCCGGGAACGGCCGGTTCTGCGGCGCCGGGGCGGCAGGTGTCGGGGCGGGAGCGGCGGGCGCCGGGGTGGGAGCGGCGGGCGCCGGGGTGGGAGCGGCGGGCGCCGGGGTGGCCGGCGGAGCTGCCGCGGACCCCGGTGCCTGGGTACTCAGGACGGGCCGAATGTACAGCCGTGCGGTCTGGCCGAGGGTTCGCGCTTGTGAGCTGTCGTCACCAGGAACCGTGATCACCAGGTTCGTGCCGTCGATCAGCACCTCCGATCCCGACACACCGAGACCGTTCACGCGGGTCTCGATGATCTGCTGGGCCTGGCGCAGGCTGTCCTGGCTGGGGGCGCTCCCGTCCGGGGTCCGAGCGGTCAACGTCACGCGGGTCCCGCCCTGCAGGTCGATCCCCAACTTCGGCGTCGGCGATCTGTCACCGGTCAGAAACACCAGGGCATAGATCACCGCGACGATCACGCCGAAGAATGCCAGAGCGCGCACTGGGTACGTCGATCCACGAGAGGGTGCCACGGTTGTCGAATTCTCCTCGATGAGACGTCGGCTCGGGTGAGCGGCAGTGATTACGGCGCGGGGTTCGGCGCGCGGGCGCACACGAAGGCCGCCCGCGACCTGACGACCGTACTCCGGTGGGATGTACGGCCGACAGGACGGTGTACCCGAGCAGAGCCCTCCTGCGCTACGGCGCGGGGAGGTCAGTCCTTGGTGAGCCGGGGCGTCGCGTCGTCGACCGGGCGTTGCGCCTCGTCCGTGATGTCGGCGCCGTCGCTCTCGTCGGTGTCGTCCGCGTCGTCGCTGTCGTCGGCGTCGTCGGAGATGATCTCCCGGATGGCGGCGCGCGACCACCGGGTGACGATGCCCTCCGAGATCTCGAGGTCGACCGTGCCCTCGTCGACAGCCTCGACGGTGCCGTACAAGCCCGACGTGGTCAGCACCTGATCGCCGACCTGAACGGAGTCCTGGAGCAGCGCCACCTTCTCCATCTCACGCTTCTGACGGCGGATCCCGAGGAACATCGGGATCAGCAGGGCGGCGATGAGCAGAAGAAAGAGCAGTTCCATACGGCTTCAGTCCTAGACGATCGAAGTGGTGGGCGGGCGTGATGGTGCCACCAGTGTGCCACTCTCCCCGGCGTCGACGGACACGGTCAGTGCTCGAAGAGCGTGGATTGCTCGTCGCCGACCCGCCGGGACGGCTCGCTCGCGCGTACCGATATGCCGCCGACACTCAGGTCGGCGGGAGGAGTGAGGCCCAGGCGGCTCCATGCGGCGCGGGTGGCGACCCGGCCGCGAGGAGTGCGCGCCACCAGACCCGCACGCACCAGGAACGGCTCGCACACCTCCTCCACCGTCGCCGGTTCCTCACCGACCGCGACCGCCAGCGTGGACACCCCCACCGGCCCGCCACCGAAGCTGCGGACGAGCGCCCCGAGCACTGCGCGGTCGAGACGGTCCAACCCGATCTCGTCGACGTCGTAGACCTCGAGCGCAGCGCGTGCCACCGCCACGGTGACCGCGCCGTCGGCTCGCACGTCGGCGAAGTCGCGCACCCGACGCAGAAGCCGGTTGGCGATTCGCGGCGTTCCCCGTGAACGGCCCGCGATCTCGGCTGCGGCATCGGAGGCGATCCGCACGCCGAGAATGCCCGCCGAGCGCGCAATGATCCGTTCGAGCTCGGCGGACTCGTAGAAGTCCATGTGCGCGGTGAACCCGAAGCGGTCGCGCAGCGGCCCGGTCAGGGCACCGGACCGCGTGGTGGCGCCGACCAGGGTGAACGGCGCCACGTCGAGCGGAATCGACGTGGCACCCGGCCCCTTTCCGACCACCACGTCGACCCGGAAGTCCTCCATCGCCAGGTACAGCATTTCTTCGGCGGGACGCGCGATGCGATGAATCTCGTCGATGAAGAGCACGTCACCCTCGACCAGGTTGCTCAGCATCGCGGCGAGGTCACCGGCTCGCTCGAGCGCTGGACCGGACGTCAGGCGCAGCGCTGTGCCGAGCTCGGCGGCGATGATCATGGCCATCGAGGTCTTTCCCAGCCCCGGGGGCCCGGACAGCAGGATGTGATCGGGCGTGCCACCGCGCATCTTGGCCCCGCCGAGAACCAGTTCGAGCTGCTCGCGCACCTTTGCCTGGCCGATGAACTCACCGAGCGAGCGCGGTCGTAGGCCCGAATCGAGGTCGGCATCCTCGGGGACCAGGGACGCGGTGAGCGGCGCACCGTCGGCAACAGTGCCGTCAGCGGGGCTGTCGGTGTCGTGGCCGTCGTGGTCGTCGTGGTCGTCGGTGTCGCGGCCCCAGCCGTTCATCGGGACCGACCCAGTCGGGCGAGAGCCGCGCGGAGCGTCTGGGAGGTGCCCACCTCCGGGTTCTCCGCAAGGACCGCGTCGACGCTCTCGGCGGCAGCCTTCTCGGTGAACCCGAGGCCGACGAGCGCCTCGGTCACCTGATCGCGGACCGAGGACGGTGTCGCGGTGGCCCCCGCGGCGACTGCGACGGCGGACGGCCCGGCGAACGCCGACACCTTGTCCTTGAGTTCGACGACCAGTCGCTCGGCGCCACGCTTGCCGATGCCGGGGACACGCGTCAGGGCGGCCAGGTCGCCCCCGGCCAGGGCCGTGCAGAGCGCATCCGGTTCGAGGACTGCCAGCACGGCCATCGCCAGTCGCGGGCCGACGCCGGTCACCGTCTGCAACAGGACGAACAACTCGCGCGATCGCGTGTCGACGAAGCCGTAGAGCGTCATCGAGTCCTCACGCACGATCATCGTGGTGGACAGCCGCGCCTGCGTACCCCGATGCAACGTCGACAGGGTGCTCGGGGTGGCGTTGACGCGGTAGCCGAGGCCGGCGGCTTCGATCACGACGTGGTCGAGCGCGACGTCGATCACCTCACCGCGAATGGACGCGATCATGTGCGCGCTCCCGCCCGCCGCTGCGCGGCCACCTTCTCCTCGTATCTCTTCTGGTTGATCGCGGCCTGCGCCCTGGCCCGAGCCATCCGCTCGAGCATGGGCGCCCGCCAGCAGTGGCAGATGGCCAGCGCCAGGGCGTCGGCTGCGTCGGCGGGAGTGGGCGCCTGCTGCAAGCCGAGAATACGAGTGACCATTGCGGTGACCTGCGCCTTGTCGGCAGTGCCGTTGCCGGTGACCGCGGCCTTGACCTCACTGGGCGTGTGGAATGCCACCGCGACGCCGCGACGCGCCGCGGCGAGAGCTACGACGGCGCCCGCCTGCGCAGTTCCCATGGCCGTGCGGACGTTGTGTTGGGAGAACACCCGCTCGACGGCAACCACCGACGGTGCGTGGGTGTCGAGCCAGTGTTCGGCGGCCTCGGAGATCGCCAGCAGGCGCTGGGCCAGCTCCATGTCGGCCGGTGTACGCACCACATCGACGTCGAGCGCGGTCACGCTCCGACCGGAACCACCGTCGACGATGCTGAAACCGCATCGAGTGAGGCCGGGATCGACACCCATCACGCGCACACGAGCTCCCATCGCCGGACCTACGAACAGTTGTTCGACAGCATAGGTGGCCCTCGCCGGGACCCCGATCCGACGCGCCGGAGGACCGTCGAGCTAGGGCGAGACCCAGTCGGGTCTCAGTCGCCGTCGAGGTCGGCGAGACTCAGTCGCCGTCGAGCTCGGCGAGACTCAGTCGCCGTCGAGCTCGGCGAGACTCAGTCGCCGTCGAGCTCGGCGAGAACCTCGTCCGAGACGTCGACGTTGGAGTACACGTTCTGCACGTCGTCGCTGTCCTCGAGGGCATCGATCAGCTTGAACACCTTGCGCGCACAGTCGGCGTCCACCGGGACGGTGACCGACGCCTGGAAACTCGCCTCGGCGGAGTCGTAGTCGATACCCGCCTGCTGCAACGCGGTTCGCACGGCCACCAGGTCGGTCGGCTCGCTGACCACCTCGAACTTCTCACCGAGGTCGGTCACCTCTTCGGCGCCGGCGTCGAGAACCGCGGTCAACACGTCGTCCTCGGCCAGGCCGTTCTTGTCCAGAGTCACAACGCCCTTGCGGGAGAACAGGTATGCCACCGAACCCGGATCGGCCATGTTGCCGCCGTTGCGGGTCATGGCCACCCGCACCTCACCGGCGGCGCGGTTGCGGTTGTCGGTCAGGCATTCGATCAACACGGCGACGCCGCCGGGGCCGTAGCCCTCGTACATGATCGTCTGCCAATCGGCGCCGCCCGCTTCCTCGCCGGCGCCGCGCTTGCGCGCACGCTCGATGTTGTCGTTGGGCACCGACGTCTTCTTGGCCTTCTGGATCGCGTCGAACAACGTCGGATTCCCGGCCGGATCGCCGCCGCCGGTTCGTGCTGCGACCTCGATGTTCTTGATCAGCTTGGCGAACGACTTGCCGCGTCGGGCGTCGATGACGGCCTTCTTGTGCTTCGTGGTCGCCCACTTGGAATGGCCGCTCATCGCTGCCTGGCCCCTTTCGGCTGGAACGTCGGTCTCGTCATGCTACCCGCGGGATCTATCGGTGAGCTCGCACCATCTCGGCGAACAGGGCGTGGATTCTGCGATCGCCCGTGACCTCGGGGTGGAAGGAGGTGGCGAGCACACTGCCCTGCCGTACGGCCACGACGCGCCCGGCGGCCGGTCCGTTCGGGACGGTGGCGAGAACGTCCGCATCGGGTCCGACCCTCTCCACCCACGGTGCACGGATGAACACCGCGCGCACCGGCCCACCGGGCTCGCGGTCGCTGACCTGCGCCATGTCGAGATCGGTCTCGAACGAGTCCACCTGGCGGCCGAAGGCGTTGCGGCGCACGGTGATATCGATCGCACCCAGTGCGACGGCATCGTCGGTGGTATCGATGATCTCGCGCGCCGCCAGAATCATTCCGGCGCACGAGCCGTACAGCGGAAGCCCGTCGGCGAGACGGGCACGCAGAGGCTCGAGAAGGTCGAACGTTCTCAGGAGTTTGCTCATGGTGGTCGACTCCCCGCCGGGCAGCACCAGACCGTCGACACCGGCGAGTTCGCCCGGCCTGCGCACGGTGACGGCGTCGCAACCCGCCGCGGCCAGTGCCTGCAGGTGCTCACGCACGTCGCCCTGAAGGGCGAGGACCCCGACGGTGGGTCGAGCGGTCACGTGGTCTTCTCGAAGCCCGGGGTGATCTGCTCTCCGCGCGCGATGCGCATCAGGCCCTCCTGGGTCACCGCGGCGATCATGTTGCCCGAGACGTCGAAGATGCGTCCCTGGGTCAGGGCCCGCCCGAACTCCGCGGACGGCGAGGTCTGGTCGTAGAGCATCCACCGATCCGCCCGGAACGGGCGCAGGAACCACAGTGCGTGGTCCAACGAGGCGGTCTGGGTGGCGACATGCGGGTGGGGCACCTTGGCCGATCCGAGAAGCGTGAGATCGGACATGTAGGCCAACGCGCAGATATGCAGAAGCGGGCTGTCCGGGAGCGGATCACGGTAGCGAATCCACACCCTCTGCTGCGCCGCGAGCGAGGGAACTCGCTGGTACCGATCCGCGGGCACGCGCCGCACATCCCACTGCGCCCACTCACGATGCATGAGCGACTGCTCCGCCTCGGGTAGGTCCGCCTGATCGGGCAGGTCCTCCGGCGCCGGAACCGTCGGCATCAGATCCTGGTGCTCGACACCGGAATCCTCGACGTGGAACGACGCGGACATGGTGAAGATCGCCTTGCCGTCCTGCACACCGGTGACGCGGCGCGTGGTGAACGATCGACCGTCCCGAATTCGGTCGACGAGAAAGATCGTCGGCTCGACGGGGTTGCCCGGACGCAGGAAGTATCCGTGCAGGGAGTGCACCCGACGATCCGGATCGACCGTGCGCGACGCCGAGACCAGCGCCTGACCGGCGACCTGACCGCCGAAGGTGCGTACCAGGCCGCTCGGGATCGGCTTACCTCGATAGATGTCGTTCTCGATGCGCTCGAGCTCGAGGATCTCTTCGATCCCGGCCATGATCACCCCTTTTCGTCGACGGTCAGGCTAGCAACCACCGACGGCGGCGCAGGCGCTCGGAGCCAGGCCCGATCACCAGCCGCGCTCGGCGAGCCGATGCGGCTGCGGGATCTCCTCGACGTTGATTCCGACCATCGCCTCGCCCAACCCACGCGAGACCGACGCCAACACATCCGGATCGTCGAAGAAGGTGGTGGCCTTGACGATGGCGGCTGCGCGCTGCTCCGGGTTGCCGGACTTGAAGATCCCCGACCCGACGAACACACCGTCGGCGCCGAGCTGCATCATCATCGCCGCGTCGGCGGGCGTTGCGATGCCGCCGGCGGTGAACAGGGTGACCGGCAGCCTGCCCAGGCGCGCGACCTCGGCGACGAGCTCGTACGGAGCCTGCAGTTCCTTCGCCGCGACGTAGAGCTCGTCGGGTGGGAGCGAGGTGAGCGAACGGATCTCGTCGCGGATTGTGCGCATGTGGGTGGTCGCGTTGGAGACGTCGCCCGTGCCGGCCTCGCCCTTCGACCGGATCATGGCCGCGCCCTCGGTGATGCGACGCAGCGCCTCCCCCAGCCCGGTGGCCCCGCACACGAACGGCACGGTGAACTTCCACTTGTCGATGTGGTGGGAGTAGTCCGCCGGGGTGAGAACCTCGGACTCGTCGATGTAGTCGACGCCCAGGCTCTGCAGGATCTGTGCCTCGACGAAGTGCCCGATCCGAGCCTTGGCCATCACCGGGATCGACACTGCCTCGATGATGCCGTCAATCATGTCGGGATCGGACATGCGTGAGACGCCACCCTGGGCACGGATGTCGGCGGGCACGCGCTCGAGAGCCATCACGGCGACGGCACCGGACTGCTCGGCGATCTTGGCCTGCTCGACGGTGACGACGTCCATGATGACGCCTCCCTTGAGCATCTCCGCCATGCCTCGCTTGACGCGGGCGGTACCCGTTCCGGGGGGCGTGGTGGTCTCGGGGTCCTGCAGCGTGGTCACGGTCACTCCTGATGGCTCGACTGGACTGGACTTACGAACGACGACATTAGTCGTGGTCACAGCGTATTTCGATAACCAGTCGAGCCCGACTGGACTGTCAGCGAATGGTCCGAACCTCCGGGTCGGTGCCGAGCGCCACCACCGTGTCGGCCTCGTCGAGCAGTTCCGCCATGCCGTACGGGTACACCGTCTCCCCCGATGCCACCAGCGCCCTGATGTCCTCGACGCTGCACCACTGGTGGTCGGTGATCGTGCGCTGCTCTTGTTCGTCGCGCCCGGACGAGTCCGGCTCGAAATCGGCGCACCGTGCGGCGAAGAACAACTCCTCCGACCGGATCACCACACCGTCGAAGGGGAAGGTGGCCACCCGACGCCACATCGGCCCTCGCAGGGACTCCGGATCGATCTCGTGGCCGGTCTCCTCGCGCACCTCGCGAACAGCGGCCTCACGCAGCGACTCCCCCGACTCCACACCGCCACCGAGGGTGAACCAGAAATGCACGTCGGGTCGCGCCGGATCGTGACCTCGAAGCAGCAGGACGCGTCCGCGGGTGTCGAGCAGAACCACCCGCGCCGAGGTGCGAATCGCGGCGATGTCGCCGAGCGCGTCCGCAGCGGAGCGCTCCGAGATCTCGAAGTACGTCGGCAGCGGCGCCGTTCCACCGAGCCGCAACCACCGCACCGGACGACGTGAGCGCAGGGCGAGAGTGTCACGGACGGCATCGTTGTGGAAGCGCCGCGCGATCATCACCCGCGCCTCGGCATCGGCGAGTTCGGAGACCGTCTGCGGATCGAGCAGGCTCAGATCCACCCCGGACAGTGCCACGGTGAGGGCGTTCTCGGCGGCCTCACGTCCCGACCGATCCGACCGCTCGGCGCGATCGGCCAGCGTGGCCAGGGCTCGACCGGCTGGGCCGAGTGCCACGGCGACGCTGCGGGAAACCACCGCACGCCGTGCCAGTGCGGCCTCGAGCGACTGCCAGGCCTGGTCGTATCGCACGTGCAGCCGATCGAGTCGCGTCGCGGTCCCGTACGCCCAGAATCCGATGGCGATGGCCGCAACGACCACCAGCGCGCCGATCAACACGACCTGAACCGACACGGTCATCAGTCTTCTACCTGCACTTTCTTACCCCCGACGGTGACCGCCTCGTACACCCGAACAATCTGCTCGGCCACCACCGGCCAATCGTATTCGCCCACCACACGCGTGGCATGGGCAACGAGCGATGCCCGAATGCCGTCGTCGGCGAGCACCTCGACCAGAGCCCGCCCGAGTGCCTCCCCGTCGCCGACGGGCACCAGCCGACCTGCCTCACCGTCGCGGAGTACCCGCCGAAAGGCGTCGAGGTCGCTGGCCACCACCGCGGTCCCGGCCGACATCGCCTCCACCAGCACGATCCCGAAACTCTCACCGCCGGTGTTGGGTGCGCAGTACACGTCGGCACTGCGCATGGCCGACGCCTTCTCCTCGTCGTCGACCTGGCCGAGGAACCGCAGGTGCCCCGCGTGCTCGCCGACCCTCTCGCGCAGAGCCTCCTCATCGCCCCTGCCCACGATCAGAACCTCGACGTCGGGGAACTTCTCGATGAGCATCGGTAGAGCCTCGACGAGGGTGTCCATTCCCTTGCGCGGCTCGTCGTACCTCCCCAGGAAGAGCACCGTGCGGCCCTCACGCGGATAGCCGGGCAGGTACGGTGCCGACGCGAACGCGTCGACATGAACACCGTTGGGGATCTCGACGGCATTGGATCCGAGCGCTTCCATCTGCCAGCGGCGAGCGAGCTCGGACACCGCGATGCGACCGTTGATCTTCTCGTGATAGGGCCGCAGCACGCCCTGAAACGTGCTCAGCACCAACGACTTCGTGGTGGCGGCGTGGAACGTCGCCACGATGGGCCCCTCGGCGATCTTCAGGGCGTACATCGACAACGACGGGGCGTTGGGTTCGTGGATGTGCAGCACGTCGAAGTCGTTGGTGTCGATCCACGTCTTGATGCGGCTGTAGGTGATGGGCCCGAACGCCAAGCGAGCCACCGATCCGTTGTAGGGGATGCTCAGAGCACGACCGGTCGAGACCACGAAGTCCGGCAGCGCCGTCTCCTCGGACGCCGGTGCCAGCACACTGACGCGGTGACCCCGTTCGATGAGCACGCTGGCCAGTTCGGTGACGTGGGCCTGAACACCGCCCGGCACGTCGAACGAGTACGGGCACACCATCCCGATCTTCACGCGATCTCCGCTCTCATGCTTCGCCCAGCCGGTCCTTGCGGGCCTGCGACAGGTCGTCCCACCACAGCGGTTGCATCATGTGCCAATCCGCGGGAAAGCGCGCGATGTTGGCAGCGAAGCGATCGGCGAGGGCCTGCGTCGCGCCCTGCACACCCACGCTCACATCGAGCGGGGGCTCGACCTCGAAACCCCACCCGGTGCCGTGGAACCAGCAGTGCACCGGCAGCAGAGGCGCGCCGGTGTCGATGGCCAGCCGCGCCGGCCCCGCGGGCATACGCGTCGGCTCCCCGAAGAAGGTGACGGGAACGCCGTGCCGCGCGAGGTCGCGCTCACCCAGCAGGCAGACGACGCGATTGGCCGCAAGAGCCGCCGTCAGAGCGTCGAAGGGCGGTTGCTCACCACCGGAGAGCGGGTGGATGACGAACCCGAGACTCTCGCGATACGCCACGAAACGCTGATACAGCGACTCCGGCTTCAGCCGCTCGGCCACCGTGGTGAGCCCGCCGTAGCGGTGGACCGCCCAGACTCCGGCCATGTCCCAGTTGCCACTGTGCGGCAGAGCGAGAACCACACCGCGACCGGCCGCGAGGGCACGGTCGATGTGCTCGCGGCCCACGATGGACGCATCGAGCGAAGCCGCGAGAGCTGCCAGATCCATCGACGGAAGTCGGAACGCCTCACGCCAGTAGCGCGCGTAGGAGCGCAGACTCTCCGCGATCAGGCCGTCGGGGACCTGCTCGGGCGGAACCGACAGAACACGGGAGAGGTTACGGCGCAGCTGAATCGGACCGCCTGCACGCCGTGCCACCATGTTCGCGCCGGCGTCGAAGAGCGTGACCGCCACTCGCTCGGGCATCATCCGGACCAGCTTCCAGCCCGCGGCGTACCCGAACCCCCCCAGCTGTTCGGACAGGCTCACGCTGCTCCGTCGGTACCGGGCGCGCTCACGGTGCGGAGGCCCCGCGGTCGCTAGCCACCGGTGCCGAGGTATCCGAGGGCCCGGTGGGCAGCACGTCGCGAGCGCCCGGCGAGGCGTACACCGCGTACACCCGCTGAACCACGGTGACCACGCTCGCGACCGCGAGGAACCACATGGCGACGTGGATGGACCAGCGAAGCCAGCCGACGTCGAACATGTTCCCCAGGCCGGTGAACCCGGCGCCGACCAGTCCGATCACGAGGCGATCGGGACGCTCGATCCAACCGCCGTCGGCCGAGAGACCGCTGGCCTCGGCGCGCGCTTTCGCGTAGGAGATCACCTGTGAGGTCACCAACACCACGAGGGTGGCCACCACCAGCGGCCGATTGTTCTCGCTGTAGGCCGCCCACCATGCCAGGGAGCCGAAGATGGCACCGTCCGCCACACGGTCGCACGTCGCGTCGAGCACCGCGCCGAAGCGGGTGCCGCCACCACGCGCGCGCGCCATCGCCCCGTCGAGCATGTCGAACATGACGAAGAACCAGATCACCATCGCGCCGGCGAAGAGGTGGCCGGCGGGAAACAGTGCCACCGCGGCCGCCACGCTGGCGATGGTGCCGAGCACGGTCACCGCGTCGGGTGTCAGGCCGGTGCTGTTGAGCGCGCGACCGAGCGGAGCGGTTGCCCGCGAGACCGATGCGCGCCCGAAGATGCTCAACATGGTGGCATCGGTCCTTCCATCCGCGGTCCGTTGGTCACGTCAGTCCTTCCAGGCCCGAGCGAGGAGGTCGCGAGTGTCGCGGAGAAGTTGCGGCATCACCTTGGCACCGCCGATGACGGTGATGAAGTTCGCGTCCCCGCCCCATCGCGGTACCACGTGCTGGTGCAGGTGCTCGGAGAGTGAACCACCCGCCGGTGCACCGAGGTTGAGCCCGACGTTGAACCCGTGCGGATTGGACACACGCTTGATCACTCGCAGCGCCTGCTGGGTGAACTGCATCAGCTCCGCGGCCTCGGCGTCGGTGAGGTCCTCGAGCGCGGCCACCCTCCGGTACGGAACCACCATCAGGTGGCCCGGGTTGTAGGGGTAGAGGTTGAGCACGGCGTACACGTGCTCGCCCCGCGCGACGATCAGCCCCTCCTCGTCACTGAGCTTGGGTATCTCACTGAAGGGCTCGGTGACCATCTTGTCGTCGACACGCGGCTCGGTCGCCAGGTACGACATGCGGTGGGGGTTCCACAGGCGCTGAAGCGCGTCGGGTTCGCCCACTCCCACGTCCACGATCGGGGCGGCGACGGCCTTCTCGTCGGGTTCGCTCATCGGCGCACCTCCGCCGCGAGGACATCTGCCTCCGACAACTTCTCCCCGCTCGGCGACTCGTTGCGGCGAGAGCCGATCCAGTCGGTGATCAGCGCGACCGCGCGGTCCACCGGGACCGAATTGACCTGTGTCCCGTCCCGGAACCGGAAGCTCACCGCATCCGCCTCGACGTCACGTTCGCCGGCCAGCAGCATGAACGGCACCTTGCCCGTGGTGTGGTTGCGGATCTTCTTCTGCATGCGGTCGTCGCTCGCGTCCACCTCGGCTCGCACACCGGCCTCCCGCAGCCGAGCAATCACCGCGAACAGGTGCTCCTCGTGCACGGCTGCAACCGGGATCCCCACCACCTGCACCGGTGCGAGCCAGGCCGGGAACGCGCCCGCGTAGTGCTCGGTGAGAACGCCGAAGAATCGCTCGATGGAACCGAAGAGTGCCCGGTGGATCATCACCGGGCGCGCTTTGGTGCCCTCCGGCGAGGTGTACTCGAGCTCGAATCGTTCGGGCAGGTTGAAGTCGAGCTGGATGGTCGACATCTGCCATGTCCGCCCCAGTGCGTCCCGCGCCTGCACGGAGATCTTCGGCCCGTAGAACGCAGCACCGCCGGGATCGGGCACCAGATCCAGACCCGACGCCGCCGCCACCTCGGCCAGCGTTGCCGTCGCTTCCTCCCACACCTGCTCCGAACCGACCGACTTCTCCGGGTTTCGGGTGGAGAGCTCGAGGTAGAAGTCGTCGAGCCCGTAGTCCTTGAGCAGATCGAGTACGAACGTCAGCAGCGAGGTCAGCTCACCGCGCATCTGCTCACGCGTGCAATAGATGTGCGCATCGTCCTGCGTCATCCCGCGCACGCGGGTGAGGCCGTGGACGACTCCGGACTTCTCGTACCGGTACACCGACCCGAACTCGAAGAGCCGCAGGGGCAACTCACGGTACGAGCGGCCGCGGGAACGGAAGATCAGGTTGTGCATCGGGCAGTTCATCGGCTTGAGGTAGTAGTCCTGGCCGGGCTTGCGCACGGTGCCGTCCTCGGCGAGTTCCTCGTCGACGTGCATGGCCGGGAACATCCCGTCGCGGTACCAGTCCAGGTGTCCGGAGACCTCGTACAGATGGCCCTTGGTGATGTGCGGGGTGTTGACGAACTCGTAGCCGGCGGCGATGTGGCGCTGACGCGAGTAGCTTTCCATCTCGTTGCGGACGATCCCGCCCTTCGGGTGGAACACCGGCAACCCCGACCCGAGCTCGTCGGGGAAGCTGAACAGGTCCAGCTCGGCCCCGAGCCTGCGGTGATCACGGCGCTCGGCCTCGGCGAGCAGCTCGAGGTAGGCCTCCAGTGCCTCGGCCGACTCCCACGCGGTGCCGTATATCCGCTGTAGCGCAGCGTTGGCCTGGTTGCCGCGCCAGTACGCAGCGGAGCTTCGGGTGAGCTTGAACGCGGGAATGTACTTGGTGGTGGGAACGTGCGGGCCGCGGCACAGATCGCCCCACTCCCGCTCACCGGTGCGCGGGTTGAGGTTGTCGTAGGCGGTCAGCTCGGCGCCGCCCACCTCCATGATCTCCGGGTCGTCGGCAGATCCCTTGTCGTCGACGAGTTCGAGCTTGTACGGCTCGCTCGCCAACTCCGCCCTGGCCGCATCGAGCGAGTCGTAGACCCGCCGGGAGAACCGCTGGCCACCCTTGATGATCTGCTTCATCTTCTTCTCGAGGGCGGCGAGGTCCTCGGGGGTGAACGGCTCGGCCACGTCGAAGTCGTAGTAGAAGCCGTTCTCGATGGGTGGCCCGATGCCGAGCTTCGCCGCCGGGAACAGCTCCTGGACGGCCTGGGCCAGCACGTGCGCCGCCGAGTGCCGGATCACGCTTCGACCGTCCTCGCTGTCGGCCGTGACCGGCTCGACCTCGGTGTCGGTCTGCGGAGTCCAGGACAGGTCTCGCAGGGCTCCGCTGGCGTCGCGGACCACCACCACCGCCTCGGGGCCCTTGTTCGGCAACCCCGTCTCGCGCAGCGCACTTCCGGCGGTGGTCCCGGCCGCCACGCTGATGCGTGCGACACGGACAGCGGAATCGGACGTGCTCACGGTGGGGGCTCCTGGTCGGGCTCGGATCGTGCGGGAGTGGACGGACAACACCCTATCGGCCCGTGCACCTGCTGGGCGCCGCCACACCTGATTCGTTCAGGGAACGAGCGCGCTCAACCTCTCAGCGCGGTCGGCGGGAGTGCGCCGCGGACAACTCGAACACAGCCCACCACCGACCTCGAGGATCAGACAGCACGAGCTTCGCCGCACGAACGTGCGAACTCGACCCGACTTCGGGGACCTCACGTCGACGAACCGTGGTGTCGGCATGGCACCGGCGGCGCCGGCCGTCAGCACTCGGGCGAACTCGGCCGCCGCGGGGTCGAGTCGCCCGTCGTCCGCGCAGGTGCTCAGCACACAGTTGGCCACCGAGTCGGACGCGACGGCCCACAGACTGGGCCGACCGACGGGCGCCACCGCGCCCAGTGCGTCGACCACGCGGGAGCAGAACGCCGCCAGTGAGTCCGCTGCGGACCCGGTCGACATCGGCACCCTCGGGCCGGAGAGCGCGACCAGCACACCGTCCGAGCCGACGACGGGTGTGGCGGTCGCCGCATCGACGACGCTCTCGGCCCGCAGAAGGGCCCGCACGAGCGGGTCGACGACGTTCCAGGACGAGGAGTACCACCAGAGCGTCGCCTGCACCCGCGGGGTCGCGGTCGGCCAACGCCGCGCGATGAGGGCGGTGAGGGTCGTGGGGTCGAGCGGCCGCTCGTCGGCTGTCAGAACGGCGCCTTCAACCAGGTCTGATCGAACCCGAGCCACCCGGAGACCAATTCGACGGCACCGAGCAGCCACAGCGTCACCAGGACGACCGCGGTTGTCAGAAGGACGCCGATCCCCTTGACCCACGTCGGCTGGGCGCCGAACCAATCCATGAACTTGCCGTAGCGATCCTTTGCGTAGCGCAGGAGTCGTTGCGCCCAGGCGAACTCGGAGGCGAGGATCGCCAGCCCGGCGAACACCACGGCCCATCCGGGTCCGGGGTACGGGATGAGCACGATGCCGAGGGCGAGGACGGCGATTCCGATGACGGCGACGGTGATCCGGTAGGCGATCTCGGTGCTGCGCCGAGCGGCTATCCGATCTCGGGCGGCGGCCAGCCGACCCTTCTCCGCGGTGTCGTCACGGTCCGATCGGACGGTGGTCTTGTTCTCGGGCACGACGGACCTGCCTGGTGGAAGGGTTCGGGAGACGGGACCGACAGTACCAATGTCTCGACGGCGGAACCCGTGCGTCGAGACCGTCTCCGGGTTCCAGCGACGTCGCGAGGTGTTCTCTGTGTGGTCCCGGCTGGGATCGAACCAGCGACCTCCCCGGTGTGAACGGGACGCTCTTCCACTGAGCCACGGGACCGAAGCGAGTTGCTGCGCAACCCGTTCGAACGAGCACGAAGACTAACACGCGGGGCTGGCACCGGCCCAATCTCGAGTGGGCGGGCAACGGGGCTCGTCGGGTGAACGGAAGCTGAACTGGTGATTTGTCCTCCTCCGCGGGCGTGGGCTAATGTTGCCAACCGCACCACGGGTCACCCCGTGGGGTGTGCGGACGTGGCGCAGCTGGTAGCGCACAACCTTGCCAAGGTTGGGGTCGCGGGTTCGAATCCCGTCGTCCGCTCGAGGACCTACAGTCCACGGTGGAGTGGCCGAGTGGTGAGGCAACGGCCTGCAAAGCCGTGCACACGGGTTCGATTCCCGTCTCCACCTCACCGTCTCGGGCCCCGGTTCGAGACCCCGCGCGATTAGCTCAGCGGGAGAGCGCTTCCCTGACACGGAAGAGGTCACTGGTTCAATCCCAGTATCGCGCACCACGACGTTCCCGAGGCCTGCTTGACTGCCCGGATGGCCCTCTCGATTGCCCGCGCCCACGCCGGTGACGCTCCAGCGCTGGCCGAACTGGCCGCCCGCACCTTCCCGCTGGCGTGCCCACCAGGATCCGACCCGGCGGATATCACCGGCTTCATCGCCTCGACCCTGACCACGCGGCACTTCGCCGAGTATGTCGACGATCCGCAACGCGTGGTGCTGCTGGCCACCGACCCGGCGCCGGTGGGTTACGCAATGCTGATCACCACCCCACCGTCGAACCCGGACGTGATCACCGCCCTCACCGACGGAACCGGCGGTGGGACGGCACCGACGGGCGTGGTGGAGATCAGCAAGTTCTACGTCGATGCTCGCGCACACGGGCGCGGTGTCGCCGCGGCGCTGATGGATGCCGTCACAACCGCTGCCGAGCCGGCTCGGCTGTGGCTCGGGGTGAACCAACGCAACCACCGCGCGCAGAAGTTCTATGCCGCACAGGGCTTCCGCGTCGTCGGACACAAGCGGTTCGTCCTCGGCGAGGACGTTCAGGACGACTTCGTGATGGCTCGCCCCTGAGCGATGCTCAGACCGCAGCGAAACGCGAGAGTGCGAGCAGACGCGATGTCGCCCGCAGGTACTTCTTGCGGTACCCGCCCGCGAGCATCTCCTCGGTGAACAGCTCGTCCAGCCGGGCACCGGCAACGGTGACCGGTGTGCCGGCGTCGTAGAGGCGGTCCGCCAACACCACCAGCCGCAGCGCGACGGCCTGATCGGGCGCGGGGTGCACATGATCGATGAACACCGCGGTCACCCCGTCGATCAACTTGCCGTAACGCGACGGGTGCAGGGTGCTCAGGTGCGCGACGAGCGCATCGAAATCGTCGAGCGTGGAGCCGGCGACGCGCTCGGCTGCGGCGTGGAGCTCTTCGGAGGTCAGCGGCTCCGGTGCCGGCGGGAGGTCGCGGTGGCGATAGTCCGGGCCGTCGACTCGAACGGCCTCGAAGATCGAGCCCAGCTTCTTGATCTCGCGCAGGAAGTCCTGCGCGGCGAAGCGCCCCTCCCCGAGCTGACCGGGAAGCGTGTTGGAGGTGGCGGCAATGCACACCCCACCGGCGGAGAGCTCGGTGAGCAGTCGAGAGACGAGCATGGTGTCGCCCGGATCGTCGAGTTCGAACTCGTCGATGCACAGCACACTGTGCTGCGAGAGCTCCTCGAGCGCCTTGGCGAACCCGAGAGCGCCGACCACGTGGGTGAGCTCGACGAATGTGCCGAAGGCCTTCGGCCCCGGCGCCGCGTGGTAGATCGACGCCAGCAGGTGGGTCTTGCCCACGCCGAACCCTCCGTCGAGATACAGACCGGCGCCCGTGGTGGGGGTCTTCTTCCCGAACAGTCCGCGCTTGCCGCTGCGGATCTTCGCGATGCGGGCGGCGAAGTCCTCCGCCGTCGCCACCGCTGCGGCCTGCGTCGGTTCCTGCGGATCGGGGATGTAGGACGCGAAACTGACGTCGTCGAACATCGCCGGTGGCACCATCTGAGCGATCAACTGATCGGGGGGCACCACCGGATTGCGGTCGACGAGGCGTTCGGGCATACGAGTGAGGCTAACGACGTGCTGTGATGGTCCTTGTGCAGCGCATCGATAAAGCGACCTACTTCACAGTGTCGGAGACCCGTTCAGCACCGTCGGAGACCCGTTCAGCACCGTCGGAGACCCGTTCAGCACCGTCGGAGACCCGTTCAGCACCGTCGGAGACCGGGCCCGGGCTGTCGGAGACGGAGTTCCGCGAGCTTCACGACCACCCCGCCGGACGCGGTACGGCAGACGGCGTCCTTCCGTGGATTCGGGTGAACTTCATCTCCAGCATCGACGGTGCAGTGAGCGTCGACGGCAAGTCCGGTGGCCTGGGCACCCCTGCCGACCGGCGCATCTTCACGGAGCTGCGCGAGAGCGCCGACGCCATTCTGGTGGGCGCGGGAACGGTGCGCGCCGAGAACTACGGGGGTACCGGAGCGTCCGCGCAGCTGCGCGAGCGACGCGCGGCGGCCGGTCGACCGGAGATCGCCCCGATCGTGGTGGTGACCGCATCGGCGAATCTGGACCCCACACTGCGGGTGTTCACCGACACGGCCGTGCCGCCGGTGGTGATCTGTGCGCAGTCGGCTCCACAGGAACGCAGGGACGCACTCGAGTCGACCGGCGCGGATCTGGCCGTCGTACCGGGCTCGTCGGTCTCGACCGAGGACATCCGCAGAGCACTGAGCGAGCGTGGCCTGCGCCGGGTGCTGTGCGAAGGGGGGCCTTCGCTGTTCGGACAACTCCTCGCCGACGACGCCGTGGACGACGCCTTCATCACCACCTCCCCGCACCTGGTGGCGGGGCAGGCGCCGAGAATCGCCAGGTCGGACGACGAACACACGCGCCGAATGCGCATCGGGCACATCCTTTCCGACTCCGATGGCACCCTGGCCGTCCGCTGGATACGAGATCGACCTGGCACGCTGTGATCATGACCGGTGATCACAGGCCTGGCGTGCGGCCGGGCACGGCACGAAACGTGGCGGCCGGTACCCGGCTCACTCGCGGGCCACTCGCGTCGGCGTCCGCGCTGATCCTGGTCGGCGTCCTGGCCGTGACCGGATGCTCCATCGGACCGTCCGAGCGCCCCGGCGTCGCGGTGTCCGGCCGCAGCGACGGCACCCCCGCGGACGGCGGCGCCACGACCTCCGCGGCCCCGTCCGCTCCCCCGGTGGTTGCGCCGACCGACGATCTCGCGTGGACCAACTGCGGCGCGAGCGTCGCCGCTACCTACGGCGTCACACTGACCGGCGGCGTGGTGGTCGAGTGCGCCACCTACCAGGCGCCCATCGAGCCCGACTCGCCGGCATCGGGAGACTTCGCGATGGCGGCGACCCGGGTCCGGCTGACATCGACCCCGGCGACGGCTGCCCCGCTGGTGTTGACCACCGGCGCCGATATCGCGTCCGAAGCGCAGGCGGCCGTTCTCGGGTCCGCCGCCGATACCGCCCTCATCGCGGCGCATCCCGTCGTCGCCGTCGACCGTCGAGGGACGGGGAAGTCGGCGCCTTTCGACTGCGGAAGTGCCATCGCGGACGTCCGCCGACCTCTGTTCGACCTCGGACAGTTCACCGATCCCGGCAAGGATCCGGTGGATCGCACCGCCGACCTCGCGCGAGCGGCAACCGTCGCGTGCACAGACTTCCTGCAGCCCGACGCGTTGGCGTTCGGGTTGAGCCAGAGCGCCTCCGACCTCGAGGCCCTACGCAACGCGTGGAAGGTCGACACCCTTGCGATCATCGGTGCGGGCAACGGCGCCGCGGTGGCGCTGGCCTACGCGCGGGCTTTCCCGAAGAGCGTGTCGCGGTTGATCCTGGACTCCCCCGCACCGGCGGGGGTCGACGTGACCACCTCGATGGAGCAGACGGTGCGCGGCCAGGAGGCCGCCTTCGACGCTTTCGCCGCTCGGTGCACTGCCACGGCCTGCTCCCTGGGACCGGACCCGCGAGCCTCGGCGACGACGGTCGTCCAGCGGGCCCGCGACGGACAACTCGGCTCGCTGTCCGCACACGCGGTCACCACTGCACTTGCGCAGACACTCGCCTTCGGCTCCCCGACGGACCCGGCTGCGCGCACCACCGTTCTGTCCGATGCCCTCGCGGCTGCTCTGCGCGGTGATGCGGGACCGCTGACGGCGTTGGTGAACGCGGCCCTCGCCCGTACCGGCAGCGACGGGCAGTACGTCAGCCGGTGCACCGACGGCGGGCAGGTGCCCACACCGGATCGCATCCGGCAGGTCCGCGCCGCGTGGACCGCCCAGTACCCACTCTTCGGGTCCGAGGCCGCCCTCGACCTGGCGTCGTGCACGGGGTGGCCCACCACTGCTCCCGCTCCCCTGCCGACCGACCTCTCCGTGCCCGTGCTGCTGCTCAGCGGTGCCGCCGACCCGGTGAGCGGCAACGGAGGCATCGACACCGTGCGCGGATCGGTGTCGGCGGCCGGTGCTGCGACGAGCACCGTCACCTGGGCCGGGCTGGGACACCCGTCGAGCGTGCTGTCGGGGTGTGTGCGCGCGGCGGTATTGGCCTACACCGACGACGCCGCCACGGGCAGCGACGGCACGGCCTGCCCGTCCTGAGCACACGGCTCGCCCGACCCCTGAGACCTCAACGCGGCAGCAGCCACCCGTAGCCCTCGACGCCCACCTCGAGCCGGTCGCCGACCGAGGGAGCGACACCGGAGATCGACATCGGGTACTCCCCGCCGTCGGCCAGGCGAATCCGAAGATCGCTCGACGCTCCTCCGAACACGGACGCCGTCACCACGGCCTCGACCCCACCGGGTCGTTGGCGCAGTTGTTCGGGCCTCAGCATCAGGTGCCCTCCGTGACCCTGTGCCTCGACGGGACCGAGTGGAGTCGTCAGGGTGGCCACGCCGGCACCATCAGGTCGCGACGGACCGTGCTCGACGTCGGCGGGGTCCACCAGCAACGTCGGCCCCGTCAGCTGCGCGGTACGCAGATCGACCGGGCGCTGGTAGACCTCCTGCGGGGTGCCCTGCTGCACCACCACCCCGTCACACATCACCGCCACGGAATCAGCGATGGAGAACGCTTCGGTGCGGTCGTGGGTGACCAGCACAGCGGTGCATCCCTCACGGCCCAGCACCTCCCGCACGTCTGCGCGAACGCTCTCGCGCACACGCGCGTCGAGAGCCGAGAACGGCTCGTCGAGCAGCAATGCCCGCGGCGCCGGTGCCAAGGCCCGAGCCAGCGCCACCCGTTGCTGTTGACCGCCCGAGAGCTGGTGAGGGCGCCTGCGTTCGAACCCCTCGAGACCCACCAGTGTCAACATTCTTCGCACGCGCGCGTCGGCGTCCGGGGCACGCATCGAACCCCGGCGCTGGGTGAACGACAGGACCGGCCGGAGGCCGAAGGAGACGTTCTCGCGCACGGACAGGTGCGGGAAGAGAGCACCCTCCTGAGGCACCAACCCGATCGAGCGCCGCTCGGGCGGAACATCAACACCCGGTCCGACGATCTCCCGGGAGCCGAGAAGAATACGCCCCGCGCTCACCGGGTGGTGTCCCGCGAGAGCGCGCAGCAGGGTGGTCTTGCCGCACCCGCTCGGCCCCAGCACCGCAACCACGCTCGCCTGCGGCACGTGCAGGTGGACACCTCGCAGCACCTCCGCGCGGCCGTGGCGGGCGTGCACACCGATCACCCGAAGATCGCCGGGGTCACTCATCACGCGCCCCGGATCCGGGTGAGCGCGACCGCCGGAACCGAGGCCACCAACACCAGGGCCAGGGCGAAGGGCGCAGCGGCTCCGTAGGCCCCAGTGGATGTTCGACTCCAGATCTCGGTGGCAAGGGTGTCCAGCTCGCTGGGCCGCAGGACCAGAGTGGCGGGCAGTTCCTTCATCGCTGTCAACATCACCAGGAGTGTCCCGGCCGCGAGCCCCGGAGCTGCGAGCCGACCGGTCGTCGCGGCTGCACCGATTCTGCCCCGCCCGAGGGAGCGAGCAGCTTCGGCCATCGACGGTGGGACCTGTTCGAGAGCGGTACGTCCCGTTCCGATGGCCTTGGGAAGCATGAGCACCACGTACGCGAACACCAGAACGGTGACGCTCTGGTACAGCTCGGGCGCCGCCCGCAGGGTGAAGAACACCAGCGCGAGCGCCACCACCAGACCGGGTAGGACGTGGCCGGCGTAGCCGGACGTCTCGATGGTCGTCACCAGGGTTCCTCGGTAACGGGCGGTCAGCGCGGCGATGGGCAGCGACAGCGCGAGGGCAACCAGGGCGGCGGCGGCGGCCACCGACGCGGTGCTGCTCAGCGCGGCAAGAACTTCACCTGCGTCGAACACCCCGGGGCGAGCGTCCTGCAGTCGTCCGAGCAGGGCACCGATGGGAACCACCACGGCCACCACCGGCGCCGCGAGCACCACTGCCAACAGCGGTGCCTCGAACCATCGCGCCGCGCGTGCGGCGCCCGGACGACGCACACCAGATCCCACCCGCCACCGCGCTCCGCGATCGCGAGCTGCCCGCTCGAGTGCCACGACCGCGGTTGCGATCACCACGAGCGCCGCCGCCAGCACGAAGGCGCTCTCGCGCCCGATGAGCGATTGGAACTCCCGCGCAATCACCACGGTCAGGACGCGTTCACGGAAGATGGCGACGGCGCCGAAGTCCGCCAGCACGTACAGCACGACCAACAGGGTCCCCGCTGCCGCTGCCGGCGCGATCTGCGGCAGCGTCACGCGCCACCACGCCGATACCGGCCCCGCACCGAGCGAACGTGCGACGTCGACGGCATCCGGGTCCGCGGACCGCAACGCGGCCAGTACCGGCAGGGTCACGTACGGCGCGCACACGGCCGAGAGCACCATCCACGATGGGACGGGTCCACTCCAGTCCGGACGCACTGCGAGCCATCCCAGCCCGGCGACGTACGACGGCATTGCCAGCGGCAGCACGGCCACCACCGACCACAGGCCGCCACCGGGCCACCGTCGCCGCGCGAGCAGCATCGCCGTGGCCACACCGAGCGCGGCGCAGGTGAGGGCAACCGCACCGGCGAGCGCGACGCTGCGGGTGACCACGTCGACGAACCCCGGTCGGCCGAGGACCTCGACGATCCCGCCGCCGCCGATGTCGATCAGGCGGATCGCGAGGAAGATCACCGGGAGCAGCGCGCAGGCGGCCGCGACGGTGGCGGCCGCCACGAGGGCAGTCGGTGGCCCGGCCGCACTGCGCCGCATCGACGTTCGGTGCGCCCGCTCGCGAGTACGGGCCCTCACGCCAGACCGGCCTCGCGGATCATCCGCACCGACGTCTCGAGATCGGCGAGATCGGACAGGTCGACAAGTGGTCCGCGCAGGGAGTCGAGCGCTGGCAGGCCGGTCGGGGTGGGCACCCCGGCGGCGAGTGGGTACTCGAACACGGTGTCGGCAAAGTACCGCTGGGCCTGCTCACCGACGAGGAACCGAACGAACGTCGCGGCGTCGGGGTCGTCGCCGAGGATTCCGGCACCGGAGACGTTGACCAGTGCTCCGGGATCACCGGCCTCGGCGAATGCGAGTTTCGACCGCATACCGCTCGCCCCGACCTCCGCCGACTTCTCGAACCAGTAGTAGTGGTTGATCAGGCCCACATCGAGGGCCCCGGACTCGACGGCATCGAGTACCAGCAGATTGTTGTCGTAGGTGCGGGCGTCGTTGGCCGCCATCGCGCTGAGCCACGTTCGCGCGGCATCGTCTCCGCGTGCGACACGGAAACCCGTCACAAAGGAGTGGAACGAGGCGTTACCGGGCGGGAATCCGACGCGGCCCTTCCACATCGGGTCGGTGAGCGCCTCGACACGGCGGGGTAGCTCTGCCTCGCTCACGCGATCGGGGTTGTAGACCATGACCCGTGATCGGCCGGTGACCCCCACCCATCGGCCGTCGGCGTCGGAGTACGTGGTCGGGACGGCGCCGAGGACGTCACCGGGGAGGGGTTCGAGCAACCCGCGGTCACCGAGCACGCCGAGCGCGCCGGCATCCTGGGTCACCACGACGTCGGCGGGGCTCGCGTCGCCCTCTTCGAGGAGTGTGGCGGTGGTTTCGGGTGTTGCGGCGTAGCGCGCGCTGACCGTCAGGCCGCTCTGCTGCTCGAACTTCTCGATCAGCGGCGTCATCAGCGCTTCGTTGCGGCCCACGTACACCACGAGGTCGGGGTCGGCCGTCTCTGTCCCGCAGGCGGTCAACACACCCGCTGCAAGTGCGGCGGCAATGAGCAGGGTCGTACGGGAACTCGGGCGGGTGGACATCGGCACTCCTTCGCAATCCGGCAAGAACTGCTGAGGCTACCCTAATTCAGATAAGCCTCACCTAATCACACCGAAGAGGGTCGCTGCTGGGTACCGCGTGCTCGCGCGGTGTACCGTTCGCGCGTGCTGATGCGATCGTGGGAGCCCCGGACGGCCGAGACCACCGCGCGACTGATCAACTACGTCGTGTGGCCCTTGGCCGTCATGACCATCCTCAATCGTGCCCTGGTCAAGGCCGTGAACGGCTTCCGGACGGACGATTTCGCGCCCGTCTACCAGGCCGCGCTGGCCTTCCTCAATCGCCGCCCGGTGTACACGGCGGATTTCTCCTCGACCGATCCCCACTACCTCTACCCGCCGAGCGGCACCCTGCTCATGGCACCTCTGGCCGTGATCGATCCCGAACGCGCGCGCTGGTTCTTCATCGGCATCAACACCATCGCGATCATCGCGGCGGTCGTGCTGCTGCTTCGGATGTTCCAGGTGCGGTGGTCCTCACCGCTGACACCGGTGGCCCTGCTGTTCGCCTTCTACTCCGAGACCGTCACCAACACCCTGGTGTTCACCAATGTCAACGGTCTCGTCCTGCTCGGCGAAGTGTGCTTCTTGTTCCTGCTGCTGCGGCGCAAGCAGTACTGGTCGGGCGCGGCGATAGGTCTGACCCTCGCCATCAAGCCGACCCTCGCCCCGCTGCTGTTGATCCCACTGGTGCGCGGACAGTGGCGGGTGTTCGTGACGGCGCTCGCGGTACCGGCGGTGCTCACGGCGCTGGCCTGGCCGCTGTCGGTGGACCCCATGGCCTTC
Source organism: Rhodococcus sp. AZ1 (assembly GCF_054979605.1). NCBI lineage: Bacteria > Bacillati > Actinomycetota > Actinomycetes > Mycobacteriales > Nocardiaceae > Rhodococcus > Rhodococcus sp. AZ1. The sequence goes on from NZ_JBUEQF010000004.1 coordinate 244,979, forward strand.
GTGCGTCGGACCGTGCCGTATCTGTCCGAGACCCGGGACTACTACAACTCCTCGATCACCGGCAATGCGCTCTACTACGGCCTCCCGACGTGGCTGACGGTGTCGATCCAGGCGCTGTTCGCCGTGCTGACGGTGGTGGCGCTCTACCTCCTGTGGCGCTTCTATCGACACGACGACCTGCTCTTCGTCAGCACCACCAGCGGTGTGCTGCTGACGGCGTCGTGGCTGCTGTCCTCGCTGAGCCAGATGTACTACTCGATGATGCTGTTCCCGCTTCTGCTGACCGTGGTGTTGCGGAACTCGATGATGCGGAACTGGCCGGCCTGGCTCGCCGTCTACGGATTCATGAGTTACGACAGCTGGTTGACCGGTCGTTTCCCCACGACCGGCCGCGCCGCCGAGTACATGAAGACGACGTTCGGCTGGAGCCTTCTCATCATCGCCATCACCACCGTCCTCGTCGGGCGCTACCTGCGGGCGCGCGCCGCCGGTCGACTCGACGACGGGATCGACCCACCCGAACTGCGAGAGGTCGGGCCGGACCGCTCACCTGCGAAAACTGCGTGAGGGCTCTCGCAGTATTAGCGTTGGGGCATGAAAGCTGTCGCCAACGATGATCCCGCGTACAAGCTGACCGACGCCCAGTGGCGCGAGAAGCTCACCCCCGCCGAGTACGCCGTCCTGCGCCAGGCAGGAACCGAGCGCCCCGGGGTGGGCGAGTACACCGACACCACCACGGAGGGCATCTACCGGTGCCGGGCCTGCGGGCAGGAACTGTTCCGCAGCACCGAGAAGTTCGAGTCCCACTGCGGGTGGCCGTCGTTCTTCGATCCCGCGAACTCCTCGGCCGTGGTCCTGAAGAAGGATCGCTCGCTCGGCATGGTTCGCACCGAGGTGATCTGCTCGAACTGTCACAGCCATCTGGGGCACGTGTTCGAGGGTGAGGGGTATCCCACTCCGACCGACCAGCGGTACTGCATCAACTCGATCTCGCTGACCCTGGTCCCGGCACACGCTGCCGAGTAGCCACACACCGGGGTTGGATCGAACTAGTGTCGAACCCATGACAACTCTGTCGTCCGCATCGGACGTGCTCGGTTCGATCGGCAACTCACTCGGTACCAGCCCATGGCTCGAGATCACTCAGGACCGCGTCGACAAGTTCGCGGACGCGACCGGGGATCACCAGTGGATTCACATCGATCCGGTGCGCGCCAAGGCGGAGAGCCCGTTCGGCGGACCGATCGCGCACGGCTTCCTCACGCTGTCGCTGATCCCGCTGCTGGCCGGTCAGACCTACAGCTTCCCCGGGGCGAAGCTTGCGGTGAACTACGGGTCCGACAAGGTGCGCTTCATCAATCCGGTACCGGTCGGCGCGCGCATTCGCCTGCAGTCGACGGTGGCGGCCGCATCCGAGCTTCCCGGCGGCGCCGTGCAGATGACGGTCATCGCCACGATGGAGATCGAGGGCGCCGACAAGCCGGCGCTGGTGGCCGAGACGATCACCCGCGTGTACTTCTGAGCCGCGTCCGTCCGAGGTTCACCGCGCGCCCAGCGCGGCCCGGTCGACGAACCGCGGCTGGTCGTACGCACGAATGGGCGGCACCTCGCCGAACCAGCGTTCGATCTCCACCAGGACGTGCTGGCCGGTGCACCCGCGCGACAACGACGACGCCGGCACATCCGCCGTGAGCACGTTCGGGTTGCCGTGCACGCACATCGATGTCGGATCGGCCGGGTCCAGCGGGTCGTACCAGGCTCCGGTGGACAGCTGCACCACCCTCGGGGCGACGCTGTCGTCGATCACCGCGCCCGCCAGGCACGCTCCCCTGTCGTTGAACACCCGCACCACGTCACCACCGGAGATTCCGCGCTCGGCGGCCGCGGCGGGATGCAGACGTATCGGCTCACGGCCGGCCACCTTCGAATCCTGACTGACCTTGCCGTGATCGAGCTGACTGTGCAGGCGGGTGCGCGGCTGGTTGGCGATCAGATGCAGGGGGAACCGCTCGGCTCGCGCACTTCCCAACCATTCGTCCGGCTCGATCCAGGACGGGTGGGCACGACAGTCGTCGTAGCCGAACCCGTCGATGTCCTCGGAGAAGATCTCGATGCGACCGCTCGGCGTGCGCAGCGGCTCGGCGACCGGATCTCGCACGAAGTCCTCGAATGCGATCAATCCGTCCTCGGTGTCCATCGCGACACTGCCCGCGTCCCAGAAATCGTCGAACCCCGGCGCATGTGCACCCGAGCGCAGCACATGTCCGCGCCACTCGTCGTAGAGCGTGCGAATCCACTGAGCTGCGGTGCGCCCGCAGGTGAACGCCTCGCCCACACCGAGTCTCGCAGCCAGCGCCCCGAGCGTGTCGTAGTCGTCACGAGCGTGGGCGAAGCGCGGAACCACCTGCTGCATCGCCACCAGCAGTGGATCGTTGCGGGTGCAGCTGAGGTCGTCGCGTTCGAGGCTGGTCGTCGACGGCACCACGAAATCGGCGTGCCGAGCCATCGGTGTCCAGTACGGATCGTGCACCACGATGGTCTCCGGGCGCGCGAGCGCACGCCGGAGCCGCGAGATGTCCTGGTGATGATGGAAGGGGTTGCCGCCCGCCCAGTGCACCAGTCGAATGTCGGGGTACGTGAGCACGCGACCGTCGTAGTCGAACTGCTCACCCGGGTGCAGCAGCATGTCCGAGATCGCGGCGACCGGCACGAACTCGGTCACCGGGTTGACCCCCTGGCCGAGCGTGGGCAGCGGGTACGGCACCGGCGCGAGTCCAGGCTCGTTCATCGACCCGTACCCGTGGCCGAATCCGCCTCCGGCGGTACCGATACCCCCGAGCATGGCCGCGAGCGTCACCCCCATCCAGGGCGCCTGCTCACCGCCGCGTATGCGTTGCAGCGACCATGTCACCGAGACGAACGTGGTGTGTGCGGCCATCTCACGCGCCAGGCCGGTGATCGACTGGGCGTCGATCCCGGTGATCGTCGATGCCCAGGCCGGGTCCTTCGCGAGCCCGTCGGATCTGCCGAGGAGATAGTCCTCGAAGCGGTCGAACCCCGTGCAGTACCGCTCGAGGAACACCGTGTCGTGCAACTCCTCCGTCACCAGCACGTGCGCCAGCGCGAGCATGAGGGCGACGTCGGTTCCGGGGCGGGGCGAGAGCCGATGCGCGTCGCCGTGTATGTCGTCGGCGAGCGGGGAGATCGAGACGATCCGCCCACCGCGAGCGCGCAGCCGGTCCAGCGCGCGCCGAGCCGGATGGTTCGATGTACCGCCGTGGTTGATTCCGGTGTTCTTCACCGGGACCCCACCGAAACACACCATCAGCTCGGTGTTCTCGGCTATCAGATCCCACGAGGTGGATCGGGCGAACAGCTTCCAGTGTGTCCCCACCACCCGCGGCATGATCACGGCCGTGGCGCCGAGCGAGTAGCTGTTGACCGACCGGACATAGCCACCGATCGTGTTGAGGAAGCGATGGAGCTGGCTCTGGGCGTGGTGGAACCGGCCGGCACTGGCCCACCCGTACGAACCTCCGTACACGGCGCGGTTACCGTGCGTATCGAGAACCCGCCGGTATTCGCCGGCGAGAAGGTCGAGGAACTCGTCCCACTCGAGTTCGACGAACTCGTCGTTGCCCCGCCTGTCGGACGGGCCCGGCCCCGACTCGAGCCACCCGCGACGCACGGCCGGACGCCGAACCCGAGCCCGGTGCGTGACGGACCCGACGATGTTTCCCAGAATCGGCGAGGGGTCGAGATCGCCTGCATGGGGATCGAGTGCAACGACGTCGCCGTCGCGACCCTGCGCGGTGAACATGCCCCAGTGGGCCATGTGCGTGCGGCTCACGGGAGCGAGGACACCAGCTGTTCGAGCTCGACCCGCGGACCGGTGTAGAACGGGATTTCCTCACGGACATGACGTCTGGCTTCGGTTGCGCGCAGATCACGCATCAGGTCGACGATCCGGTCGAGCTCGGGAGCCTCGAAGGCGAGTATCCACTCGTAGTCGCCGAGAGCGAAGGACGGCACGGTGTTGGCGCGCACGTCCTTGTAGCCCCGCGCTGCCTTCCCGTGGTCTGCGAGCATCGTGCGTCGCTCGTCGTCGGGCAGCAGGTACCAGTCCAGTGAACGCACGAACGGGTAGACGCAGATGTAGTTGCCGGGGTCCTCGCCGGCGAGGAATGCCGGGACATGACTCTTGTTGAACTCGGCCGGACGGTGCAGAGCAGCGTTGCTCCACACCGGGTCGCTGGCACGACCGAGCTCGGTGGTGCGGCGGAAGTCCGAGTACACCTTCTGCAGATCCTCGATCCGCTGAGCGTGCGTCCAGATCATGAAGTCCGCGTCGGCGCGCATCCCGGCCACGTCGTAGAACCCGCGAACGACGACGTCGGTGTCCTCGAGCGCATCGAAGAAGGCTCTCGCCTCCTTCAGCGCGGCTTCACGATCGGCGCCGAGGACCCCGGGGCGAACCTTGAACACCGAGAACATCAGGTATCGGAGAGTGGAATTGAGGGCTGCGTAGTCCAGTCGTGCCATGCCTCCATGGTGCCACGGTGGCCGCCGACGTCACGCTGCGAGCGAGGCCGCCAGACGCTCGACGGCGGACCCTGCCGAGGCGATGCACGCCGGGACACCCACTCCGTGCAGGAAGGCCCCGGCGACCTCCAGGCCGGGACACCGCGCCACGTCGGCCTCGATGTCCGCCACGAGGGACTGGTGGTGCGGGCCGTACTGCGGCAGCCCCCCGAACCACCGCTGCACGACGGCCTCGGACGGCGCCGCCGCAATCCCGAGCACCGCTTCCAGATCGCGGCGCGCGGCGGCGATGATCTCCTCGTCGGCACGATGGACGATGGCGTCGTCGCCGAATCGGCCGAACGAGGCACGGACGATCGAGACCCCGCGCTCGGCGAGATGCGGCCACTTGCGACTCGAGAGAGTGAAGGCCTTGGCGTCGAGCGGGCGGCCCGTTCGATCACATTCGCCTGTCGCAACGAGCACACCACTGTTCTCGGGCAGCTCGATCGCATCGAACTGCAGGGCCGCAACCACCGAGCTCGCGAGCTGGATCCGGCCCAGTCCCGGTGCACGACCACCGATCAGGGCAGCGGCGTCCGGGGCCGGTACGCACAGCACGACTCCGTCGACGGTTCCGACCGGGTCGACCACCCAGCGCGAACCGTCCGGCCGCACGGCCGTGGCCGCCACGCCGATCATCGGCTGGACGTCCGCTGCGACGCGCAGCGCGTCGAGCAGCGTCGCGTACCCGTCGCGGAAGGACCCGAACACCGGGCCGGACGACGGCGGTGGCAGTGCGGCGCCAACGGCGGCAGTGAGCGAGAGCGCACCCGACCCTGATGCGGCGGCGTCCAGAGCGGCAGCCAGCGTCGGCACTGCCGCCCGTACGCCGATCGTCTCGGCTGAACCGGAGTACACACCGCCGAGCAGTGGGTCCACGCTTCGAGCGACGACCTGCTCCCCGAATCTGTCCCGGACGAGGGCACCGACGCTGATGTCGGATCCGGGGGTCCACTCGAACTCGCGGTCCGGCTCGGCCTCCACCTTCGCGATGGTGGCGGAGTCGACGAGACCGACCAGTGACTGCGCCGTCGACGGGATGCCCATGAGAGTTCTCGTGGGGATGGGGTGCAGCTCACCTGCGGCGCGAACAAGCGGGGAAACGGGCGCCGGGTGTACCACCTGATCGCTCAACCCCAGTTCGGCCGCCAGAGCGGCCACCTCGGGTCGGCGTGCGATGAACGCCTCGGCGCCCATGTCCAGTGGACCGCTCGACGTTGCTGCGGTGACGAGCTTGCCCCCGCTGCGAGGGGCACACTCGACCACGACGATGTCGGCGTCGGGACCGAACGTCGTCCGGGCCCGGAACGCCGCGACGAGGCCGGTGATCCCGGCACCGATGACGGCGATCCGACTCACAGCGAGTGCACCAGCTCCACCACCGAGGTGAGCACGTCAGGATCGGTCTCCGGCAGGACCCCGTGCCCGAGGTTGAAGATGTGTCCCAGCGCTCCGGCCTCGACAGCGCGGTCGGCGTCGGCGAGCACACGCCGAACACCGGCCTCGACCACGTCGCGACCGGCGAAGAGCAGCGAGGGATCGAGGTTGCCCTGCAACGCCTTCCCTCGCCCGACGCGTCGGGCGGCCTCGTCCAGCGGGACGCGCCAGTCCACACCGACGACATCCGCGCCGGCCTCACCCATGGCCCCGAGCAATTCCCCGGTCCCGACCCCGAAGTGGATGCGGGGCACGCCGGCGGCGGCGACGGCATCGAACACCCGCGCCGAGTGCGGCAACACATACTCGCGGTACTCCGCGAGCGAGAGCGCTCCGGCCCACGAGTCGAAGAGTTGAACGGCGTCGACACCGGCGGCGATCTGAACGTCGAGGAACGTGGTGGTGATCTCGGTCAGCGCGGACAACAGTGCGTGCCACGCGGCCGGATCTGCATGCATGAGGGCCTTGGTCTTCTCGTGGTTGCGGCTGGGACCGCCCTCGACGAGGTATGACGCGAGAGTGAAGGGTGCCCCGGCGAATCCGATGAGCGGGGTCTGCCCCAGGGCGGCCGTGAGCAACCGGACGGCCTCGGCGACAGGCGCGACGGCACCGCGGTCCAGGGACGGAAGCGCCGCCACGTCGGCTGCCGATCGAACGGGTGAGGCGATCACCGGTCCGGTGCCGGCGACGATGTCGAGGTCGATACCGGCGGCACGCAGCGGAACGACGATGTCGGAGAACAGGATCGCTGCGTCGACACCGTGACGTCGGATCGGCTGGAGTGTGATCTCGCAGACCAACGCGGGGTCGAAGCACGAATCGAGCATCGCGACCCCCTCGCGCACCTTGCGGTACTCGGGTAGGGAACGCCCGGCCTGGCGCATGAACCAGACCGGTCTGCGCTCAGGTACCCCACCACGGGCCGCCACCAGCAGAGGGGCGTCGGGGAGATGGCGGCGCGAGGACGTGTCGGTACTCATTGCTTCCATGATCCCACGGGCGATCGGACGGGTGCGGCGCGCCTCCACGACGGCCTCCGTGGTCAGCGATAGCGTCCGACACTGTGACCACGTCCGATGCCGCCGATCCGGCACCCTTCCGTGCGGCGATCGACGCCATGCTGCGCGCCAGCGTGCACCCGGACATCGAGGTCGGGCCGATCAGGCCCCCTCAACGTCTCGCGCCGTACAGCTACGCGATCGGTGCCGAGGTGCGTCACCCGGAGAGCGACGTCATCGCCGAGCAGAGCGACGGGGACGCCTTCGGCCGACTCATCCTGCTGTACGACCCCGCAGGCGACGAGGCGTGGAACGGAACCATGCGCCTGGTCGCCTACATCCAGGCCGACGTCGACGCCTCCCTCGCCGCCGATCCGCTGCTGCCGGAGGTGGCATGGAGTTGGCTGGTGGACGCATTCTCCGCTCGCTCGGAGAATGCGGGGTCGGCCCTGCAGACCGCGCTCGGCGGCACGGTGACCTCCACCAGTTCCGTGCGCTACGGCGATATCGTCGGGCCTCCGCGTGCCCACCAGCTCGAACTCCGCGCTTCCTGGACGGCTGTCACCGATGAGCTGGATGTTCACGTGGAGGCGTTCGGCGAGGTGCTCGCATACGCCGCGGGTCTGCCCCCGGCCGGCGTCACCCGTCTGGGATCGGTGGGGCTCCGCGATACCGGGCGGTGACCACGGGCGTAGCGGCGGTGACCACGGGCATAGAGTCGACAGCCATGAGGGTGTCATGAGCGAGCCGAAGAATGCAGAGCCGGTTCCGTTGCTGGCTCCGCGCGACGGTGTGCCCGCTGTCACCGACACCGTGCGTGGGGCGCTCGAGGCTGCCCGTCGACTGGCCGACGGCAGCGGACCACTGGCGGTGGACGCCGAAAGGGCGTCCGGCTTCCGCTACTCCGCGCGTGCCTACCTTCTGCAGTTCCGCCGCGATGGCGCCGGAACTGTACTGCTCGACCCGATACCGATCGTCGCCGAGGCCGGACCCGACGCCCTCGAGCCCTTCGGCGCTGTGGTCAACGACCTCGAGTGGGTACTGCATTCGGCCGATCAGGACCTACCGGGGCTGGCGGAACTGGGCATGCGGCCCGCGCGACTGTTCGACACCGAGCTCGCAGGGCGGCTGGCCGGCTTCGATCGTGTCGGTCTGGCCGCCATCGTCGAACGAGTCCTGGGATTGTCTCTACAGAAGGGCCACGGCGCTGCGGACTGGTCGACGCGACCGCTACCGGACACCTGGCTCAACTACGCGGCGCTCGACGTCGAGGTGCTCGTCGAGCTCCGCGACGCAATGGCGCAGGAACTGACCGAGCAGGGCAAGATCGACTGGGCGGCCGAGGAATTCGAACACATCAGGACCAGCGGACCTGCGGCGCCCAAGCCCGATCGGTGGCGACGAACGTCGGGAATCACATCGGTCAGGACGCCTCGGGCGTTGGCAGCGGTGCGCGAGTTGTGGACCACGCGCGATCAGATCGCCGAGCGACGCGATATCGCACCGAACCGCATTCTCCCCGACTCCGCGATCGTGGCGGCGGCGACGGCAGACCCGGCCGGCGTGGCGGAGTTGCGGGCACTACCGGTGTTCGGTGGACCGCGTCAGCGTCGAACCAGCGGCGTCTGGGTGGAGGCTCTGGCCCGCGCCCGAGCACTGCCCGAGCACGAACTCCCCCCGCTCACACCACCGTTCAACGGTCCACCGCCTCCCGGACGCTGGGCCCGCCGGAACCCGGAGGCAGCGGCACGGTTGAGTCGAGCGCGGGCGGAGATGACCGAACTCGGCGAACGCCTCGCCGTCCCGGTGGAGAACCTGCTCACCCCGGACATCCTGCGGCGTCTGCTGTGGGACTGGACACCACCTGCATCCGAGGCCGACGTGGCGGACACGATCGACGCGTTCCTCGCACGGTCGGGCGCCCGACCCTGGCAGCGCCGAGTGACCGTACCCGTGCTCGTTCGGGCCCTCGACGCCGTTGCGGAAACCGGGCCGGATCCAACCGCCGGGTCTGATCAGCCCGCCGGTCCCCCGGCTGCGCCCAACCAGCCCTGAACTCGACGTGTGATGTCCGCGGCGGTCAGGCCGATCTCGGCATGGATCGCATCGCGGGCAGCGTGGTCGAGGAACCGCTGTGGCACACCGAGATCGCGGCACGGCACGTCGACCCCGGACGAGCGAAGGGCAGCCGACACCGCCGATCCGACACCTCCGTGCAGCCCACTGTCCTCGATGGTCACCACGAGGGCATGCTCGGCCGCCAACTTCACCAGCGACTCCGGCACGGGGATCACCCACCGCGGATCCACAACCGTGGCACCGACGCCGTGCTCGCCCAGCGCAGCCGCAACATCGATGGCCGTGGACGCCATGGACCCGACCGCAACGAGCAGCACGTCCCGACTGTCGGACTCGCTCAGGACATCGACCACCGAGTCCAGTCGCCTCACTGCGGGAAGATCCTCCCCCACGGCACCCTTCGGGAAACGCAGAGCGGTCGGACCATCGGAGACTGCGAGCGCCTCCCCCAGTTCCTCGCGAAGCGTCGACCCGTCGCGCGGAGCGGCGACACGGATGCCGGGAACGATCGCCAGTAGCGAGAGATCCCACATGCCGTTGTGACTGGCTCCGTCCGACCCGGTCACACCCGCGCGGTCGAGAACCAGGGTGACGGGAAGTTTCAGAAGCGCCACGTCCATCAGCAGCTGGTCGAAGGCACGGTTGAGGAACGTGGAGTAGATGGCGACGACCGGGTGCAGTCCACCCAGGGCCAGACCTGCGGCCGATGTCAGCGCGTGCTGTTCGGCGATGCCCACGTCGAAGAAGCGGTCGGGGTAGGCCTCACCGAAGGGCGCGAGACCGGTCGGCCCGGCCATGGCGGCGGTGATCGCCACGACGTCCTCGCGCGTGGCGCCGATCCCGATCAGCTCGGCCGAGAAGACCGACGTCCAGTCCACCGCCGGCGACGACTTCGCCTGCCCGGTCACGGGATCGATGACACCGGTGGAGTGCATCTGGTCGGCTTCGTCGTTCTCGGCGTGCGAGTAGCCCATTCCCTTACGCGTGACCGCGTGCACCACCACGGGCCCGCCGAATGCGCGGGCGCGGCGCAGCGCCGACTCGAGGGCCGCTTCGTCGTGACCGTCGACCGGACCGAGGTACTTGATGCCGAGGTCGGTGAACATCACCTGAGGGCTGACCGCGTCCTTGAGCCCCGCCTTGATGCCGTGCAGGAGCTTGTACGCGGGCCCGCCCACCACCGGGAGGCGACGGACCGCACGCCGTCCGTTGTCGAGGAAGCGCTCGTAGCCGGGCTGCAACCGAAGCGCCGCGAGGTGCTCTGCCATACCTCCGATGGTCGGAGAGTAGGAACGACCGTTGTCGTTGACGACGATCACCACCGACCGGTTGCTGCCGGCCGCAATGTTGTTGAGCGCCTCCCAGCACATACCACCGGTGAGCGCGCCGTCCCCGACCACGGCCACCACGTGACGATCACGCTGGCCGGTCAGCTCGAACGCCTTCGCCAGACCGTCCGCGTAGGACAGGGCTGCCGAGGCGTGTGAGGACTCCACCCAGTCGTGCTCACTCTCTGCGCGCGCCGGGTAGCCGGAGAGACCGCCCTCCTTGCGCAGGGTGTCGAATCCGTCGGCACGACCGGTGACGATCTTGTGCACGTACGCCTGGTGGCCGGTGTCGAAGATGATCGGATCGTTGGGGGAATCGAAGATTCGATGAAGTGCCAGCGTCAGTTCCACGACGCCGAGATTCGGGCCGAGATGGCCGCCCGTGGCGGAGACCTTCTCGACGAGGAACTCGCGGATCTCCGCGGCCAGCGCCGCGAGTTCGATCCGGTCGAGGCCACGAAGGTCTGCAGGCGTTCGCACGCGATCGAGAACACCCAACGAGATCTCTCCCTCCACCCGCTCGCACGCCCACGCGTTCGAGGTCTGTCGAGTCTACGTGGCGCGGCGCAGTTCATGGGTCGCGACGAGAAGTGGCCGACCTCTCCGCGCGCGCTCCACCGGGCCTGCGAGGTGGCACGGCCGGGCGAATTGTGGCCGATACCACTGTCAGCTCAGCGTGACCGCGGTGATCGGGGTGGTGGTGGGTGCGGCGGCACCCGCTGCGGCCTCGACGGTGACGGCAAGTGTGCCCGCCGAACCCAGACGCGCCACCACCGCTCTCGACGTGCGGTCGGGAGCGACGAGACCGACAGGGCGCGGCGCCGACCCGTCGTCGATCAGCCACAGCGCGAACACGCGCCCCGGTGCGGGTGCGGACAGACCGTCCAGGGTCACCACCGCGGCGTCGTTGCGCCGCGACCAGGCCACCGTGGCGGTGCCACCGCCGGTGACCGCCGCGGACGCCGACTTCACGTCCGGTGAGTTCAGAATCGACTCCGGGGCCGTCTCCGGCGCCGACGCGATCGCCGGCACCGACGCGGAGTCGCGGTCGAGGGTTCCGATCACCGAAACGCCAGTCGCGACGACGATCGCGGCAGCTGCTGCCGCGACGGCGGTTCGGTATCGGCGTCGGCGGCGGGCGTCCAGAGAGACGACGGGCGCGCTCGAACCCTGTGCCGGAGAGTCGCTACCGACCTCGGGAACCCCGACCTCGGGCAGCCCGACATCGGAGAACAGGGCGGCCCGAAGGCTCGGCGGGGCGTCGACCGCGGTTGTGGCCGACATCAGGGCCAACGCCTCGTGCACCTCGCGAACAGCGGTGGCGAAGCGCGTTGCGACCTCCGGATCCGCTGCGGCCACGGCGGCCTCGACAGCGGCGTGCTGATCGGCGTCGAGGCTGTCGAGGGCATACGCGTACGCCCAGTCCGTGATCAGGGTGTCGGTCTCGATCGGGTCAGTCATCGAGGCTCACCCCGAGGCAGGACTTGAGTTTGATCAGCCCATCGCGAATCCGGGACTTGACGGTGGGAACGGCGACACCGAGTTCCTCGGCCACCTCCCGATAGGTCCGGCCGCTGTAGTACGCCAACCGCACCGACTCCCGCTGGGTATCGGTGAGAGTGTCCAGGCAGCGCACCACCGCCTCCGACTCGAGGCTCTGTGTCACCGATTCGAGCACCTGATCGTGCGCGGGACTGTGCGTTGACGATCCGTACAGAGCCTCGCGGTCGGTGCCGCTCTGCTCACTACGCACCCGGTCGACCGCGCGCCGGTGTGCCAGCGTCATCATCCATGCCAGCGGTGAGCCCTGCGCCGGGTCGTACCGGTCGGCGGTGCGCCAGATCTGCAGGAACACCTCCTGCGCGGTCTCCTCACTGAACCCCGGATCACGCAGAACACGCAGCACCATGCCGTAGATGCGCGACGACGTCAGGTCGTACAGCTCGGAGAATGCCCGTCGATCCCCGCGACCGACGGCCACCAGCAACGAGCGCAGCCGCTCGGCCTCGCTCGCCCGAACAGCGGCAGAGTTCGGCGCCGGCACCGGGCATGCCGGCGCGGCTGCGGGCCGATCCCAATTCTCAGTCGTCACGGGCAGGTGCGCCCTCGGACGTCGGCAATCACGTTCATCGCAGACGAGCCTAATGCGCGGGGTACCCGATCCCCTACACGAGTGTCCCGCCCACCGGAACGAACAGACCGATCACCTCCACGTGGTGGGTCATCGGGAACGCGTCGAAGCCGGCCAACCGGGCCAGTCGGTAGCCGCGCGCGCGGTAGTCACCCGCGTCGCGAGCGAAGGCAGCCGGGTCGCAGCCGATGTGCACGATTCGCTCCGGCCCCACGGCTGTGAGGTTCTCGATCACGGCACGACCGGCACCGGAGCGGGGTGGATCGAGCACCACCACCTCGGGAGGCCGAGATGTCGGCAGAGTCGTTCCCGCTCGCAGCACCCGCTCGACGCGCCCGACCTCGAGTACGACCTCCGGCATCGCGCTCAGGGCTACACCGCCGTCTCGCACCGCCGACGCCGACGCCTCCAGGCCCCATACCGCCCCACGCTCGCCGACCTGTTCGGCGAGCCGGGCCGCGAACACCCCGGCGCCGCAGTAGAGATCCCATGCGGTGGCTCCCGGGGACGGCCGGGCCCACTCGGCGACCACATCGCTGTATACCGCGGGTGCGTCCCGATGGGCCTGCCAGAAGCCGGCGGCGTCGACCACCCAGCTCTGCGGACCGACCCGCTCGGTGGCCCGGCCGGTTCCCTCGACCACCTCCACCGAACCGTCCCGGCTCGCTGCCGTACGTGCGGCGGTCGCAGCACGTCTGGCTGCGTCGCGACCACCCGACCCGCGCAGGCCGCCTCGTGAGCGCTCGCCACCGCGTGGCGCCCGCAGCTCGAGCACGTGCCGGGAGCCGGTGGAGTCGACGACCACCTGGACTCGGGAGTGCGGTGTGAACCGCAGATCGCCAAGTCCGACCATCGCCGCGGGTACGCCCTGTCCGCACCTGTCGTCCGTGATCACCCTCTCGCTCCGGAACCCTCGAACACCGGCTCTGCCGTTGGCATCGACACCGAGCCCGGTGCGCGTGCGCCAACCGCGGGGCGCGCCCGATCCGACCGGACGCACCGTCACCGGAATGTCGATACCGGCCAGGCGGCGCAGTTGATCGCCGACAACCGTGGCCTTGAGCTCGCGTAGCGCAGACGGGTCCACGTGCGAGAAGTCGCAGCACCCGCCGCGGTCGGGTCCCGCGACCGGACACAGGGGGGCGATGCGGTCCGGCGAGGGCTCGAGAACCTCCACCGCATCGCCGCGGCAGAAGCGCTTACCCGGATCGTCGGTGATGCGTACCCGTACCATCTCGCCAGGAAGGGTGTGGCGGACGAAGACCACTCGACCGTCGTGCCGCGCCACACACGATCCGCCGTGCGCCGGTCCCCCGACGCGGACCTCGACGGTCGAGCCGGTCAGGCCGACGGCCGTCGCATTCGGGCGGCTCTCGTTCATGTCCCCGCTGGGGGTTCGTACCCGCGTCGCAGGGATCCCGGGGCGTTCTGAAGCGAGTCCTGTCGAGCATTCGCACTCGAACTGAGCTGCCAGGGGACGCTGGTGACCATGACACCGGGCTGGAAGAGCAGTCGACTCTTCAGACGCAGAGCGCTCTGGTTGTGCAGGATCTGCTCCCACCAGTGGCCGACCACGTACTCCGGGATGAAGACGGTGACCACGTCCCTGGGCTGATCACGGCGCACCCGCCGGACGTAGTCGAGCACGGGCTTGGTGATCTCGCGGTACGGGGACTCGACCACCTTCAGCGGCACCGAGATGTCGCTCTTCTCCCACTGCTGCACCAACTCTCGCGTATCGGCCTCGTCGACGTTGACCGTGATCGCCTCGAGCGTGTCGGGGCGACTTGCCCGCGCGTACGCGAGCGCTCGGAGGGTGGGCCGGTGAAGCTTGGACACGAGAACGATCGAGTGTGTGCGGCTGGGTAGCACGCCGTCCCACTCGACGTCGGCAAGCTCGGTCGCCACCGAGTCGTAGTGACGCCGAATCGCTTTCATGAGTACGAAGATCGCGATCATCGCGACGATCGCGATCCAGGCTCCCGCGGCGAACTTGGTGATGAGCACGATCACAAGCACCGTGCCCGTCATCGCCAGACCGATCGAGTTGATCACCCGCGACCGTTGCATGCGTCGCCGAGCCACCGGATCGGTCTCGGACCGCAGCAGACGCGTCCAGTGCCGGATCATTCCGGTCTGGCTCAGGGTGAAGGAGACGAAGACACCCACGATGTAGAGCTGGATGAGCTTGGTGACCTCGGCGTTGAAGAGCACCACGAACGAGATGGCTGCCACCGAGAGGAAGAGGATCCCGTTGCTGAAGGCCAACCGGTCGCCACGGGTGTGGAACTGGCGTGGGAGGAAGCGATCCTGCGCAAGGATCGAGCCCAGCACCGGGAATCCGTTGAATGCGGTGTTCGCGGCCAACACCAGGATCAGGGCCGTGACGGTGGTGATGAAGAAGAAGCCCACCGGGAACCCGGAGAAGACGGCCTCGGCCAGTTGGGCGATGAGCGTCTTCTGCTGGTAGTCCGCGGGGGCGCCGGCCAACTGGGTGGCGGGGTCGGCAGCGAACTTCACCCCGATCTTCTCGGCCAACACGATGATGCCGAGGAGCAGGGTGATGCCGATCAGACCGAGGAGTAGAAGAGTGGTCGCGGCGTTGCGGGACTTCGGCTTACGGAATGCAGGCACCCCGTTCGAGATCGCTTCGACTCCGGTCAGTGCAGCACAGCCCGAGCTGAACGCACGCGCGAGCAGGAATGCGAACGCGATGCCGTACAGGTGCGAATCGTCGCCGACGAGTGTGAAGTTCGACGATTCCGCCTCGACGTCGTCGCCGAGGAGGAACACCCGGATCAGCCCCCAGGCCAACATGATGAACATGCCGATCATGAATGCGTACGTCGGGATTGCGAACGCGGTCCCCGACTCCCGGATGCCGCGCAGGTTGATCGAGGTGATCACCGCGATGGCGGTGACCGCGAAGAGCACCTTGTGTTCCTCGACGAACGGGATCGCCGATCCGATGTTCGACGCTGCCGCCGAGATCGACACGGCCACCGTGAGTACGTAGTCGACCAGGAGCGCGCTGCCGACGGTCAGACCCGCGGACGGACCCAGGTTGGTGGTGGCGACCTCGTAGTCACCACCCCCCGACGGGTACGCGTGCACGTTCTGGCGGTAGCTGGCCACCACCACGGCCATGACGGCCGCAACGGCCAGGCCCACCCACAAGCTGAAGGTGTACGCGCTCAGACCCGCCACCGACAGCACGAGGAAGATCTCCTCGGGTGCGTAGGCGACCGACGACATGGCGTCTGAGGCGAACACGGGCAGCGCGATACGCTTCGGCAGCAGGGTGTGCCCCAGCGTGTCGCTGCGGAACGGTCTGCCCAGTAGCAGCCTTTTGGTGGCCGTCGATAGCTTGGACACGCAGCAGAGCCTAGGGGTAGTCCGCGTTCGAAACGCGCCGGGGCGCGAATACGGTCCCACGGGGTGGGACGGTGGGCGCGGCGGCTGTACGGTTTGGGCCGTAGCCACCGTCGCCTCGGCCGCCGTCTCGAAGCGGTCGTCGCCCGAACCGAGCACCTGGAGCAGTGTTGTACGTAGTCGTCATGGGGTGCGGCCGGGTCGGATCGTCCCTGGCCTGCGCCCTCGCGCGCATAGGTCACGAGGTCGCGGTCATCGATCGCGACGCGAACGCCTTCCTACGGTTGGGGGCAGGGTTCACCGGCACCACGGTGCAGGGAATGGGATTCGACCGGGACGTGCTCACCAGGGCCGGGATCGACAAGGCCGACGCGTTCGCCGCCGTGTCCTCCGGCGACAACTCCAACATCATCGCCGCCCGTGTGGCCCGCGAGACGTTCGGTGTGGAGCGGGTGGTCGCGCGAATCTACGACGCCAAGCGCGCCGCGGTCTACGAACGTCTTGGCATCCCGACCGTCGCAACGGTGCCGTGGACCACCGACCGGTTCCTGCACACGCTGATCGAGGAGTCCGAACCGACCAAGTGGCGAGATCCGTCGGGCACGGTGGCCGTGGCACGTCTGCACTTGCACGAGCAGTGGATCGGCCACGGAGTCGGCGCTCTCGAGCGGGCGACCGGCTCGAGGGTGGCCTTCGTGATCCGGTTCGGCGCGGGTCTGCTGCCCGACCGGAAGACGGTGCTGCAGTCCGGCGACGAGGTGTGGATCGCCGCGGTGAGCGGCAGCGTCGCAGAGGCCGTCGCACTCGCCGGCAACCCACCGCCGGAGGACTCCTGAGGTGACGTCCGACGCCCCCACGGCTTCACAGCCCATGGCCCCCGATTCCCACGACCTGACGGACGGATTCCGATGAGAGTTGTCATTGCCGGCGCCGGTGCGGTGGGGCGTTCGATCGCCCGCGAGCTGCGTCGCAATCAGCACCATGTCCTGTTGATCGAGCGAAAGGCCGATCACGTCGACCCGGCGGCGATCCCCGACGCGCAGTGGCTGTTGGCCGACGCGTGCGAGCTCGCCACGCTCGAGGACTCGCACCTGCACACCTACGACGTGGTGATCGCGGCAACGGGCGACGACAAGTCGAACCTGGTTCTGAGCTTGCTTGCCAAGACCGAGTTCGGTGTGAACCGGGTCGTGGCGCGAGTCAACGACCCCCGCAACGAGTGGTTGTTCGACTCGTCGTGGGGTGTCGACGTGGCCGTCTCGACACCGCGCATGCTGGCCTCCCTGGTGGAGGAAGCGGTGTCGGTGGGCGACCTGGTGCGGCTGATGACACTGCGGCAGGGCAAGGCGAACCTGGTGGAGATCACCCTCCCGGCCACCACCGCGCTGGCGGGCAAGCCCGTGCGCACCATCGAACTGCCGCGCGATGCCGCACTGGTGACGATCCTGAGGGGCGGGCGAGTGATCGTCCCGGACCGGGACGACCCGCTCGAGGGCGGTGACGAACTTCTCTTCGTCACCACGGTCGACGTGGAGGATCAGCTCCGCTCGGCGCTCGGGCTGCCCGCCTGAGCATCGGCTCCACCGTCGACCCCGGCAGCCTCCACCTCGGCAGCCTCGACCCCGGCAGCAGCCATAGCGGCGTCCGCCCGCCGTACCGCCCACACGGTCAGGGCGAAGGCGAGCGCGGCCAGCGGCCAACCCATCGCCAACCGGGCCACGGCGAGCCACCCGGTCCGGTCGGCGTCGTAGAGTCCGCTCTGGACCAGATACCGGGCCGCGAAGACGGCCACCCATCCGGCGGTGGCAATGTCGTAGGCGCGCAACGCGGTTCGATTCCCTCGCCAGTTCCTCGCACCGCCGTTGAGGAAGCCCCACACCACCCCGACCAGCGGCCACCTGATGAGGATCGACGCCAGGAACACCCCGCCGTAGAGAAGTGACGTGTAGATGCCGAACAGGAAGAACCCCTTGGCGTTGCCGGTGCGGTGTGCGATGAAGGCACTCAGTCCGACACCGAGAAACCCCGTGACCGCCGGCTGAATCGGCTCGCGCCGAACCAACCGAACCACCAGGATCACGACAGCCGCGGCTAGTGCCGACCAGATGGCGGCAGTGAGGTTCGCCACAGCGTTGACCGGGACGAACACCAGAACCGGCAGGCTCGAGTACACCAGGCCGGACACGCCACCGAGCTGCTCGAGCACGGTCTGTTCGGCCCGGGCCTCGTCGTCGGTCACACGGTCGGCAGCCGACTGGTCGGGGGTATCGCGTTCGGTCATGACAGCCCACGATGCCAGATCACGGGGGCGGGGTCGACCGGCCTGCACAGCGTGGCACCGGGTGCAGGTCAGGGGCGACCGGTGACGTGCGTCAGGCGTCCTCGCGTAGTTCGTAGTACGGGTTGTAGATCACCTTCCGGCCCTCACGCTCACCGACCCGGCCCCGTACCAGAACCTTCTTGCCGGGCTCGATCCCTGCGATACGACGGCGTCCGATCCACACCAGGGTCACCGCGTCCGAGCCGTCGAAGAACTCGGCTTCGATGGTGGCGCTGGCCGACTTCGAGCATGTCTCGACGCTCCGCAGACGGCCCAGCATGGTGACCTCCTCACCACGAGCGCAGTCGCACGCGCGCTGAGCCCCGGAGGCCTTCGCGGACTCCTGCATGTCCTCGGCGTCGAGCTGGTCGATGTCTGCTGTCAGCCGACGCGACAGTCGACGGAAATAACCTGCGGCAGCGGGTGCCATGTGAGCTCCTGGAAGCGACGGCGGTGCGTACGTTCGCAACTCTAGCCCGGACCGGGGACCGTGCACACACCCGCGCCACGCAACGTCGGTCCAGCACCCCGAACGTCGCGTCCGGCCCTGCGCAGGAGATGATCCCGCTGTGAACCGCGCGCCCGATCCGCCTCGCCGCGCAGCGCCCAGGACGCGCTGGGTGCTGCTGCCCGGAACCGGGTCGGACGCGCAGTTCGTCCGTGAGGCGTTCGGGTCCGCGGTGGCGGGCCGTGCCGAACTCGTTGCGATCGAACCCGATCCGAGTTCGCTGGTCGAGTCGTACCTCGGCGCACTGTCGGCGGCAGCCGCCGAACCGGGTCCGCTCGTCGTGGGCGGTGTCTCGATCGGTGCGGCGGTCGCGGCACGGTGGGTGATCGACCACCCGGGCCGCGCCGACGGTCTGATGCTGGCCCTGCCTGCATGGACCGGCTCGCCGCTGCGCTCGCCGGCGTCCCTGAGTGCGCGCTTGACGGCGTCGTGCCTGCGCGCGGACGGCTTGGAGCGGACCATCGCCACGATGTCGATGTCCAGTCCGGCATGGCTGGCGCGAACACTGGAGCGGTCGTGGCGCCACCAGTGGCCGATGCTCGCATCGTCGCTCGAGGAAGCCTCCGCCTACGTCGCGCCCACCATCGCCGAACTCTCCACCATCGCGGAGCCGACCGTGATCGTCGTGGCCGAGGACGACCCGCTGCATCCCGCAGCGGTGGGTCGCGCGTGGGCGGAGGCGATGTCGAACGCCTCGGTACTGACCGTCGAGCTGGCCGACTTCGACCGCGATGTCGCCGTCATCGGCGAGCGTGTTCGGCGCTCACGCGCTCTTGCCGGCCTCTGATCGGGGGCTACGGATCAGGTCGGACCGATCAGCCCAGCTGCTGCATCGCAGAACCTGCGGGCCCGCGCCGCGGAGGTTCGGCGGCGGTGACAGGCTGCTCGGGGGCGCCCTGCCCGTCACCGACCTGTTCGCCCGACGCGGACTCGCCGCGGAACTGCGCCTGGACCGAGGCGAGCGCCTGAGCCTCCGCCTGAGCCCGCGCCTGCTCGTTCAGTTGTTCCTGCTGGGCGGCCGCCGCTGCCTGCAGCTGTTCGAGCATCGCGGACGGCAGCACCACCGGAAGTGCGGCGCGAACGGGGTACGGGTCGGTGCCCCGATCGACCACGGTGTGCGCCACGATGCCGCGGACCTGCGCGGTGAGGGTGGAATCGGCGTCGGCCGAGCCGGCCGGACCGCTCGCAACCGCCCGGATCATCCAGCGGTAGCCGTCGACGCCGACGAACCGGATGTCCCCGTTCGGCGTCGAGGCCGATACCTCGCGCCCCCACGGACCGGTATCGACGCTCACCGGAGCCCCCTCGGCGCGAAGTGAATCCGCGAGTTCGGCGGCCACCTCTCGCCACTGCCCGGGCGATTTCGGGGCCGCGTATGCGGCGACGGTGATTCGACCCTGCGGTGTCACCAGGTGAACCGCCTGCGGTTCACCGGTCGGGGTCATCTCCACCTGCAGCTGGACACCCTCCGGCATCGGGATCAACACCGAACCGAGATCGAGGCGCCCGAACGCGAGGTCCTCACGCGAGGTGTCCAGATCGGACACCTCGTACGGACCGGACTCGGGCTGCTGGTCCTGCTCGACCTCGTCCCCCGGGCTCTCCTGTGCGCTACGGGTCTTCCTGTTGCGTCCCACCATCGTTCACTTCTCCTGTTCGACTGCGTCGGAGGCTCCCAGAACGGCGTGCCCGCCGGTCGACCCGTATCCACCGGTACCTCGTTCGGTGCTGTCCAACCGATCGACCTCGACGAAGTCGACCAACTCCACCCGCTGCACCAGCAGCTGCGCAATCCGGTCACCCCGGCGGACGACGATCGGCTCACGCAGGTCGTGATTGATCAGGCACACCTTGATCTCGCCGCGATAACCCGCATCGACGGTCCCGGGGGCATTGACCACCGACAGCCCGGACCGGGCCGCCAGCCCTGATCGCGGGTGGATCAGTCCTACGGTCCCGATCGGCAGGGCGATCGCAATTCCGGTGCCCACCAGGGCACGCTCGCCGGGGGCGATCGTCACGTCCGCGGTCGATGTCAGGTCGACCCCGGCGTCACCGCGGTGCGCGCGGGTGGGAAGGGGAACGTCGGGGTCGAGTCGTACGAGACGGACGGCCCCGGGCTGCGCGGGATCGGACGCCGCGGGGCTCGCATCACTACTCACGACTGCCGAGGCTACTCGGGGCTCGGCACGGCACCGCGTCGACCGCCTACCCTGAGGTTCATGAGCGAGGATTCCCGGACACGCGACCAGCGCACCGAGCCGTCGGACACCGAGGTCGTGTTCACGGACAGATTGTGGGTACCGCTGTGGTTCTGGGCCATCGCCATCCTCATGGCGGGCCTGCTGTCCGCCGAGGTCGAGATCGGATCTCGAGGAATCCCGGGGTGGGCGGCGGCCCTGCTCCTGGTGCCGTTCGCATCCTGGGCGATGGTTCACCTCTCGCGTACCAGGATCGAGGTTCGCGACCGCCCGGACGGGCGTGTGCTGATCGCGGGCGGGGCGACGCTCCCGGTGTCGGTGATCGCACGCGTCGCCGTGGTGCCGCCCACGGCGAAGAGTGCCGCGCTGGGCCGTCAACTCGACCCGGCCGCATTCGTCGTCCACCGCGCGTGGGTCAGGTCGATGGTCATCGTGGTTCTCGACGACGCGGACGACCCGACCCCCTACTGGCTGGTCAGTACCCGTCGACCCGACGAGCTCGTGGCTGCGCTGCGGGGCAGCGAGAACTGATCGGGCCGTCGGTCACGCCGCGCAGTCGCGACAGACCAGAGTGCCGCCCGCATCGGTGGCGAGCCGCGACCGGTGATGAACCAGGAAGCAACTCGAGCAGGTGAACTCGTCGGCCTGCTTCGGAACCACGCGAACCGACAACTCCTCGCCGGACAGATCGGCGCCGGGCAGTTCGAAGGACTCGGCCGTATCGGTCTCGTCGACGTCGACGACGGCGGACTGAGCCTCGTTCCGGCGAGCCTTGAGTTCCTCGAGGGAATCCTCGGAGACGTCGTCGGACTCGGTGCGACGCGGGGCGTCGTAATCGGTTGCCATGGTCTAACTCCTTTTCCACGTTTGTGCACGTCGAGCGCGGCCGCCGCTCCGGGCGAACTGTCCTCGCCGTGGCGTCGTCCACCTATTCGCAGCAGCGACCGAGTCGGACCATTCGACCCCGGGAACGCTCCGCTTCGAGCCGCCAGACCATAGCCGATCGGTCGGCGCCGAAGGCCTCGTGCAAGTCCGGCAGGCCACCGCGTGTCGGTGTCGGGGACCCGCTTCTCGAGCCACCCGATATGCCCACAACGTGACACGAGCGCCCTGTGTTCCGTGTTCCGGCTCACCCTGCACACGTGGACCCCACTAGAGTGCAGCGCGTGGTGTCACTGATTACAGAGGGTCGGTCCGTCGACGACAAGGGACGGCCGTTCCCACGACGCCGGAGCGCACCGATACTCGCGCTCCTTCTCGTGTTGGCTCTGCTCGGGACCGCCGTCTGGGTGGTCGTGCTCACCAGGTCGGACAACTCCTCCGCGCCGGTGGCCTGCAACGCACCGACCCCACCCTCGGACTCTGCGGCACCGGCACCCGTCGCACCCGGCACCACCGTGGACCGATCCACTCTGCGAGACGTGCAGCCGGCAGTGCTGTCCGCGGCCAAGGTGCGGGTGTTCAACGCCAACGGTCAGGGCGGGCAGGCAGCAACCGTTGCCGCCGAGTTGAGCGACTTCGGCTTCGCGAGCGCTCCCGATGTACAGGTCGGCAACGATCCGATCTACGTCGACCAGAACCTGCAGTGCCAAGGGCAGATCCGGTTCGGCCCGAACGGACTGGCAGCGGCAGCCAGCGTCGCCCTCGTGGCCCCCTGCCACGAACTGGTCGAGGATGCACGCACGGACGACACGGTCGATCTCGCGCTCGGGAGCTACTTCAACGACCTCCAGCCCGGCCCGGACGCCCTGACCGTGGTGCGCACGCTCGCCGACGTCCCGGTGGGCGCTCCCGCTCCCGCCATCGACATGGGTGTCCTCGACGCGGCGCGCAACACGCGCTGCTGACCCCCTCTGCTCCCGATCACTGCGGCAGCGGCTCCAACCCGCCGATCTCCCGCAGGACCGCGACGAACTCGTCGGCTATCCCCGGCGCACACGCCAGGGTCACCTGGCCGTCGTCGCTCCGGGAGTTCGCGTCCGGCAGCAGCACGGACGCACCGGCCTCCGCGGCGATCAGCCCTCCCGCCGCCCAGTCCCACGGGCTCAGCCCGTGCTCGAAATGAGCATCGACCCGCCCACACGCCACCATGCACAGATCCAACGCTGCAGACCCGACGCGCCGCAGATCGCGCACACGGGGCAGCAGTTCGGCGATTATTCGCCCCTGTTGTCGACGACGCCCCGCGTCGTATCCGAATCCGGTAGCCGTCAACGCCATGGACATCTCGGAGACGTCGGTGCAGCGAAGGGTGACCATGTCCCCCGATCGCTGATCGGTCAGGGTCGCGCCACCGCCGCGACACGCGGAGAAAACCTGCTGTGCGGCCACGTCGACCACCGCTCCGGCGACACTGGCGCCGCCGATCTGCGCGGCGACGGACACTGCGTAGGCAGGAATGCCGTAGAGGAAGTTGACCGTCCCGTCGATGGGGTCGACCACCCAGCGCACACCCTCGGGCGCGGCGCCCGCACCGCCCTCCTCCTCACCGAGAATCGGCTCGCCCGGCCGCAGCCGAGCCAGGAGATCACGAACCAGCGACTCCGATTCGGTGTCGACCACCGTCACCGGATCGGTTCGGGTGGACTTCGCCCGGACGGGATCGGCGTCCGCTGAGAAGGCGAGCGCACCGAACACCTCGGGGCGACGTCGACGCACGTGCGCCGCGGCGCGTACGGCAACCTCCTCGCACACTCGGCGCAGGACGTCGGGAGCGGTGGAGCCGGGGTCGATGTGCAGGTCGATCTCGGGCTCGTCCGCGGCGTGGTGTGGTGTCACCTCCCCATCCTGTCGGAACGTCGGCGCCCCCGTTGTCGCGGGCCCACACGGGCGGGCCCATGAGCGTCGCACGCACTAGGGTTGCCACCGGGCCGACCGACCCCCGATACCGACCGCCGATACCGACCGATCAGGAGTCCCCCGCCATGACCGCACCCAGTCCCGATGCAGGGTCGTCCCGGCCGACCACGTCGCCGGTTGATCGTGCGTTCGGTATCGATATCGGCGGCAGTGGCGTCAAGGGCGGGATCGTCGATCTCGCGACCGGTGAACTGATCGGTGAGAGGCACAAGATCGAGACTCCGAAGCCCGCCACCCCGGCGGCCGTAGCCGATGCCGCGGCGGCCATCGTCGATCATTTCCAGTGGGAGGGGCCGATCGGCCTGACACTGCCATCCGTGGTCACCGAAGGTGTGGCGCGCACCGCGGCCAACATCGACCCGGCGTGGATCGGCACCGACGCGGTCACGTTGTTCTCCCGGCGGCTGGGTGATCGATCGGTGGTGGTGCTCAACGACGCCGACGCGGCCGGGCTCGCCGAGGACCACTACGGCGGCGGTAAGGACGCCGACGGCGTGGTGATCCTGCTGACGTTCGGAACGGGGATCGGGTCTGCGGTGATGCACAACGGGGTGTTGCTCCCCAACACCGAACTGGGCCACATGCAGGTCGACGGTAGGGAGGCCGAGCACCGCGCCGCCTCCTCGGTCAAGGACGCCCTCGGTCTGTCGTATCGGGACTGGGCCAAGGAGGTGAGCAGGGTGCTCGTGGCCGTCGAGGACCTGTTCTGGCCCGATCTCTTCATCGCCGGCGGCGGCATCAGCCGGAAGGCGGAGAAGTGGATCCCGCTGCTGACCAACCGCACTCCCGTACGACCGGCGGCGCTACTGAACACGGCCGGGATCGTCGGCGCCGCCCTGGCGGTGCAGGGGCTCGTCCCCGCGCCGGATTCGGACGTGTGAACAGGGGTGTAACCCTGCAGTCCGACGAAGCGACACACGTCGGGGTCGGTCCATCCGGTCGGTGCCGACTCCTCAACCCTCGCGGGTCGTTACAATGGGGTCATCGTGGCCCGCCGGGCCGACCTCAGTCAGACCTCTCCGCCGGGCCGACACCCCGGCGTGACGCCGCACGACATCGTCACGAAAGGGCGTACGTGGCAGCCACCGACACGCGTCAGGCAGAACAAGCCGTAGCGCGTTCCGCAGAAGCAGACATCGACACACGGGCACCCGAGTCCGAGACGGGTGCGGTGAAGGCTGCGCCGGCCAGGAAGTCGGCGGCCAAGAAGGCGGCGCCGCGCAAGGCCGCTCCCCGCAAGGCCACCGCTCGCAAGACTGCCGCCGCGAAAGCCACTCCCGCAGCCGGTGTGGCACCTGCATCGGTCGACTCCGAGTCCGAGGCGGCTCCCGCTGATCTTGCAGAACTCGACGTCCCCGAAGCCGAACTCGGCACCGACGTGGTCGAGGTGGTTGCCGTCGGCGAGGAGCCGGAGGACGATGCTGCCGCCGAACCCACGCCCGAGGACAAGGCGTCCGGGGACTTCGTGTGGGACGAGGAGGAATCCGAGGCGCTGCGCCAGGCGCGCAAGGATGCCGAGCTCACCGCCTCCGCCGACTCGGTCCGCGCCTACCTCAAGCAGATCGGCAAGGTCGCACTCCTCAACGCCGAGGAAGAAGTGGAGTTGGCCAAGCGCATCGAGGCGGGCCTGTACGCCACGCAGATCATGGCCGAGCACGCCGAGAAGGGTGACAAGCTGCCCGTCGCCCAGCGCCGGGACATGAACTGGATCTGCCGTGACGGCAACCGCGCCAAGAATCACCTGCTCGAGGCCAACCTGCGCCTGGTGGTCTCGCTCGCCAAGCGCTACACCGGACGCGGAATGGCCTTCCTCGATCTGATTCAGGAAGGCAACCTCGGTCTGATCCGCGCCGTCGAGAAGTTCGACTACACCAAGGGCTACAAGTTCTCGACGTATGCCACGTGGTGGATTCGCCAGGCCATCACCCGAGCCATGGCCGACCAGGCTCGCACCATTCGTATCCCCGTTCACATGGTGGAAGTGATCAACAAGCTGGGTCGTATCCAGCGAGAGCTGCTCCAGGACCTCGGCCGCGAGCCCACCCCCGAAGAGCTCGCCAAGGAAATGGACATCACGCCGGAGAAGGTCCTCGAGATCCAGCAGTACGCTCGGGAGCCGATCTCGCTCGATCAGACGATCGGCGACGAGGGCGATAGCCAGCTCGGTGACTTCATCGAGGATTCCGAGGCCGTCGTCGCGGTCGACGCGGTGTCCTTCACCCTCCTTCAGGACCAGTTGCAATCGGTGCTCGACACCCTCTCCGAACGCGAGGCAGGTGTGGTTCGCCTGCGGTTCGGCCTCACCGACGGTCAGCCGCGCACCCTCGATGAGATCGGTCAGGTGTACGGGGTCACGCGCGAGCGCATCCGTCAGATCGAGTCCAAGACCATGTCCAAGCTGCGTCACCCGTCTCGGTCGCAGGTTCTGCGCGACTACCTGGACTGACGCGTTCGCACTCGGGCGCCGTGGTCAGCGTCCGAACGGTTCGAAGACCCCGTCCGGACGCGGCCAGTAGTGCGTGACGGCAACAACCGCCTCCACCGGAAGCGGGCCGTAGAGATGCGGGAACGTCGGTGCACCCGGGTCGTCCGGAGCCGCTTCCCACCGCACTGGCGACCCGAGTCGCTCACCGTCGAGGATCAGGGCGAGCATATCGGTACGAGCGGCGTAGAACAGGTTCGCCGGAATGTGCACCTGCTGCGGGGTGGACAGGTGAACGAAGCCCGCGACCTCGTAGTCCGGCGGGATGCGTCGGCCCCGCTCACGGAGCTCGCTCCATTCGGCGTGAGTACACAGGTGGATGAGCATGACCTCGCCCACCCTAGAGGCTCCGGGTGTCACCGACCTGGCCGGCACCGAGAATCACGGCTGCGACCACCAGCGCGATCCCGACGAGTTCCCCCGGTGTCGGCAGTTGCCCCAGCGCGACGAATCCCACCACGGTGGCCGTTGTCGGTAACAGCGCCAGCAGGAGCGCGAAGCGGGCGCGACCGACCTCGGCGAACACGACCTGATCGAGCGCATACGGCACCACCGACGAGAGCAGCCCGACCACGAGTCCGGTGACGACGAGCGTCGGGATCGACACCGCGGTGACGCTGTGCACCGACCCGAACGCCGCCAGTGGTGTGGCGAGTACGGTCCCCGATGCGATGCCGACTGCGAGCGAATCGAGGCCGTCACCGTGATCGGACACGGTCTTGCCCAGCACGATGTACCCGGCCCACAGCGCAGCTGCGAGGAGGGCGAACCCGACGCCGACGAGTCCCTGCTCCCCCGGCGCTCCCGTCACGGACGCCCCCTCCACCGATGCCCCCGCGACGAGGACAACCCCGGCCACCACGGCGAGGAGCGCAGCGACGTCGCGAGCACGACGCATCCCGGCGGCCGCCACCGCGACGGGTCCGGCGAACTCGATCGCCACGGCGGTCCCCAGCGAGATGCGAGCGACCGCCTCGTAGAAGGCCACGTTCATGCCGACCGTGAGGACACCGAAGCCGGCGGCGACGGTGAGGCCGCGCCGCGTCCAGGTCGATCGCCATGGCCGACGCCAGGCGAGCAGAATCACAGCGGCGCCGGCGCATCGCGCCCACGCGACCACGACGGGATCGGCGACGCGGAAGAGGGTCACGGCAGCCGCCGCCCCGAGGTACTGGCACAGACCCCCGATGACGAACAGGATCGGTGCTGGTACGCGGCCCGGCATGAGACCCGCGTTCATGAGGCGACCGTATCCTGCATCGAACCCTTCCGGCGCTCCACATGTTCACCGCCGGCGAACTCCGTGAACCCTCCGACGCCGAGTCCAGCGTGTTTCGTGTTAGTGACAACACAGGTTTGCGAGCGTGGGAACAACGCACCACCGGCGTACGTCTGTAAGAGTGGATACACCGCGTCGAACCGACGTGGCGGACCGGCCCCACGGCTACCGGCGCCAGCCACCAGCCAGTACGGAGGAGTCATGCCCGGATTGTTGACCGAGACCCAACTGACCGCATCCGACAGGTGCGATCGATGTGGCGCGGGTGCGCGCGTGCGGGCAGTGCTGCCCACGGGCGGCGAACTTCTCTTCTGCCGTCATCACGCCAACGAGCACACCGCTCGCCTTCGCGAACTCAACGCCGACATCACCGAGTCGGCGGCGTGATCTGACGTTCTCTTCTCACGTCGAGCGGGCGGTCACCTCCGAGGGAGGTGACCGCCCGTTCGTTATCTGTACAGTCCCGTGCACGACAGTCCCGTGCGCGTCGACACCGACGCGTGTTCACCACTGCCTCAGAGTGGCAATTCGCTCGGTCAGCTGATCGACCGTCGCTATCGCCGTGGGTGGCCCTCCGCAGGTGCGACGAAGCTCCCCGTGAATGATCCCGTGCGCCTTGCCTGTTCGATGGTGATGCATCGCGACCAGACCGTTGAGCTCCTTGCGTAGCTCGCTGAGCTTGGATGCGTTGCCGATACGTTCGGCCACCACCGGTCCGGGCGGCGGCGCAGTGTCGACCTGGCTCTGCTGCCGTCTGCGCAGGAGCGCACGCATCTGGTCACCGTCGAGAAGGCCTGGTAGTCCGAGGTAGTCCGCCTCCTCGTCGCTGCCGGAGAACGTCGCGGTCCCGAACGACGACCCGTCGTAGATCACCTGATCGAGCTCGGCGTCCGCCCCCAGTGACGTGAAGGCCTTCTCGTCGTCCCCGGGGGTGTCCTTGCGCCGGTTGGCCTCGGCGATCAACTCGTCGTCGAGCCCGTTCTTCTCCCGATGAGGCTTGCCGATCACGTGGTCGCGCTGGGCCTCGAGCGCACTGGCCAGATCCAGGAGCACCGGTACCGACGGCAGGAACACGCTCGCCGTCTCCCCCGGCCGACGCGAGCGGACGAATCGGCCGATGGCCTGCGCGAAGTACAGCGGGGTGGATGCACTGGTGGCGTAGACACCCACCGCGAGGCGGGGGACGTCGACACCCTCGGACACCATGCGGACGGCCACCATCCAGGCAGCTGTCCCTTCGGCGAACTCCGCGATCCGCGACGACGACGCCGGGTCGTCGGAGAGCACCAGGGTGGGCGCGGTGCCGGTCACCGCCTCGACGATGGCCGCGTACGCCCGTGCCCGCTCCTGATCCGACGCGATCACCAGACCACCCGCATCGGGTATCCCCCCGGCGCGCAACTGGTGCAGGCGCGTGTTCGCCGCGGCGAGTACGGCGGGTATCCACTCACCCGACGGGTCGAGTGCAGTGCGCCACGCGCGGGCGGTCTGCTCGGCACTCAACGGTTCACCGAGACGGGCCGAGAACTCCTCCCCGGCGCTGTCGCGCCAGCGAGCTTCGCCGGAGTAGGCCAGGAAGACCACCGGACGAACCACACCGTCCGCCAAGGCGTCGGCGTACCCGTAGCTGTGGTCGGGCCGCGACCGCGGCAGACCCTCCTCGTCCGGTTCGTAGGTGACGAACGGAATCGGGCTGTCGTCCGAGCGGAACGGGGTTCCGGTCAGCGCGAGACGCCGGGTCGCGTCGCCGTACGCCTCCCTGATCGCCTCGCCCCAACTCTTGGCGTCGCCACCATGGTGGATCTCGTCCAGGATCACCAAGGTTCGGCGCGACTCCGTGCGCACCCGATGGCGACTGGGGTGCGATGCGACCTGGGCATAGGTGACGACGATCCCGTGGTAGTCGGCCGACGTCTGACCTGTGCTGTTGGAGAAGCGTGAGTCGAGTGCGATACCGACCCTGGCGGCCGCCTGTGCCCACTGGTGCTTGAGATGCTCCGTCGGCGCGACGACCGTGACCTGGTCGACGGTGCGATCGCCGAGCAGTTCGCCGGCGATCCGGAGTGCGAATGTGGTCTTCCCGGCCCCGGGTGTGGCGACGGCGAGGAAGTCCCGCGGGCCGGACGCCAGGTACTTGGTCAGTGCGCGGCGCTGCCAGGCGCGCAGGGTCTGGGCGGACGGTTCGGCGACCACGAATGCCTCACCCTCCTGTTCGTCCTCGTATGCGGGCCCGCCCCCGAGCCGACCCGACGATCCTAGCGTCGCGCGCCGACGGGCCGGGGACCGGCGAACACATCGCCGGTGTGTGACGCGGGCACGTGCGCGCAATGTGGTACATGCTGGAGACGAGATGAGCACACCCGACGAACCCGTGAGCACCCCTGGCGAATCCGCGGGTTCAGCGCACGACGCGTCGCCCGAATCAGGGCCGACCGCGCGGAGCATCGCCGGTTCGGCGCGCCATGTGATTGTTCGCACAGCGTCGAAGGCGTGGGACAACTCCATCTTCTCGCAGTCCGCCGCGGCGGCCTTCTGGCAGACACTGTCGTTGCCGCCGCTGCTGCTCGGAGTTCTGGGCAGCATCGGATACGTGGCGGGATGGATCGGGCCGGACACGCTCGCGATCATCGAACGCCGAATCCTCACACTCGCCAACGCCGCGTTCAGCGACAACGTCGTCTCGGAGATCATTGCCCCCACGGTCAGCCAGATCCTGCAGAACGGCCGGGGCGAGGTGGTGTCGTTCGGTTTCGTGCTCTCGCTGTGGGCCGGGTCGTCGGCGGTATCGACGTTCGTGGACTCGATCGTGCTCGCGCACGGTCAGCAGGATGCACGTCACCCGGTGTGGCAGCGGATCTTCGCCCTGCTTCTCTACGTCGCGTTCCTCGTCCTGGCGGTGGCGTTCCTGCCCTTGGTGGCCGTGGGACCGAATCTGCTGGCCGACGCGCTGCCCGAGAGGTGGTACGAGATGGGCTCCCAGATCGTGCGCATCGGCTACTACCCGGCAGTGGGTCTGGGGCTGATCGTCGGTCTGACGACGCTCTACAAGGTGGCTCTGCATCGCTCGCTGCCGTGGCACCGGCTCCTGGGAGGCGCGGTGCTCGCCGGCGTGGTGTTCATGATCGCCAGTTCGCTGCTACGGGTCTACCTGTCCTGGGTGACCAGCACCGGCTACACGTACGGCGCCCTGGCCAGTCCGATCGCGTTCCTGCTCTTCACGTTCTTCCTCGGTCTGGCGGTGATTCTGGGAGCGGAGTTCAACGCCGCGATCGAGGAGACCTGGCCGACTCCGACCAGCAGGCTCGATCAGGTCAAGGGGTGGATCAGTGAGAAGGCGGGCACGGCAGCAGATCCCGCTCTGACCGCTGCTGTCCGCAGGCTCACCGGGCCCATCCGGCTCGAGCAGGAGGGCGAGAACGGGGGCACCCCGGAGCACGGTCGCACCCCGGAGCGCAGTCACTCCCCCGGGCGCAGCCCGTCGTAGACCTTCTTGCACTCCGGGCACACCGGGGATCCCGGTTTCGCCGAACGGGTCACCGGGAACACCTCACCGCACAGAGCCACTACATGGGTGCCCATGACGGCGCTCTCGGCAATCTTGTTCTTCTTGACGTAGTGGAAGAACTTGGGAGTGTCGTCGTCGGTCGTCTCGTCGGTGGTGGTGGTGTCGGGACGTTCCTTCGTCTGCGTGCTCATGACTCGATTATGTCCCGCACCGCTGACGGCGGAACACCCGACGACGCAATCTCGACGATGTCGGACCGAGCATTCGTTGCCGTCACCATCTACGGACCAGTGTGTCCGTTGTCGCGTCAGGACACGTGCACAGGCGCATCGACAGTGACAGAGTGGAGGCATGGCACGCACAGTGAAGGCTCCGGGAGAGACATCGCCTCGCGACGCCATCCTCATCACGGATGCGCAGGCGTCGGTCGAAGAGCAGCACAAGGCGCGGGTGCGCAAATACTTGTTCATCATGTCGTTCCGCATCCCCTGCCTGGTTCTGGCGGCGATCTCCTACAGCATCTGGGCCAACCCGTGGATCGCGATGGCGATCATCAGCGTGTCGATCCCGCTGCCCTGGATGGCGGTCCTCATCGCCAACGACCGGCCGCCGCGCACCGCGGACGAGCCGTCGCGGTATCAGCACCGTGCACCGGCGGGTCCAGCGCTCGAGGCCGGTGTCACTCCGATGACGGCGATCGACTCACGCTCGTTCGACCCTGATTCGGTGATCGACGTCGACGGCAAGCCCTGACCGACGACGAGGTTCGCGCACGCGACCTGGACACCGACGTACTGCTCCGATTCGTCGCCGGACTCCGAACGCAGTTCCTGGCGCACGACTACACACCGGAGGGCGTCGCCGACTTCCTCGGTGTCGGCGCCCATAGGGCTCTCGGACGTGGTGAACCCGCCCCGGCCCGCAGGGTGTGTCGGTCGGTCGGCGCGGACCCCCTGGGCACCCTGGTGCGGCTGTTCATGCTCGCCGACGACGGCCGAACCGCCGACGTCGGAGCGACGCTCACCGAGGAGACGGTCGACCTCGGGATCCGCGCCGGCGCGTTGGTGGAGGGTCCGAGCGCAGGGACGCTGAGGTCCACCCTCGACATCCGACCCACCGACCTCGGATCCGGTGTCCGTTGGATGGTGTCGGACTTCGATGGAAGCACTCGCAGACTGCGGATCGGCGACGACCACGTGCCCGGTGTCGGCCACGCGTCGGTGTCGCTTCTCCGGGCGACTCCGACGCAACGGGTGGGGTCGGTCCTCGATCTCGGCACCGGGTGCGGAGTGCATGCGATCCGCGCCGCGGATTATGCCGAGAGGATCGTGGCAACCGACATCAGTACCCGTTCGGCGATTCTGGCAGCGGCCACGGCGGTCCTCAACGAGGTGGACCTCGACATTCGGACCGGCCCCTGGTTCGAGCCCGTGGCAGATCAGCGGTTCGACCGCATCGTCGCCAATCCACCGTTCGTGGTGGGAGCTCCCGTCGTGATGCACTCGTATCGCGATTCCGGGCTCGATCTCGACGGTGCGAGCGCACTGGTGATCGAGCGGTCGGCCGAGCATCTGCTGCCCGGCGGGATCGCGACTCTGCTCGCGTCGTGGTTGCACGTGCGCGGCCAGGACTGGCGTGACCGTGTGGCGGCGTGGATTCCCGACCACGGTGTGGACGCCTGGATCCTCCAGCGGGACATCGCCGACCCGTCGCTGTACGTCGGTACCTGGATCCGTGACGGTGGCCTGGATCCGCGTGAGGGCGACGCCGCACGCACCTCGATCGCCTGGCTCGATCACCTCGAGGACGCCGACGTCGTCGCAATCGGGTTCGGTGTGGTGTACCTGCGCCGCACCGACGGGCCGAGCCGAGTGATCGCGGAGGATCTCGCACATCCGTACTCGGACCCACTCGGACCCGAGGCGCTGGCCCACTTCCGGCGTCTGGACTGGGCGGCCGAGCACGATGTCGCCGGGTGTCGATGCGCGCTGCATCCGCACACGATCCTGGAATCAGTACACGTGCCCGGTGAGCACGGCTGGGACCAGGCGAGTGTGCGGATCCGTCGCACCGACGGTCCCGAGTGGGTTCACGAGATCGACGAACTGGGCGCGGCACTTCTCACGGCTCTTCGCCCGGATGGACCGACGGTCGGTGAGGTGGCCGGCATCCTGGCCGCCGCGCACGGGCTCGATCACGAGCAACTCACCGACGCCGTGTGCGAGATGGTGGGCGCTCTCATCGCCCACGGCATCGTGATTCCGGCGCCGTCCTGATCGCTGCTGTTCCCCACTCATGACGTGTTCTCAGCAACTTCTCAGGACGAACAGCGCAAAACTGCACGTCGCGCGGTTTCGGACGGGAACCGCCCGGGAACTCATTGCACGTCGCGACGCGTTGAACTGCGTGAAGAGTCTTCGAGCGTCACCGGATTCTGTGAGAGAACCATCGAACATGGAGGCACGTCATGACCAGTCCGACCACCGTTCGCCCACGCCCTAGCGAAGCCGACCTGGATGCGCAGAGCCCGGCCGCGGACCTCGTTCGTGTCTACCTGAACGGGATCGGACGCACCGCACTCCTGACCGCCGCGCAGGAGGTCGAACTCGCGAAGGCCATCGAGACGGGTCTCTACGCCACCCATCTTCTCGAGACCGGCAAGCGTCTGAGCCCAGCGAAGAAGCGGGACCTCGCGCTCATCGCCCGCGAGGGGCGTGCTGCACGTGCACATCTCCTCGAAGCCAATCTGCGCCTGGTGGTGTCGCTGGCCAAGCGCTACACCGGTCGAGGCATGCCCCTGCTCGACCTGATCCAGGAGGGCAACCTCGGTCTGATCCGGGCCATGGAGAAGTTCGACTACGCCAAGGGCTTCAAGTTCTCCACCTACGCGACGTGGTGGATCCGCCAGGCCATCACGCGCGGAATGGCCGATCAGAGCCGCACCATTCGGCTGCCCGTCCACCTGGTCGAGCAGGTGAACAAGCTCGCCCGCATCAAGCGCGAACTGCACCAGACGCTGGGTCGCGAAGCAACCGATGAGGAACTCGCGGAGGAGTCGGGAATCCCGGTCGAGAAGATCGCCGACCTGCTCGACCACAGTCGTGACCCCGTGAGCCTGGACATGCCGGTCGGTACCGACGAAGAGGCTCCGCTCGGGGACTTCATCGAGGACTCCGAGGCGGCATCCGCGGAGAACGCGGTGATCGCGGGCTTGCTGCACAGTGACGTGCGTTCGGTCCTGGGGACTCTCGACGAGCGTGAGCAGCAGGTGATCCGTCTGCGCTTCGGACTCGACGACGGCCAGCCCCGCACCCTCGACCAGATCGGCAAGCTGTTCGGTCTCTCGCGTGAACGTGTTCGCCAGATCGAACGCGAAGTGATGGGCAAACTGCGCCAGGGCGATCGCGCGGAGCGCCTGCGGGCCTACGCCAGCTGACCTTCGCGAAGGGCCGGTACTACGGCGTCACCTCAAGCGACGGGGTCCGAGATCCACACGTGTGGGCTCGGACCCCGTTCGTATGCGCGCATCGGTGATCGCCGAACCAGAGGGCGATGCCAGGACAGGATCGCACCGGACCTCGAGAACTTCCGGCAGATCGCCGACAAGGGCGGCGACCCGTTCGATCACGTCGATCAGGGCGGCGCTGTCGACGGGCTCGAGGCCCCCGTATCCCGCCAGGAGGGGCGCCGCGCGGGGCGTAGCCAGCAGTTCACGGGCGTCACGGCGACTGATGGGCAACACCCGGTAGGCGCGATCGACGAGCAGGTCCGACAACAACCCGGACAGGCCGAACGAGATCAGCGATCCGAAGCTCTGATCGTCGAGTGCTCGAATCGAGCAGCCGATCCCCTTCTCGGCCATGCGCTGCACCACCACCACGGGCTCGTCGGACGCCTCGCTCAGGTCTCGGTATGCGCGCGCAACGGCATCGGCCCCGACGAGATCGAGTCGAACACCGTTCAGATCCGGCCGATGGCGCCAATGTTCCGCGGTCGCCTTGACCGCTACCGGGTAGCCAAGGGCCTCCGCAGCCGCCACGGCGTCCTGAGCGCTCGCTGCGCTGCGGAACTCGGCCATGGGGAGCGCGTAGCACGCCATCAGCTCGGCGGTTTCGTCGTCGGTGAGCCACCGCCCCTGCGGCGCGGCAGCGTGCCAGCGATCGACCAGCGATCGCGCCCTGTCGACGTCGATACCCGGCGGCCGGACCGTCGGCTCCACCGGGCGCGCCAGCCACGAGGAGTAGCGCCACGCCCGAGCCAGTGCCCCCACTGCGCGGCCCGGATCGGGATACGACGGCACCGACCCACGGACCTCGCGGCCGTCCGCGTCGCGTACCGCGAGCATCTCCGGTATCCCCTCCGCCGCGAGGAAGGTCGTGACCACCGGCTTCTCACTGCCGACCACCGCCGCACGCAGGGCACGCGCGTACGCACCCACATCGACTGCGACCGGCGGCACGAACACGGCGACCACGGAATCGACGGAGTCGGCGGCGAGCGCTTCGGCAACAGCCGATGCGAACGCGTCTGGCGATGCTGCCGGCCCCACGTCGACCGGGACACCCGCAACCAGTCCACTGGACCGGGCGGCGTCGATCGCCAGGGTCCCCAGCGCGGTGGAGTTGCCCACCACTGCCACCCGCGGACCGGGCGGGAGCGGTTGGTATCCGAGGAGGACACCGCAATCGAAGAGGTCCGAGATGCTGTCGACCTGGATGACTCCGGCCTGCTCGAACAGCGCCCGCACGATGGTGTCGTCGATGTCCTGACCGGTCTGCAGGGCCGGCGGAGCCGCTCCGCGGCCACTCTTGACGGCGACGATCGGCTTGGTACGCGACAGCCGCCGGGCGATGCGCCAGAACTTGCGCGAGTTGCCGAAGCTCTCGAGGTAGAGCATCACCACATCGGTCTGCTCGTCCGAATCCCAGTACTGCAGAAGGTCGTTGCCCGAGAGGTCGGCGCGATTTCCCGCGGAGACGAAGGTGGACAGGCCGAGTCGTCGGACCGACGCCTGCTCCAGAATTGCGATACCGAGAGCGCCCGACTGACAGAAGAAGCCGACCCTGCCGCGATGCGGGAGGATGGGCGCCAGAGTTGCGTTGAGCGAGATCGCCGGGTCCAGGTTTGCCACGCCGAGTGCATTGGGTCCCACCAACCTCATCCCGTGTGCGCGAGCGGCATGCACCAGACGACGCTCCGTGGCACGTCCCTCAGCTCCGGTCTCACCGAAACCGGACGACACCACCACCATCGATCGCACGCCCTTGGCCAGGCAGTCGTCGAGCACGGCTTCGATCGCGTCCGCGGGCACCGCGGCGATCGCGAGGTCGACATCGTCGGGGATCTCCGACACGGCGCGGTAGGCGCGCACACCGCGGACCGAGCGCTGCTCGGCGTTGACCGGGTAGACCGGACCGGTGAACGATCCGCGCAGGAGGTTGGTGAGCACCGCGTTGCCCACCTTGGCCGGATCTGCCGAGGCACCGATCACCGCGACCGACCGCGGTGCGAGAACGTTGCGGACACTGCGCGCCTCGGTGGCCCGTTCGCGTGAGTTCCGCACGGTCAGCAATGCCTCGGTGGGGTCGATGTCGAACTGGAGAGTCAGCGTCCCGCCGTCGTAGGTTCGGGTCACCTGGTACCCCGCCTCGCGGAACACCGAGACCATGTTGCGGTTCTCGGCGAGCACGTCCGCGACGAATCGGGCTATGCCGTTTCTCGCTGCCGCCGCGGCCAGGTGCTCGAGCAGGATCGGCCCGAGCCCGCGGCCCTGATGGGCATCGGCGACGACGAATGCCACCTCCGCGGCGTCGGCCGGATCGGGTAACCGCTCGTATCGACCGACCGCGATGATGTCGTCGCCGAGGGTGGCCACGAAGGCCACTCGGGACGTGTGGTCCACATGGGTGAAGTGCTCGACGTCGCGTGGCGGCATCGTCGGGTACGGACCGAAGTACCGCAGGTAGCGCGTGCGATCGGAGAGAGACCCATGGAATCGGACCAGGGCCTCGGCGTCGGCGGGCTCGATGGGCCGCAGCCGCACCACACCGCCGTCCGAGGCCAACACGTCGGCGGACCACAGCGGTGGCGGTGGGGCGTCGGGGGCGGGGTCAATCACGAGGATCCTCCGGATCGAGACCGAGCAGGGGGAACACCGCCCGACGCGTGGCGATGATGGCGGTGTCCATCCGCTGCGTCAGGCGATCGAGGTGCGGCACTCCCGAGTCGGCGCTGCCCCCCGGACCGTCCCACGGCGGGTAGTCGGTGTCGCCGTCGTCACTCATGGTGTGCGGCAGATCGATTCCCGGAGCCTTCTCACGCACGCGGTCGTGCCACACCGTCGGGATGGATGTGCGAGGGTCGAGGTCGCGACCGAGCGCTGCGGCGATCAGATGGGACCACGCTCGCGGCACCACCCGAATCAGCCCGTACCCGCCTCCACCGACCGCGAGCCACCGGCCCTCGCTGTGGCGATCGGCGAGATCGCGCATGGCCAGGAACGCTGCCCGCTGACCGTCGACGGTGAGCGCCAGATCGGCCAGCGGGTCCTCGCGGTGGGAATCGACGCCGCACTGGCTGATGATGATCTGGGGCCGGAAAGCGGCGATCGCACCCGGAACGACCGCGTGGAATGCTCTCAGCCACAGTCGATCACCCGTGCCGGGCATACAGGGCACATTGACGGCCGTGCCGGAGCCCTCCTTGAGGCCGATCTCGGTGGACCACCCGGTGCCGGGCCACAGGGTGGCCGGGTGCTGATGGAGCGAGATCGTCAAGACCCGTGGGTCGCGCTCGAAGGCCACCTGCACTCCGTCACCGTGGTGGGCGTCGACGTCGACGTACGCGATGCGGTCGTACCCGTTGTCGAGCAACCACGAAACAGCAACGGCCACATCGTTGTACACGCAGAAACCCGCTGCGGAGTCGCTCATCGCATGGTGCATGCCGCCACCGATGCTCACCGCACGCCGGGATCGTCCGGAGGCGATCTCGCGCGCGGCGGTCAGTGTTCCCCCGGCGATGACGGCACCGGCCTCGTGCATCGACGGAAAGATGGGATTGTCCTCGGACCCGAGGCCGTGGTGAACCTCGCCGGCGCGGGTACCGAGCGGGTACACCTCGGGGGCGGTCTTGACGGCATGGATGTACCGGGGAGTGTGGATGCGCAACAGCTCGCCGTCGGTGGCGGCGACCGGGGTGACGGTCTCGATTCCCTCGACCAGCCCCAGATCGGTCGCCAGATCGATGGTGAGCGCGAGACGGGTCGGGTTCATCGGGTGCTCGTCGCTCCACCGATAGCGGAGATAGTCGTCCGACCACACCAGCGCGGGCGCGTGCGAGCGAAGTTCCGTCATGATCCGAACCTACGTCCCGCGTCACCCGAACGGCACCCTCCGATCGGCGGCAGTCACCCGATCGTCCCGAGCCCGGCCCGCTCCGGGACGCCCCGGGTGGGCCCGACCCGGTAATATTCGGTGGCAACGAAGGGTGTGAGGTGAAGGATCTCGTCGATACCACGGAGATGTATCTCCGCACGATCTACGACTTGGAAGAGGAGGGCGTCGTCCCCCTCCGGGCGCGCATTGCCGAACGGCTCGACCAGAGCGGTCCCACGGTGAGCCAGACGGTGGCTCGCATGGAGCGCGACGGCCTGCTGCTGGTGGCCGGCGACCGGCATCTGCAGTTGACCGAGAAGGGGCGAGCACTGGCTGTCGCCGTCATGCGCAAACACCGTCTCGCGGAACGACTCCTGGTGGACGTGATCGGGCTCGAGTGGGAGAACGTGCACGCCGAGGCGTGCCGCTGGGAGCACGTGATGAGCGAGGAGGTCGAACGCCGTCTGGTCGAGGTTCTCGACGACCCCACCACCTCGCCCTACGGCAACCCGATACCCGGCCTGGACCAGCTCGGCATGAGTGCGCCGACGCCGAAGGTCGAGGATCTTGTGCGGCTGATCGACATCCCTAACGGCACACCGACGGCAGTCGTGATCCGCCGACTCTCCGAGCACGTTCAGTCCGACCCGGACGTGATCGCGCGGTTGCGCGAGGTCGGCGTGGTGCCCGACGCGCGAGTGACCGTCAGCACCAGGCCCGGCACTGTCACCATCAGTGTCACCGGACACGATGACGTGGAGTTGTCGGAGGAGATGGGCCATGCCGTTCAGGTCAAGCGGATCTGACCCTGCGGACCCCTGGGATATCGAGGCGGAGCTATGAAGCTCGTAGTGACCGGCGGAGCCGGATGAAGCTCGTAGTGACCGGCGGGGCCGGGTACGTCGGCAGCGTGTGCACGGCGGTGCTGGTGGAGCAGGGCCACGAGGTGGTGGTGGTCGACGACCTCACCACCGGTAATCGCGATGGTGTGCCCGATGGGGTGCGATTCGTCGAAGGGGCGGTGGCCGACGTGATCGCCGACGTGCTCGCCGAGGGCGGGTACGAGGGCGTCCTGCACTTCGCAGCGCAGTCCCTGGTCGGCGAATCGGTGGCGGAACCGGAGAAGTACTGGCGCGGGAACCTCGGATCTGCGCTCGAACTCCTCGACGCCATCGTCGCCAACAAGATCCCACGGCTGGTGTTCTCCTCGACCGCCGCCACATACGGCGAGCCCGAACGCACTCCCATCACCGAGGACATGCCCACGGCCCCCACCAACCCGTACGGGGCGACCAAGCTGGCCATCGACCACGCGATCACCGGCTACAGCACTGCTCACGGTTTCGGTGCGACCAGCCTGCGCTACTTCAACGTCGCGGGCGCCTACGCCGGGTTCGGCGAGAACCGGGTCGTGGAGACGCATCTGATCCCCCTCGTGCTCCAGGTGGCCCTGGGTCAGCGACCGTCGATCTCGATCTTCGGCACCGACTGGCCCACACCCGACGGAACCGCCGTCCGCGACTACATTCATGTCCGCGACCTTGCTGATGCGCACCTGCTCGCACTGGATTCGACCGTCCCGGCGACACATCGGATCTTCAATCTCGGTAGTGGACAGGGGTTCTCGGTGCGAGAGGTGATCGAAGCCTGTCGGCGGGTCACGGGTCGATCCATCGCGGCGGTCGAGGCGCTTCGTCGGGCCGGTGACCCGGCCGTCCTGGTGGCCTCGAGCGAACGAGCGATCGCCGAGCTGGGGTGGACCCCGTCCCGAACGGACCTCGACGGGATCGTCGCGGACGCCTGGCAGTTCCTGGTGTCGCTGGGCGAGAGATCGCACTCGGCGACCTGACTCATCGCAGCCGCCGGGGAATCGGTGGCGGCACCGCGAGCCCGAGAAGTCGTGCGGACTCGCACGAGGCCAGGGCGATCCTCTCGGCGTCCTCGGGTCGAAGACCGAACTGCAGTGCGTCGTCGAGCAGCAGCGCGAGGGAGTAGCCGGGAGAGGCCGCCAGGGCCGTCTCGACCGCGATGCTCGCGAAGGCACCCTGCCCGCGAACGTAGGCACTGAACGCCAACAGCACTGCTGGTGCCGCTCGCAGCGGCACCGGGGTCACCCGGGTGAGATCGAGCATCAAAGCCTCGACATCGCGTGCGTGCTCCCCCACGGCGAAGGCGAACATCAGATCACGGACGGTCGTGCGCTGCAGTGCCACTGCCGCCCGCGCGAGGTCGGTGACGCTGTAGGGCTCCACCGCTACCCCGCTGTTCGACGTCAGCGAGATGGAGACCAGAAGACGCACGCAGTCTGCGTCGTCGAGGTCGTTCATCTCGGCGGCGACGGTGTCGATCGCGGACGACACCGCCTCGCGGACGGTCGGATCGGCCGGGGCGATCTCGGACGCGAGGTCGGATCGTCGGGCCCGGATGGGGGCGCCACCGAGCACGGTGGCCAGCGCCAGGCGCGAGGATCGCGGATCAGGGAGAAGCCCGACGCGTCGATCCCCGAGGAAGCTCGCCCAGGGCTGATCGGCCTCGATTCGTCCGACCAGATGTGCGGACGCCAGCGATCCTCCTGTGGTGGCCAAGCGCACCTGCAGGTACTCGACGATCGCGGCGTGTGCCCGCATCGCGTCGTCGGGGGGCAGATCATCGGTCAGGAATTCGGTGCTGCCGGCAGCCATCGCATGCAGGTCGGCGATCACGGTCGGGTCGTCGTCGACGAGTACGGCGATGACGGTGCGCAGGCCCTCACGCCGGCACACGTTCGCGATCCGATCGATGGCCTCGACCATCACGGGGTGCACAACGGCGCGGTGGTGGGCGTACCCGTAGATGTCCTCACCGTAGAAGTCGTAGTGGTAGTCGCAGAGGTACTCGTCGCACTCGTCGCAGTCGTCGAGCACGTACGGGTCGATCCCCCGATCGGAGCCGCCGGTCCCGCTCGGCAGAACGAGGTCCTGCCGGGCGGTCATCGCCACGGTGGGTGGTGTGGAGTCGGTGAGAGCGATCAGGACGAGCGAGGCCTCCGGGGTGAACCCGAGGAGAGCGGGAAGTGCGGCGATCAGGTCGTCGGGCTCGGTGATGGTGAGGTCGACCGGCTCGGCGGCCCAACCCTGTGCGTGTGTGGTCATGGTGCTCACTGTGCGGGGAGCACCTGACGCCTCGGGGGTGTCGGCGGGTGTGCGGGGCCCACCCGGGGACAGGAACGAGGGGTGTGGACAACTCGGCGCCGAGACGCACGGATCAGCGTGCGGCGCCGACCTTCTGAACTGCCTCGGTGAAGAGTTGATCGAGGGCGACGGTGTCCGGATCGGTCCCGCTGTAGGTCATGAACGTCGCAGTGATGCGAACATCGGCGATCTGTGCGACCAGCGCCAGCGCCGACTGGGTCACCGCACCTCCGCCGGAAGAGACCGTCCGACGAATTGCCGCGGTGTCGTCGGCATCGATGGGCGGGGGTGGCACCACCGCTGTGGTGACCGTGGCCGTGGCACCGTCGGAGGTCGCGGTGACGGACGGGCAGCGCTCCCATGTCGACTTCTGTTCGGACAACGGCGTGCGGACACGCGCAAGCTCCACCGAGATCGTCGTGCGGGCCTCGTTGTCGGAGCCGACCACAACCTTGACGTCGTCCGGATCGGTCGAGCGCACCGGCGGCACACACGACGGTGGATCGACCTCCGCCCCCACGGCGATGCCGTCGAGATCCTCGGTGGCGGCCGATGCCGCGGGAGGCGGGAGGTCCACCCCGACGTAGGGGCTCGGGAAGTCCGTGGGCCGCAGCGAGAGGTCGGCGAGGGCGGTCGAGATCGTCGAGGTGACCGTCGCGTCGGTCGGGGTGGGTGCTCCGGTGACCGTCTCCGCACACCCGGCCGAGGCCATGAGGCCCGCGGCGGCCAACACGACGGCGACGGCACGAACGGGACGACCTGCCGATCTCGTCCCAATACTCACATCTGCAACAGTGGTCACAGGCTTCACTGTGCCATGCCGAGGTCAGGAACCCCGCGCAATCCATTCCTCGAGATGCGGCGATTCGCCGCCGATACTCGTGCTGTCCCCGTGACCGGTCCGAACACGAGTCTCACCGGGCAGTGTGAACAGCCGGTCCCGAATGGAGCCGATGATCGTCGGGAAGTCCGAATAGGACCGGCCCGTGGCGCCGGGGCCGCCGGAGAACAGGGTGTCCCCGCTGAACAACTCGCCCGCCTCCGGCAGGTACAGACACGTCGATCCCGGCGAGTGGCCGGGTGTGTGCAGGGCCAGGATGTCCGTACCCGCGACGGCGATCCGCCCACCGTCGACGAGTTCCCCGTGCGCAACGCCCGGGTGCGTCTGCTGCCACAGCACGTCGTCTGCCGGGTTGAGCAGAAGCGGCGCGTCGAGGGCGGCGGCCAGTTGGGGCGCGACGGTGATGTGGTCGTTGTGACCGTGCGTGCACACGATGGCCCGGACCGCGCGCCCGCCGACACCGTCGATGATCGGCGCGCTGGAGTGCGCTGCATCGACGACGACGACCTCGTCGTCGTCGCCGATCAACCAGATGTTGTTCTCGACCTCCCAGCTCCCGCCGTCGAGTTCGAAGGTGCCCGAGGTGACCACACGGTCGATGCGCAGCGCCCCGCTCACATCACCACCACCGATCGCAACACCGTCCCGGCGTGCATCGTCTCGAATGCCGCCTCGACGTCACCGAGGCCGACCCGCTCGCTGACGAACCGGTCGAGTGGCAACCGGCCCTGCCGGTAGAGGTCAACCAGCATCGGGAAGTCTCGTTCGGGCAGGCAGTCGCCGTACCACGACGACTTCAGCGCTCCGCCGTGGCTGAAGAAGTCGATGAGGGGCATCTCGAGGGTCATGTCCGGGGTGGGCACGCCCACCAGGACCACCGTCCCCGCGAGGTCGCGGGCATGGAATGCCTGCACGTAGGTCTCGGGCCGACCGACCGCGTCGATCACCACGTCGGCCCCGTTGCCATCGGTGAGTTCCCGGATCGCCTCGACCACGTCGCCCGCGGTGGCGTCGACGGTGTGGGTGGCGCCCAGACCGGTGGCCATCTCGAGCTTCCTCGGATCGCGATCGACCGCGATGACCGTGCCGGCTCCGGCGAGGACCGCGCCGGCCACCGCTGCGTTGCCCACACCCCCACAGCCGATCACGGCGACCGAATCACCTCGACCGACACCGCCGGTGTTCATCGCCGCGCCGAGCCCTGCCATCACGCCACACCCGAGGAGACCGACGACAGCGGGATCGGACGCCGGGTCGACCTTGGTGCACTGCCCCTCGTGCACGAGGGTCTTGTCGGCGAATGCTCCGATGCCCAGCGCGGGGGTGAGCACTGTGCCGTCCTCGAGGG
Source organism: Rhodococcus sp. AZ1 (assembly GCF_054979605.1). Classification (NCBI taxonomy): domain Bacteria; kingdom Bacillati; phylum Actinomycetota; class Actinomycetes; order Mycobacteriales; family Nocardiaceae; genus Rhodococcus; species Rhodococcus sp. AZ1. The sequence continues at coordinate 288,797 of NZ_JBUEQF010000004.1, forward strand.
TCATCGGCACCGATGCGTTGAACGTATCGAAGCAGTACCACGGGCGGCCGCGTTTGCAGGCACGACAGCGACCGCACACCGCACGCCAGTTCAGCACCACGAAGTCCCCGACCTCGACATGGGTGACCGCCTCGCCGACACTCTCGACCACACCCGATGCCTCGTGCCCGAGTAGGAACGGGAACTCGTCGTTGATGCCACCCTCGCGGTAGTGCAGGTCGGTGTGGCACACCCCGCATGCGCTGATGGCGACGACGACGTCGTGAGGTCCGGGGTCGGGTACGACGATCGTGGTGGTCTCGACCGGAGCGCCCTTGGTCCTGGCGATCACTCCGCGAACATGCTGTGCCATATCGGTTCCTCCCGAATGTGTGCCCACGCCGCCGGGGCCGTGGGCCCAGCCTAGCCATGGCCGGATGCGAATCCCTCTATGTTCGGCCGGTACGGTTCCGGGAATCCCGCGGCGGGTTCGCACGTTGTGAGCAGTAGCGAATCGACGCGAGGATAAGCGCGAGGAGAAGGGAGTCGGAATGGACGAGAAGTCGAGAATGTATGAGTTGGAGTTCCCCGCTCCGTCCGTCTCGCAACCGGACGGATCCGGGCCGGTGTTGGTTCACGGCCTGGAGGGTTTCTCCGACGCCGGGCACGCGATCAAGCTCGCCACGGCGCACCTGACCGAGAACCTCGACACCGAACTCGTTGCGTCGTTCGATGTCGACGATCTCCTCGACTACCGCTCTCGGCGACCGATCATGACGTTCAAGTCCGATCACTTCGCGTCGTACGAGGAACCGACACTGAACCTGTACGCGGTTCGCGACAGCGTCGGCACGCCGTTTCTCCTCCTCGCCGGCCTCGAGCCCGATCTGAAGTGGGAGAAGTTCACCACCGCGGTTCGTCTGCTGGCCGAGCAGTTGGGTGTGCGCCGCACCATCGGGCTCAACTCCATCCCGATGGCGGTTCCACACACGCGTCCGCTGTCACTGACCGCCCACGCCTCCGATACGTCGCTGATCGAGGGCAACACTCGATGGCCGGGTGAGCTGGCGGTGCCGGGCAGCGCATCGGCGCTGCTCGAGTTCCGCATGGCACAGCACGGGCACGAGTCGATGGGTTTCACCGTGCACGTCCCGCACTACCTGGCGCAGACCTCGTACCCGCCCGCTGCGATGACGCTGCTCGAGAACGTGGCGGAATCAGCCGGTCTGCAGCTTCCGATGGCGGCGCTGACGGAGTCGTCGGCACGGGTGCGCGAGCAGATCGATGCCCAGGTCGAGAGCAACCCCGAGGTGCAGGCCGTGGTCGAAGCGCTCGAGCGTCAGTACGACACCTTCGTCACCGCTCAGGAGCAACAGTCCACGCTGCTCGCCGCCGAGGGCACGTTGCCCAGCGGTGAGGAACTGGGCGCCGAGTTCGAGCGATTCCTGGCAGAGCAGAGCGGTTTCGGCGACGGCGACGCGCCCTCGTCCGACCCCGATCGCCCCCGCGGCGGACTGTGACTGGAAATCCAGCCGTAACACGAACGATCCGCGCGCAGTAGGACGCCGGTTTATTCTCGGGGCAACCCACGGAGCAGGAGTGTGGGGCAACCCACAGAGCAGGAGTGTTCCGAGATGGCCCAGTGTGTACGGACGTTCCGGTACCGCGAGCGGCCCGGGCGAGGGTGTCGATGATCGGCACCATCGCGATGACGCGGCGGCGCACACTGCGCCCGGTTCCCGACGAGATCTCGCGACTGGAGTTCCGAACCATCCACGGCTACCGCCGGGCCTTCCGTATCGCCGGGGACGGGCCGGCGCTGTTGCTGATCCACGGGATCGGTGACAACTCGAGCACGTGGAGCGAGGTCATCCCCCATCTCGCGCGCAAACACACCGTCATCGCGCCGGACCTGCTGGGCCACGGCAAATCCGACAAACCACGCGCCGACTACTCGGTGCCGGCGTACGCCAACGGGATGCGCGATCTGCTGAGCGTCCTGGACATCCCCAAGGTCACCGTGGTCGGACACTCGCTCGGCGGTGGGGTGGCGATGCAGTTCGCGTACCAGTTCCCGCACATGGTCGATCGCTTGGTGCTCGTTGCCGCCGGTGGCGTGACCAAGGAGGTTCACCCCGTCCTGCGCCTGATGTCGGTGCCCGTGGTCAACGAGGCGATGCGACTGCTTCGGCTTCCCGGTGGGGCGACGGCAATGCGCGCGGTCGGTTCGCTGCTGGGGACCATCGACACCACCCGCGCCGGAGTGGGCGATCTGCTGCACGACACGCCCGATCTGATCCGAGTTCTCGGCGATCTCCTCGATCCGACCGCGTACGAGGCGTATCTGCGGACCCTGCGTGCCGTCGTGGACTGGCGGGGCCAGGTGGTCACCATGCTCGACCGGTGTTACATGACGGAAAACCTTCCCGTGCAACTGATCTGGGGAGACCGGGACGTGGTGATCCCCACCGCCCACGCACACCTGGCCCACGCGGCGATGCCGTCGTCGCGTCTCGAGATCTTCGAGGGCGCCGGACACTTCCCGTTCCGCGACGACCCCCTGCGGTTCCTGAGCGTGGTCGAGGACTTCCTCGCCACCACCACTGCCCTGAACTACGACGAGGCCACCTGGCGCGATCTGCTGATCGCCGGCGTCGGGGAACACGCGATCTCCGGTCCGGCATCGACGCGGCGCGCAGTTCTCGACGCGATGGGATCCGACGAACGGTCGGCCACCTAACCTGGTACCCGTGCTCCTCACCTCGCTGATCCCGTCGGTAGCGGACGGCGACGGTTCCCCCTCGGCCGACGCGCTCTACGACGCGTTCTGCGAGTGGGTGCACGATCGCGGCCTCGAGCTCTACCCCGCGCAGGACGAGGCGGTGATCGAGCTGGTCACCGGCAACAACGTCATTCTCGCCACACCGACCGGGTCGGGAAAGTCACTCGTGGCGATCGGCGCGCACTTCACCGCGCTCGCGCGTGGGATCCGCTCGTTCTACACCGCGCCGATCAAAGCGTTGGTCAGCGAGAAGTTCTTTGCGCTGTGCGAGATCTTCGGGGCGGAGAACGTGGGCATGGTCACCGGCGACGCCGCGGTCAACGCGCAGGCGCCGATCATCTGCGCCACCGCGGAGATCGTGGCCAACATGGCTTTGCGTGAAGGTCCGGACTCGTCGATCGGCCAGGTGATCATGGACGAGTTCCACTACTACTCCGAGCCCGACCGAGGGTGGGCCTGGCAGGTGCCGCTGCTGGAACTGCCGCGCGCTCAGTTCCTGCTGATGTCGGCGACCCTCGGCGACGTGAGCTTCTTCCGCGACGATCTCACCCGTCGGACAGGTCGGATCACCACGGTGGTCGAGGGATCGGAGCGTCCGGTGCCGCTGATGTTCTCGTACCGTCTGACCCCCGTGGTCGAGACCATCGAGGAGTTGGTCGCGACCCACCTCGCCCCGGTGTACGTGGTCCACTTCACCCAGGCCGCAGCTCTCGAGCGCGCGCAGGCCCTCACCAGCATCACCGTCGCATCCAAGGAGACCAAGGCCGCCATCGCCGATGCGATCGGCGGCTTCCGGTTCACCACGGGGTTCGGCAGAACGCTCTCACGCCTGGTCCGGCACGGAATCGGCGTTCATCATGCCGGCATGCTGCCCCGATATCGACGACTGGTGGAGAAGCTCGCGCAGGATGGTCTGCTGACGGTGATCTGCGGAACGGACACCCTCGGTGTCGGCATCAACGTTCCCATTCGTACCGTGCTGTTGACCGGACTGACCAAGTACGACGGAGTCCGCACCCGCCAACTTCGCGCTCGTGAGTTCCATCAGATCGCCGGACGGGCCGGGCGAGCCGGTTTCGACACACTCGGCACGGTCATGGTGCAGGCGCCCGAGCACGAGGTCGAAAATGCCCGCCTGGTTGCTCGCGCCGGCGACGATCCCAAGAAACTCAAGCGCATTCAACGAAAGAAGGCTCCCGACGGATTCGTCTCCTGGGGCAAGCCGAGTTTCGACAAGCTCGTCGCCGCCGACCCCGAACCCCTCGTATCCCGATTCTCGGTCACCAACTCGATGCTGCTGAACGTGATCGCCCGTCCCGGAAGCTGTTTCGAGGCGATGCGCCACCTGCTCGAGGACAACCACGAGACGCGTCCGGCGCAGCGTCGGCACATCCTGGCTGCCGTGCGGCTCTACCGCGGCCTCCGCGACGCCGGGATCGTCGAGCAGCTCGACCAGCCCGACCAGCAGGGGCGGACCGCTCGACTCACCGTGGATCTGCAGCGAGACTTCGCACTCAATCAGCCCCTCTCCCCCTTCGCCCTCGCCGCGTTCGAACTGCTCGATCGTCAATCCCCCGCGTACGCACTCGATGTCGTCTCCGTCATCGAGTCCACACTCGACGATCCGCGCCAGATTCTCCTGGCGCAGCAACACGCTGCACGCGGTGAGGCCGTCGCCCTGATGAAGGCCGACGGCATCGAGTACGAGGAGCGCATGGCGCTGCTCGAGGAGATCACCTGGCCCAAGCCACTTGCCGAGCTCCTGGTGCCTGCGTTCGAGATCTACCGCGCGGGCCACCCGTGGTTGTCGGAGTTCGGACTGTCGCCGAAATCGGTTGTGCGCGAGATGATCGAGACGTCGCTGACCTTCACGGAACTGATCTCGCAGTACGGTCTCTCGCGTTCGGAAGGGTCGGTTCTGCGCTACCTGGCCGAGGCGTACCGCGCTCTGCGGCAGACGGTTCCACCCGAAGCGCGCACCGAGGAGGTTGTCGATCTCACCGAGTGGCTCGGTGAGACGGTCCGCCAGGTCGACTCGAGCCTGCTCGACGAGTGGGAGAGCCTCACCGATCCACAGGCCGGCGACGCGGGTGTGGCGAGCGTTGCCGCCTACGGATCGGACGCGCCGAAGCCGATCTCGGCCAACCCCCGCGCCTTCCGAGTGATGGTGCGCACTGCGCTGTTCCGACGACTGGAACTGGCGTCGCGGCGTCGATGGGACGAGCTCGATTCCCTCGGTGACGATCTCGACTGGGAGAACGAACTCGCCCCCTACTTCGACGAGTACGGCGAGATCGGCATGACGGCCGCTGCGCGCGGTCCGCACCTGTTCTCGTTCGTGCAGTCCCCCGACGAGACCACCGCGCGACAGGTGATCGACGATCCGGACGGCGACCACGGGTGGTCGCTCGACGCCACCGTCGACGTCGCCGAGTCGGACGAGGTCGGTGAGGTCGTGTTCGACGAGATCACCATCACCGCGGGCTAGGAGGGGTCGATCACGGCTCCGGAGGACGTCGACCCGCAGCAGACTCTCGCGCACAGACTCGGCTTCAGCGAAACGGTGTTCGTGGACGTGGGCGGGATGGCGTCCACGCCAGCCTCTTCAGGAGCGCCGGGCGGCGAGTTCGCCCAGTCGCGCGATCGCCAAGGCGATCAGCACGAATCCGCCGAGCAGAACCACCAAGCCGACGGCGAGGGAGCCGTACCCCTGCGTACGCGGGTCGAGGAACGGATACGGGTACCAGTCGACCACGGGCCCACGTAGGAGTGTGTACACGCCATATGCCACCGGGAACCACAGCCAGGTCAGCGCCGTGGAGCTCGAGATCCGGTGGCGCACCGGCGAGAGCACCCAGTCGAGCACCATCACCACCGGCACGACACGGTGCAGGACGTTGTTGGTCCACGGATCACGAATGTCGACGTCGATGTTCGCCAGGAGCACGGCGTAGACGATCCCGGTGATCACCATGTACACCGTGACCGATCCTCGTAACGACTCCCAACGCGGCGAGCGCGGGTCCACTGCCCCACCCACGGCCAGGACGATCGCCGCGAGAACATTGCTCAGGATTGTGAAGTAGCTGAAGAAGTTCGCCGTGGTGAAGCCGGGTACGTCGCCGCTGGTGGCCGGAATGTAGATCACGGCGGCAACCCCCAGTGCAGCGAACACCAGGCGGAGGCCACGGATCAGCAGGGGCGTGTGCCGAACAGCGGGCTCGGTGATGGGCATGAGTCACAGTGACATGTCACAGTCCCCGGCGTGCCGGATTCGTCGTTGCCACGGGCCGATCCAATCGGTAGACGACATGTCGCGGGTCGTCGATCGGGTTGTCCGGCTCGATATCGACCTCGCCCACGCGCGCGAATCCTGCGCGCGCGAGGCTGCGCCACGACCGCGTGTTCGCCGCGACGACAGCAACGAGGATGCATGGACACGTCGGATAGCTCGCCCAGGTGTCGTCGGCAATCGTCGCGATCATCCGCGGACCGAATCCCCGTCCGCGGTACTCGGGCGGCCCGATCAGGTAGTCGAGCGCGACGGCGCCCTCGGGCACCGCCGCGAGTTTGCTGAAGTCGGCGAGATTCTCCGGGTAGTCGGCGATCTGCGAGCGCTGGACGAGGCCGATCGGCACGGCGTCGAGCATCACCAGGAGATCCTCGCCGGGCTCCTCGCCACGGACCGACGGCCCGAAGTCCCGTGCGAGCGACTCGGCGTCGTACTCGTGGTGCCACCAGCGGGCGACCTCCGGGTCGGCGAGCCACTCGGCCAGCAGCGGCAGATCGTTCTCGCTCAGCGCACGCCACGTCATCGCCGCGTCGCACCCGCCGCTCGGGCCCCTAAACTTGGGACCACTCATGTCCACGTCCTCCCGTTCCCGCCGCTCGCGGCCCGCCGATGGCCCGCGCCCGGCCGGTCGTCCGCGGCGGCCCGCCGATCTCGAAACCAGCCTGGCCGACGTCACCCTCCACGACGCCCATCGGCTCGGCCGCGCCTACGACCGCGCCCGCGACGACCAGGCTCGTTCTCGCGTGCTCGCCGACATCGATGCTGCCCGCGCACGTCTGAGCGCCCGACGCGCCGCCGTTCCCGAGACCACGTACCCGCCGACGCTCCCGGTCACCGCGCGTCGCGAGGACATAGCCGCGGCGATCGAGGCACACCAGGTGGTCATCGTCGCCGGGGAGACCGGATCGGGCAAGACCACCCAGATTCCGAAGATCTGCCTCGACCTCGGACGCGGGGTACGCGGCGTCATCGGCCACACGCAGCCGCGGCGACTGGCGGCACGCACCGTCGCCGAGCGCATCGCCGAGGAACTGGGTCAGCCGCTGGGCCGAAGTGTGGGTTACAAGGTCCGGTTCACGGACACCTCGTCGGACGACACGCTGATCAAGCTGATGACCGACGGGATTCTGCTCGCGGAGATCCAGCGCGATCGGTTCCTGCGTCGCTACGACACCCTGATCATCGACGAGGCTCACGAGCGCAGCCTGAACATCGACTTCATCCTCGGCTACCTTGCCCAACTCCTCCCGATGCGCCCCGACCTCAAGGTCGTCGTCACCTCGGCGACCATCGATCCCGAGCGGTTCGCCGCGCATTTCGCCGTCGACGGTGTGCCTGCCCCGATCGTCGAGGTCTCGGGCCGGACGTTCCCCGTGGAGGTGCGGTACCGACCGCTGTCCGTCGAGGTCGGTGACGAGATCGTCGACCGCGACCCGGTCGAGGCAACCTGCGAGGCTGTCGAGGAGTTGCTGGCCGAGCCCGATGGCGATGTCCTGGTGTTCCTCTCCGGCGAGCGCGAGATCCGCGATACCGCCGACGCCCTGCGGGAGCGCCGACTCCGCAACACCGAGATCCTCCCCCTCTATGCGCGCCTGTCCGCCGCCGAGCAGCATCGCGTGTTCACCGCCCACACCGGCCGACGGGTCGTGCTCTCGACCAACGTCGCCGAGACCTCGCTCACCGTGCCCGGGATCCGCTACGTGGTCGATCCGGGCACCGCCCGAATCTCGCGGTACTCGGTGCGTACCAAGGTGCAGCGGCTGCCCATCGAACCGATCTCGCAGGCCTCGGCGCGCCAGCGCTCGGGGCGGTGTGGACGCGTCGCGGACGGCATCTGCATCAGGCTGTACTCGGAGGAGGACTTTCAGGCCCGCCCGCTGTTCACCGAACCGGAGATCCTGCGCACCAATCTCGCCTCGGTGATCCTGCAGATGACCGCCCTCGGACTGGGCCGCATCGAGAACTTTCCTTTCGTCGAACCTCCCGATCCTCGCGCGATCAAGGACGGTACTGCCCTGCTCGACGAGCTCGGCGCGCTCGATCACACACCCCGCACCCCCGGCCGCGGCCACGCTCGGAAGGACGGGGACGGCCCGCGGCTGACCCCGCTCGGTCGGGAGTTGGCCGGCCTGCCGGTCGATCCCCGGATGGCACGAATGCTGTTCGAGGCCAACAAAACCGGCTGCCTGGCGCAGGTGTTGGTGATCGTCTCGGCGCTGTCGATCCAGGATGTGCGTGAACGACCTGCCGAACATCAGCAGGCAGCCGACGCCAAGCACGCACGGTTCACGGTCGAGGGATCGGACTTCCTCGCCTACCTCCGGCTGTGGGACTACCTGCGCGAACAACGACACGCCCTGTCCTCCAACCAGTTCCGGCGTCTGTGCAAAGCAGAGTTCCTGCACTACCTGCGAATTCGGGAGTGGCAGGACCTGCACGGCCAGCTCCGCCAGATCGCCCGTGGCCTGGGCTGGTCGGTACCCGAGGGCCCACCCGAACCCGCCGACGCCACGCCGGACCACGACCTGCCTGCCATTCATCGCGCGCTCCTGGCAGGACTGCTCTCGCACATCGGCGTTCGCGACGCCGACAGCGGGATCGGGCGCACCGACAAGGAACCCGGACGGAACCAATCCCGCGGTGGCGAGGGTCGCCGGGGCAGCAGGTCCCGAGAGTTCCAGGGGGCGCGCGGGAGCACCTTCGCGGTGTTTCCAGGATCGAGCCTGTCCGCCAAACCGCCTCGCTGGATCATGGCCGCGGAGATGGTGGAGACCTCCCGACTCTGGGCGCGCATCGGCGGGCGAATCGAACCGGAGTGGGCGGAGGCGCTCGCTGGACACCTGGTGAAGAAGACCTATTCCGAGCCGCACTGGTCCACCAAGCGTGAGGCGACCATGGCGTACGAACGGGTGACGCTCTACGGAATCCCGCTCGTGACCGCCCGGCAGGTGAACTACGCCGCGATCGATCCCGTCGTCTCCCGCGAACTGTTCATCCGCCACGCCCTCGTCCAGGGCGAATGGCGAACGCACCACGCGTTCTTCGGCCGGAACCAACAGATGCGGGAGGACGTCGAGGAACTCGAGAACAGAGCGCGCCGCCGCGACATCGTGGTCGACGACGACACCCTGTTCGACTTCTACGACGCCCGCGTCCCCGAATCGGTGGTGTCCGCGCGCCACTTCGACCGGTGGTGGAAGTCGGTACGACGCAGTGATCCCGAACTGCTGGACTTCCAGCGGGCGACGGTGGTCAACACAGATGCCGCGGCGGTTCTCGGCGGCGACTATCCCGACGCCTGGCGCCAAGGGGACATGCGTCTGGCATTGACCTATCAGTTCGAACCGGGCGACGAGGACGACGGCGTGAGCGTTCGGATCCCCGTCGCGCTGCTCCCGGGCGTCCGCGATGTCGGCTTCGACTGGCTGGTGCCCGGGATGCGCCAGGAACTCGCGGCGGCCATGATCAAGACCCTGCCCAAGCACCTACGCCGTCTGGTGGTTCCCGCACCGGACTTCGCCGCGGCAGCCCTGGCGGCGCTGCGGCCACGCGTGGAGCCCTTCACCATCGCGCTGGCGCGCGAGCTCACTCGGCTCAGTGGATCCACCATAGAGCCGGGAGATTTCGACCCCGACGCGCTGCCACGCCATCTGAAGCTCACATTCGTCGCGGTCGACGACCAGGGTGCGGTTCTGGGGCGCTCGGTGTCGCTGAGCGATCTGCGTGATCGACTGGGTTCGGTGGCCACCGCAGCGGTGGCAGGCGCGGTGGCCGGAACCGAGCGACCCGCCACCACCGTGTGGACCAGTGACAGCATCGGAACCCTTCCGCCCACGGTCACCACAACGGTCGGTCGGCAGACCGTGACGGGATATCCGGCCCTGGTTCCCGAAGCGGGCGGCGTGGCAGTCCGAGTACTCGCGACACCCGCGGAGCAGTCGGCCTCCATGCGCGCGGGAACGCGCCGCCTCCTCGCGGAGGCCGCACCCGTCTCGACCAAGGCGGTGCTGGGTTCGCGCTCGAACTCTCAGCGGCTGGCCGTGGGCCAGAATCCCCACGGGAGCCTCGATGCGCTCGTCGCCGACTGCCATGCTTTGGCTCTCGACGAGATCATCACCGCCGCAGGCGGTCCGGTATCGACGCCGCAGGATTTCCAGGCCCTGGCGAGCACCGCACGCGCTCAGGTTCCGAGCCGCACCGCAGCCCTGCTCGCCCTGGTGGAACCTGTACTGGCCGAAGCGACACGTGTTCGGTCAGCGCTCGACGAGTGCGCCGGCGAGGCGGCCGACGACGTTCGCGAGCAGCTCGATTCGCTGGTGTTCGACGGATTCGTCTTCGACAGCGGAGCGGACGCCCTGCAACAGATTCCGCGGTACCTGCGCGGTGCCGTCGACCGACTGGCGGCACTGCCGGGTAGCGCCGACCGCGACAGGGCCGGTATGGCCGTCCTCGACCGGGTGTACGCCGACTACGACGCCCTGATTCGCGCCCTACCCCCGGCTCGAACCGGAGCACCGGACGTGCGAGCTGTGTTCTGGATGATCGAAGAACTTCGGGTGAGCCTGTTCGCTCAGAAACTCGGTACGGCCTATCCGGTGTCGGAGAAACGCGTCCGGAAGGCTATCGCCGATCTGCGTTGACCCGATGCGATCGAAGATCGTCGATCTCGTTCTCGAAATCGGCGATGCTGCTGAACGACCGGTACACCGACGCGAAACGAAGATAAGCCACCTCGTCGAGATCCCTCAGAGGCCCCAGGATCGCCAACCCCACCTCGTTGCTGGGTACCTCCGCCGATCCAGAGGCGCGGACCGTGTCCTCCACCTGTTGCGCCAGCAGCACCAGAGCATCGTTGTCCACGTCGCGACCCTGGCACGCCCGACGGACGCCCTTGATCACCTTCTCCCGACTGAACGGCTCGGTGACTCCACTGCGCTTGACCACCGAGAGCACTGCCGTCTCCACCGTGGTGAAACGCCGGGAACAGTTCGGGCACGAGCGACGCCGCCGAATGGCCTGCCCCTCGTCCGCCTCCCGGGAATCGACGACACGCGAGTCCGGATGACGACAGAACGGGCAATGCATGAGACCCCACTTCTCGTACCGGACGGCGGCGCCGGAGCGCATCCCGACAGTACCCGGTGGGGTGTGGGTGACACAGTCAGCGCACACCGTCGACCACGGAGATCGGTGCCGTCGGTGCCGGCTGATCCGCAGCCCGCAGGTTCGCCAGGGCAACGAGACCGAGCGAGAGCGCGGCCGTCACCAGCGCGATCCCGCACAGCTTGCCGAACCCGATCTCGCGGCGCTCGGCGTGGGACGAGCGGGGTGTCGGCGCAACACGTCCGTAATCGAACGGTGCGACGTCGGGCCGGGTGCCCCCGCGCCGAGCCGGCCTACGGGCCAGGTGCCGGCCGTCGGTGTCGAACGAGCCGGCGGTGTCGAACGAGCCGGCGGTGTCGAACGAGCCGTGGTAGCTGTCCCGACCGACGGTCTGGAGAACTGAAGTCCGTGCCATCGCAATCACTCCCTGGTCGCTGGGTCCGGCCCCTGGCCGGAACATCGATCACGCGTTCGAAGGAACGCATGTTCGATTTGTAGCACGCCCCACCGACAAAGTTCTCGAGAACACGCGACACGCTTCGAACAGATGTTTGATCGAACTGGTGTTTCCGTCTAAGTTCGTGTCAGACGGCACACCGAGCGCCACCGATCATCAGGTCCAACGACATGCCAGGAGGTCTTACGAGATGAAGGACGACAGCTCGTCCACTGCGAGGGGAAGCGGGTCCAAGGCTCCCGCGGCCGCCGCACCCGTCACCCTCACCACGCCACCCGCCGACGACGCCACCGCCGGTCTGACCACCCGGCAGCGGAAAGTACTCGAGGTCATCCACGCGTCCGTCCGGGAGCGGGGCTACCCGCCGAGCATCCGAGAGATCGGCGACGCGGTGGGATTGACGTCGACGTCCTCGGTCGCCCACCAGCTGCGCACTCTCGAGAAGAAGGGGTTCCTGCGCCGCGACGCCAACCGACCGCGAGCGGTCGACGTCCGGGGCCTCGACGACCCGGCGCTGGAGAACGCCGACGCCGAGTCCGATGCCGCGGGCGCGCTGCCCACACCGACATTCGTACCCGTTCTCGGTCGCATCGCCGCCGGCGGGCCGATCCTTGCCGAGCAGGCTGTCGAAGATGTCTTCCCTCTCCCCCGCGAGCTGGTGGGATCCGGCTCGCTGTTCCTGCTCAAGGTCGTCGGTGAGTCGATGATCGACGCCGCGATCTGCGACGGCGACTGGGTGGTGGTGCGGCAGCAGAGCGTGGCCAACAACGGCGACATCGTCGCCGCGATGATCGACGGCGAAGCCACGGTGAAGACGTTCAAGAAGAGCAAGGGCGAGGTGTGGCTGATGCCGCACAACCCCCTCTTCGATCCGATCCCCGGGAACAACGCGGCGATCCTCGGCAAGGTTGTCACCGTCATCCGCAAGATCTGACACGAGGTCGGAGAAAAGCGCAACGCCGGTCGCCCCTCAGGGGTGACCGGCGTTGCGCTGTTGCTGATGCGGGTCAGAGGTTGAGGCCGCGCCCGATGATCTCCTTCATGATCTCGGTGGTGCCGCCGTAGATCGTCTGGATTCGCGAGTCCATGAACGCCTTCGCGATCGGGTACTCCTTCATGTAGCCGTAGCCGCCGTGCAGCTGCAGGCACCGGTCGATCAGGCGCACCTGAAGCTCCGAGGTCCACCACTTGGCCATCGCGGCTTCCTGCACGGTCAGCTTGTTCTCGTTGAGCAGCTCGATGTACTTGTCGACCATGATGCGCACCGCGGTGGTCTCGGTGGCGAGCTCGGCCAGCACGAACCGGGTGTTCTGGAAGTGGCCGATCGGCTTGCCGAACGCCTTGCGGTCGCGGCAGTACTGGATGGTCTGCTCGAGAACGGTCTCCATGGCTGTCGCCGCGACGACGGCGATCGACAGACGCTCCTGAGGCAGGTTCTGCATGAGGTAGATGAACCCCATGCCCTCCTGGCCGATCAGGTTTGCGGCGGGGACGCGGACGTCGGTGAAGCTGAGCTCGGCGGTGTCCTGTGCCTTCATGCCGATCTTGTCGAGGTTGCGTCCGCGCTCGAAGCCCGGCATCCCGCGCTCGACACCGAAGAGCGAGAAGCCCTGCGCGCCCTTCTCCGGATCGGTGCAGGCCACGACCACCACGAGGTCGGCGTTGATGCCGTTGGTGATGAACGTCTTGGAGCCGTTGAGCACCCAGTCGTCGCCGTCCTTGACCGCGCGGGTCTTGATGCCCTGCAGGTCACTGCCGGTTCCGGGCTCGGTCATCGCGATGGCGGTGATGATCTCACCGGAGCAGAAGCCCGGCAGCCACCGTGCCTTCTGCTCGTCGTTGAGCAGCTCGGTCAGGTAGGGAGCAACCACGTCGTTCTGCAACGTGAAACCGAGGCCGCTGTAGCCGGCCCTGGTGTTCTCCTCGGTGACGATGCAGTTGTAGCGGAAGTCCTTGATCCCGCCGCCGCCGTACTGCTCGTCGACGTCCATGGCCAGAAAGCCCTGCTTACCCGCTTCGACCCACACACCGCGGTCGACGATGTTCTGCTCTTCCCACTGCGCGTGGAACGGTGCCACGTGCTGGTCGAGGAACTTCTTGTAGGACTCCCGGAACAGGTCGTGCTCGGGTTCGAAGATCGTGCGTTCCATCGGTTCTCCCTGGATGTGTTGTCACGGTTGTCGCAGGTCGCGTAAGTCGAAACCTGTGTGCGGCCACGACGAATGAACTCGTGGTACCAGCGTAGAAGACGAACCCCTGGTTCGGGCGTGACCGCGACGAGCACAATTCGTGACCGATCAACCCCGCGCGGCCCCGTCGAGCACGTCCCGGGCGGCGCGGCGAGCGTCCTCGGGTCCCGAAGTCGCCGAGACCGCCTCTGCCGCGCGACGACATGCGTCGAGTGTGACCGATCCCAGAGCGGCACCGACACCGGCGACGGCAGCGGAGGCGGCCGAGAGGGACGTGACGCCGAAACCCACGAGCACGCAGGCCAGGAGCGGGTCGGCCGCGGCCTCACCACAGACACCCACCGGCTTACCCACCCGTGCGCCGGCTTCGGCAGCGCGCGCCACCAGCGCGAGCACTGCGGGCTGCCAGGGGTCGGTCAGGCCGGCAAGGTCTGCGGACATGCGATCGGCCGCCATCGTGTACTGAGTGAGGTCGTTGGTCCCGATCGACAGGAAGTCGACGTGCTCGAGAATCCGGTCGGCCTGCAGCGCCGCGGCAGGGACCTCGATCATCACGCCGGGCTCGAGTCCGCGAGCGCGGACGTCCGCCGCGAACTCCCTGGCCTCGGCAGCCGTTGCGATCATCGGCGCCATGACCTTGGGTGCGGTGCCGGTGGCGCGGGCCGCGTCGGCAACAGCGTCGAGCTGGCGCAGCAGGATGCCACGATCGCGGTGCGCGATGCGGATGCCACGTACACCGAGTGCCGGGTTTGCCTCATCGGCGTGGTGGGCGAACCGCAGCGGCTTGTCCGACCCCGCATCGAGGGTGCGGATGATCACTTTCCGACCGGCGAATGCCTCGAGGACCTGCCCGTAGATCTCGCTCTGTTCGGCCACGGTCGGTTCGACGTCGCGGTCGAGAAAACTCAACTCGGTGCGGAAGAGCCCGACGCCGGCGGCCTCCGTGGTGGCGGCCGCACGCGCTCCCGCCCCGTCCTGGACGTTCGCCAGAATGTCGACCGGATGCCCGTCGGCAGTTCGGCCGGGACCTCGCCACTGCGCCACCAGTTCGGCGGCCGTGCGCGATCGGGCGACCGCGGCATCTGCGCGGTCGCGATCGGGCTCGATCTCGATGTCCCCGGTAGCGCCGTCGAGCAGGACCCGAGTGCCCACGGCAACGTCGTCGAGGCCCGCGACGGCGACCACACACGCGATACCGAGTTGGCGAGCGATGATCGCCGTATGGCTGGTCGGACCGCCCAGAGTGGTGGCCAGGCCCACGACCAGCGCCGGATCCAATCCGGCCGTATCGGCCGGTGCCAGGTCGTCCGCGAGGAGGATCGACGGTGAGGTGGGAACGGGCACACCGGGTTCGGGTAGTCCGAGCACCTCGGCCAGAACCCGATCACGAATATCGAACAGGTCGGTGACCCGCTCGGCCATACGGCCCCCGAGCTTGGTCAACATCGCCGCCATGGACTCGATGGCGGAGACCGCGGCGGACGTGGCGGGCACACCCGCCCGCACCTTCTTGGTGGCCGGCGCGAGCCACCCCCGATCGGTCGCCATCGATGCGTTCGCGGCCAACACCTCCGACGCCGAACCGGTGGCCAGAGCGGCCCGCTGCTCGAGACTTCTCGCGACAGCGGCGGCCGCGGCGGCGAGTCGGTCCGCCTCCTCCTCGCGCTCGTCGTCGGGCACCGTCCGCGTGTCGGTGGGCGGAGTGGGTCGCGATGCCGGGCGAATCACCGGTCCGTAGGCGACCCCGGGGACCACCGGCGTCCCGCGAAGAACCGCGGTGCCTCCCGGCTCCTGCGCTCCGGCGGACCCCGCGTCGGCAACCGTGACCGACCCCGTCATCGCTCTCCTCCACCGCTGCACGTCATCGCTCTCCTCCATCGCTGCGCGTCATTGCATTCCTCCTGCACCGATCGGCGCACTCGCATCGCCGAGTCACATCATGACCACCCGGCGAATATGTGATGTAGATTACGCCAAACCCTTGACATGTCAACAGACACGGGCGTAAAACAACACGAACCAACAATCCGATAGGCGAGCACTCAGAGGGGGTCACGATGTACGCCCAGGAACGCCAGCAAGCGATCGCGTCCCTCATCTCCCAGCGTGGCCGTGTCTCGGTCGCCGACCTGGCCGAGAACTTCGCGGTCACCACCGAGACGGTTCGCCGCGACCTGGCTGTGCTCGATCGGATCGGACTGGTCACACGCGTGCACGGCGGGGCAGTCCCGGCCACCACGTTGACCTCGATCGAACCGGGGATCACCGAGCGCGAGAGCACACGTGCCGACCAGAAGGACCGCATCGCCGCCAAGGCGCTGGCGCACCTTCCCGCCGCGGGCGGCAGTGCTCTGCTCGATGCCGGCACCACGACCGGTCGGCTGGCCGCGCTGCTACCGGTCGACCGTGACATGGACGTGATGACCAACTCGGTTCCGATCGGTGCGCGACTGGCCGGGATGTCCGCAATTCGACTGCATCTGCTCGGCGGGCGCGTGCGCGGACTCACGCGCGCCGCTGTCGGTGAAGACGCCCTACGAGTCCTCGACCGCACCCGCGTGGACGTCGCCTTCATGGGGACCAATGCCCTCAGCCGCGGCCACGGCCTGTCCACCCCCGACCCCGACGAGGCTGCCGTCAAGCGCGCGATGGTGGCCGCAGCGGATCGCGTGGTCGTACTGGCCGACTCCGCCAAGATCGGGCGCGAATTCATGGTCTCCTTCGCCACCGTCGACCAGATCCACGTGGTCATCACCGACGACGGCATAGCGGACACGGAGATCACCGAGCTACGTGAACACGGAATCGAGGTCGTCGTCGCATGATCGTCACTCTCACAGCGAATCCGAGCATGGATCGCACTGTCGCGCTCGAGTCCGCACTGACACGGGGCGCCGTCCACCGCGCGGTCAGCACCACCATCGAGGCAGGGGGCAAGGGCGTCAACGTCGCGCGGGTGCTCACAGCCGCGCGCGTGGAGTGCGCCGCGGTGCTGCCGGCCATGCATTCGGACCCGATCCTGTCGGCCCTGAGCTCCATCGGCGTCGCGCACCACAGCGTGCCCGTCACCGGGCATACACGCACCAATCTCACACTCAACGAACCGGACGGCACCACGACCAAGATCAACGAGCCCGGCATGCTGACCACGCCCGAGACCGCGACGGCCCTGATGGACGTGATCGTCGGCCTGGGTTCGGCAGCGCAGTGGGTCGTTCTCTCCGGCTCGCTTCCGCCCGGCATCGCACCCGGGTGGTACGGCGAGATCGTGCGGGCGCTGCGCCCACTGCCGTGCCGGGTGGCCGTCGACACCTCGGACCTACCGCTGACCGAACTGGCGGCGGGCTTCCCCGACACCGCACCCGACCTGATGAAGCCCAACGCCGAGGAACTGGCCTGGCTCACCGGGCAGGACGGCGATGAGCTCGAACGATCTGCTGCCGCAGGCGATCCGGGACCGACAGCGGTCGCCGCGTCGCTGCTCGTCGGGCGCGGTGCGGGCGCCGTGTTGGCCACGCTCGGCGCGGCCGGTGCCGTACTGGTCACGGCGGCGGGTGCGTGGGTGGCGACGCCGCCGCGGATCACTCCGCGCAGCACGGTCGGGGCGGGCGACTCGTCCCTGGCCGGTTACCTGCTCGGTGATCTCGCCGGGGACGACGAGCCCGCACGCCTGGCCCGAGCTGTCGCGTACGGCACTGCCGCGACCGCCCTGCCCGGCACAGCCCTGCCCACCCCGTCCGACGTGACGGTCGACGCGGTGACCGTCAGAGCACTGGACTCGCCTCGACCGGTCGCCACCGGCTGACCGCGCACGTCACCGATCCCCCGACCACCTGGCCCCAAGACCACCTGATCAGAGAGAAGGACACCATGACCGCATCGAGTACCAGACCGGGAATCATCAGTGAGGAGCTGATCCTTCTCGACGCCGACCTCGGATCGAGCACCGAGTCGGTCATCGGCCGACTGGCCGACCTGCTCACCACCGCGGGGCGCGCAACCGACGCCACCCCTCTGCGCGACGCCGCCCTGGCCCGAGAGGCCCAGTCCGCGACAGGCCTGCCGGGCGGCATCGCCATCCCGCACTGCCGATCCGCCGCCGTCACCACCGCGTCCCTCGGATTCGCTCGACTCTCGCCCAAGGTCGACTTCGGTGCATCGGACGGCGACGCCGATCTGGTGTTCCTGATCGCCGCGCCCGAGGGCGCGGGCAGCGAACACATGAAGCTGCTGTCCTCGCTGGCACGCGCTCTGGTCAAGCCGGCCTTCGTCGCCTCGCTCCGCGACGCGTCGACCCCGTCGGAGGTGGTCGGCCTGGTCGAGGCCGTGCTGTCCCCCGGCGCCAAGGCAGCGGCACCGGCCACCGCCGACGCCGGGTCCGATACCGGGGCCGACGCCTCGTCCGGTACCCCGCAGCACATCGTCGCGGTCACCGCATGCCCGACCGGCATCGCGCACACGTACATGGCCGCCGATTCGCTGGTCGCCGCGGGCGAGCGGGCGGGGGTCACCGTGCACGTCGAGACCCAGGGATCGAGCGGGTCCACCCCGCTGTCTGCGGACCTGATCGCGGGCGCGTCCGCGGTCATCTTCGCCACCGACGTCGGAGTCAAGGGCAAGGAGCGATTCGCGGGCAAACCGGTCATCGAATCCGGTGTCAAGCGCGCCATCAACGAACCCGACGTGATGGTCACCGAGGCGATGCGCGCCGCACTGGATCCGACCTCGCGGCGCGTGGCCGGATCCGCCTCCAGCGCAGCGTCGTCTGAGTCCACGAGCGGGCTCGGTTGGGGCACGCGTCTGCGCCAGATCCTGCTCACCGGCGTCAGCTACATGATCCCGTTCGTCGCTGCCGGTGGTCTGCTGATCGCGCTCGGCTTCGCCCTCGGTGGTTACGAGATCAAGGGTCTCGCCGAAGACGTCATGACCAACAACAGCCTGTCCAATCTGCCCGACGGCGGTCTGCGCATCTACCTCGGCGCGGTGCTGTTCCAACTCGGCGGCCTGGCGTTCGGCTTCCTGGTCCCGGCGCTGGCCGGGTACATCTCCTTCGCCATAGCCGACCGACCGGGTATCGCGCCCGGCTTCACCGCCGGTGCAGTCGCGGTCTTCGTCGGCGCCGGATTCATCGGTGGTCTGGTGGGCGGCATCATCGCCGGATTCGTGGCGCTGTGGATCAGCCGCTTCGCCGTCCCACCGTGGCTGCGCGGCCTGATGCCCGTCGTGATCATCCCGCTCGGAGCGACCCTGGTGGCCGGTGGCCTGATGTTCCTGGTTCTCGGTCGCCCGCTCGCCGCCATCACCTCCGGCCTGACCAACTTCCTCAACGGGCTCAACGGCTCGTCTGTGATCGTCCTGGGCATCATCCTGGGGCTGATGATGTGCTTCGACCTCGGCGGACCGGTCAACAAGGCTGCCTACGCCTTCGCCACCGCCGGTCTGAACGTCGACAACACCGCGTCGCTGCGGATCATGGCCGCCGTCATGGCCGCCGGCATGGTTCCACCGCTGGCGATGGCACTGTCGTCGCTGCTGCGTCCGCGTCTGTACAGCCCGGCCGAGCACGAGAACGGCAAGGCTGCCTGGCTTCTCGGTGCCGCCTTCATCTCCGAGGGCGCCATCCCGTTCGCGGCGACCGATCCTCTGCGGGTGATCCCGTCGATGATGGCGGGCGGTGCCGTGACCGGTGCGCTCATCATGTCGTTCGGCACCACGCTCAGCGCACCACACGGCGGTCTGCTGGTGTTCTTCGCCATGAACAACTTCTTCACCTTCGTCATCGCCCTCGCTGCCGGCGTGGTGGTCTCGGCCGTTGTGGTCACCGCGCTCAAGGAATTCGGTAAGAAGGATCAGGAACCGGCAACCGCGGCGCACCGCGCGACCGTCGCCGCCTGACCGATCGCACCTGCAGGAGCCAACCCGCCAACACACAGGAGAGAACATGCCCAGCACCACCGTGACGGTCGGATCGGCTGTCGGACTGCACGCACGGCCTGCCGCGATCATCGCCGACGCCGTGGAGAAGTCCGGACACGACGTCACCCTCGAGGTCGTGGCAGGTGAGGAGGTCGACGCCGGTTCGGCGTTGATGATCATGACCCTCGGCGCCGAGAAGGGCACCGAGGTCACGATCACCAGCGACGATCAGGCAACGCTCGACGCCGTGGCGGCGCTGGTGGCGTCCGACCTCGACGCCACGTGACGCCGGGGGTTGAACCAGCGCGGTAGGGGGTTACCGCCGGAAGATTCTCATCGCCGCGACCGCGAGTCCCACGATCAGTGCGATCACGGCCGCGGCGATGAGCATCACCACGATCGGGTTCAGCGTCGACGCCGACCGAGGCGGTTGCGGCTCGGATGTGCGCTCGGCGAGCTGGGCGGCGCCTGCGACGACCTCGATGGACGGCAGTGCGGGTGTGGGCGTGAGACCCTCCTCGGATCCGAGCAGCAGGTCACCGGTTGTCTCGAAGGCCAGCGACTCGCCCTGCGGTTGGCCGGGAATCGGGATCACCACTGCCGGGGCGCGCATCAGCGCCGATGCCACATCGCGGTCCGGAACCGCGTACAGATAGAGATCGGTGTAGGTCCGCAGGGCCGCCACCCGCCCGTCGGCACTGATCGCGCCGCCGGTGAGCAGGATCGATCCCTCGATCAGGGGCGGCCCTCCGATGGTCGAGGTCTTGGTCACGGTCACCTCGCCGACCCGCTCGAGCGGCGCCGGACCGGGAGTCGGAAGCGTCTCCACGGCGTCGGGGGTGCGGTAGATCCCACTGCGCCCATCGGGCGACTTCGTCACGATCACGGCGGATCCGTCTGACTGCACGAGAAGGGTCTCGGCATCGTGCGGTCCGTCCGGGTAGCGCAGGCGGTGGATCTCCCCCGAACCAGTCGCCGGATCGACCCGCACGAGGGCAATCGTGTCGCGGCGGCGGTCGTTGTCGCCGATGTCGGCGAGCCAGAGATTGCCGCCGCGAGCAGCCAGGTCCTCGGTGTCGTAGGGGTCGACCGGGTTCGGGATCCACCCGAGCACCGCGCAGGTTCGCGGATCCATTCGCGCGATGCGCTCGTCGGAGCCGCTGTCGCCCACCCCGTACAGATCGTCGCCGAGAACAACGGTGCCGGACAGCTCGGTGAGACCGCGGTCGGTCGGGGTGCAGCGCACTCCGATCTCGGGCGTCTGCGCGAGCGCTGCCGAGGGACCGACCAGTGACGCTGCGAGCACCGCCGCGCTCGTCGCGACCGCCGAGATGGCTCGTCGAGCCACGTCAGGCGGTGTGCGCGTAGTCGAGCAGGACAGACGCCAGCGCGTGCGGAACCTTCGCCTCGATGTGGGTGCCGTCGGACTCGTGGGAGGAGCGCACGATCTTGCCGTCGGCATGGATGCGGGAGACGAGATCGCCGCGATCGTAGGGAAGCAGGACCGACACCGAGACCTCCGGTGGCGCCACCAACTCCACCAGACGTGCGCGCAGGGTGTCGATGCCCTCACCGGTGTGCGCGGAGACGAACACCGCGCCATCGAGCAGACCACGCAACTGCGTCAGCACCACGGGGTCCGCGGCGTCGATCTTGTTGACCACTACCAGTTCCGGCGGCGCCGCGGACTTCTGTTCGCGGAGAACGTCCACGATCACCTCGCGCACCGCCTTGATCTGCTCGGTGGGCAAGGGATCCGAGCCGTCGACCACGTGCACCAGCAGATCGGCGTCGGTGACCTCTTCGAGTGTGGAGCGGAACGCCTCGACGAGTTGTGTGGGCAGGTGACGAACGAAGCCGACCGTGTCGGTGAAGACGCATGCCCGCCCGTCGCCGAGATCACCTTTACGTGTGGTCGGGTCGAGGGTTGCGAACAACGCGTTCTGCACCAGAACACCGGATCCGGTGAGGGCGTTGAGCAGACTGGACTTACCGGCGTTGGTGTAGCCGACGATCGCGATGTTGGGGATGTCGCTGCGAAGTCGCTTGTCCCGTTTGGTGTCGCGGGCCGCCTTCATGCCCTTGATCTCGCGGCGGAGCTTGGCCATGCGTTCACGGATTCGGCGGCGGTCGGTCTCGATCTTCGTCTCACCAGGACCGCGCAGACCCACGCCGCCGTTGCTGCCGGCGCGGCCACCGGCCTGCCGGGACATCGACTCGCCCCAGCCGCGCAGGCGGGGAAGCATGTACTCCATCTGCGCCAGCGAGACCTGCGCCTTGCCCTCTCGGGACGACGCGTGCTGAGCGAAGATGTCCAGGATCAGAGCGGTCCGGTCGATCACCTTGACCTTGACGATCTTCTCCAGGGCGGTGAGCTGAGCCGGGGTGAGTTCACCGTCGCAGATCACCGTGTCCGCGCCGGTGGCCAGCACGATCTCCCGCAATTGCGTGGCCTTGCCGGAGCCGATGTAGGTGGAGGCATCGGGGCGATCGCGACGCTGCACCACACCCTCGAGCACCTCGGAGCCCGCGGTTTCCGCCAGAGCGGCGAGTTCGACCATGCTGGCGTCGGCCTGCGCCGCGGTGCCGGTGGTCCACACACCCACCAGTACCACCCGCTCGAGGCGCAGCTGGCGGTACTCGACCTCGGTGACGTCGGTCAGTTCCGTGGACAACCCGACGACGCGTCGCAGCGCACTGCGGTCGTCGAGTTGGAGTTCGCCGGTGGTCGGCGCCTCGGGGCCTTCGAGGCTCCAGTGCGGCGTGTCCGGCTTGTCGTCGTCGATTCGGAGATCGACACCATGTGTTTTTGTCATACGCCAGTCATGATCCACGAAAACTCGACCGGGCGCACCGGGATTTCATCGGCGCCGGTCCTCACTGCGGCAGGCGAGCCCACCACTGATCCGACAGCGAGCCCGACGCCACCAGCACCGAGGGCCCACGCAGGTGTGCGTGAGCTGCCTCGATCGACACCTCGACCTCGCCGCCGGGCACTCGGACGCGCACGGTCCCGTTCTCACGATCATCGAAACGCAGTGCCGCAACCGCGGCCGCCACCGTGCCGGTGCCGCAGGACCGTGTCTCCCCCACCCCTCTCTCGTGCACGCGCATCGCCACGGCACCGGCGACCGGCGCGGACACCAACTCGATGTTCACCCCGTTCGGGAAGACGCTCGTATCGAACGTGGGGGCAACCGTGAGATCGAGGGCAGCGAGCGTCGGGGCCGTCAGCTCCGCGCTGACGCAGGCCAGGTGCGGATTACCCACGTCGACGGCCACACCGTCGAACCGCGCTCCCGCGACATCGGTCGTCGACTCCCCGATGATCCGGGCCGGTCCCATCGCGACGGTGACGTCGGCATCGAGCGCATCGGAGCGATGCACGATCACCGGCCGTGCCCCGGCCCGCGAACCGACCACGAACTCGGAGCGGGATTCGAGGCCCGCGGCGTGCAGATAGTGGGCGAACACCCGCACACCGTTCCCGCACATCTCGGCGATGCTCCCATCGCCGTTGCGGTAGTCCATGAACCAGTCGTCGGCGTCCACCCCGGCGGGTCGGTGGTCGAGGACCCCGCGCTCGATCAGAACGCCCGTACGCGCGACACGCAGCACTCCATCGGCACCGAGCCCCCGCCGGCGATCGCACAGCGCGGCGACGCGAGCCGGGCGCAGCTCGGCGTGCGCCGAGAGATCGTGCAGGATCACGAAGTCGTTCTCGGTGCCGTGGCCCTTCGCGAACTCCACACCGACCACCTCCTGCCGCCGTACTGTCCTGAAATCCTAGCGGCCGGCACCGAGGCGGCCGACACCGCGAGCGCGCTGGCGGGCCACCTCGTACAGGCACACCGCTCCGGCCGACGGCGCACCGAGCGAGCTGGCCAAGCCGCCGATCGGGATGGAGACCACCTCGTCGCACGCCGCGCGCCACCCGGCGCTCATCCCCCGCGTCTCGTTTCCGACGATCAGCACTGTCGGGCCGGTGAGGTCACAGTCGAACAGGGCACGGTCCCCGGTCTCGTCGGTGCCCACGATTCGAGCGTCGATACCTGTTGCCCGCCAGCGTGAGACGGCCGCCACCACATCGGCGCTCCCGGCGACCTGCATGACCGGTACGGCGAACACCGACCCTGTCGATGCCCGCACGCTCTGCGGATCGACGGGATCGGCGCCGTGCCCGGCCACCACCACCGCGCTCGCACCGAACGCGTCGGCCGATCGGACCAGCGTGCCGAGGTTGCCCGGCGACGACGGACGGTCCAGCACGACGACCACCGCGTCGGCGGTCGGTGGCGTCCACACGGACAGATCCTGCGGGCGGGTGCGAGCGATCAGCACGATCTCCGGCGGCGCGTCCACCTTCTCACCGAGTTCGCCCATCAACTCCGCGGACACACCGACCGTCGGAACCGGCGCCGAGTCGACGAGCTCACGGGCCCACGCAGACAGCGGTGACTCCTGCAGGCGATACAGGACGGTCTCGAGCGGCCACCCGCTCGCGATCGCGAGGGAAATCGGCCGAACCCCCTGCACGACGAACAGCCCTGCCCGAGTGCGTTTGCCACGATTGGTCAGGTACGACTGCCACTGTTGGAAGCGGGCATTGCGCGTGGTCACGCGCGGTCCGGTCATCGGGCACCTCCGGCGCCGGGGGCAGCTGCGGCGCCGGGCGCGATGAGGGTGTTCAGTGCCTGGTCGAGAAGGTCGGTTCGCGCACCGTCGAGCCAGACGATGCGCCGATCCCGGCCGAACCACGAGCGTTGTCGACGCACGTAGCGGCGCGTGGAGACGAGGGTGCTCTCGCGGGCGTCGTCGAGGGTGCAGCCGCCGCCGAGGTGGTCGAGCACACTCGCGTAGCCGATCGCGCGAGAGGCGGTGACCCCGTTCCGTAACCCGCGACCGACCAGCGCCCGAACCTCGTCGACGAACCCTGCCGCGAACATCGACGCGGTGCGGCGCTCGATGCGCGCATCGAGGTCGGCGGTGTCGCGATCCACCCCCAGAATCCTTGTGCCCCACCGTGGCTCACCGATGGTCGGCGCGGACGCCGCGAAGGGCCGCCCGGTGATCTCGACCACCTCGAGTGCCCGCACGATACGTCGGCCGTCCGTGGGCAGAATCGACGCCGCCGCCGCGGGATCGGCGAGGGCCAGCGCTCGGTGAACGGCGCCCACACCCTCGTCGGCCAACACGGACTCCCAGCGTGCGCGCACCGCGGGGTCGGTTGCGGGAAAGGACCACCCGTCGATCAACGACTGCACGTACATCATCGATCCCCCGACGATCACCGGTGTTCGACCACGGCCGAGGATCGCCTCCACCACCGCGACCGCGGCATTCTGATACGCCGCCACGGTGGCGGTCTCGGTGACCTCCAGAATGTCGAAGAGGTGGTGCGGGAGCCCGCGGCGCCGCTCCACCGGAGTCTTCGCGGTACCGATGTCCATTCCCCGGTACTGCTGCATCGCGTCGATGTTGACGATCTCACCATCGCATCGTTCGGCCAGATCGAGGGCGAGCTCGGACTTTCCGGTCGCCGTCGGACCCACCACCGCGATCGGAACGATGCTCACGCCGGCGCGCTCGCCCGCCATGTCCCGACCGTGTAGCTCACACCGAACGGGGCACCCCGATAGAGCACCTCCGCCGTCGTCCGCGGGGCCTCGGGAACATCGAACACCCCGGCCAGGACCTGCCACGGCGCACGACCATCCACTACGAAACCCTCGCAGTCGACGGGTGTCAGCGCGAGCAGGGACTGCACATCCGCGGCGGCGAGCGCGGAGTCGATGGCCGCCTGGTACTCGGGCGCTCCGTCCCGGAACGCGCCGGGAGCCTTGTCGGTCATCGCGGCGCTGCCATCGGCCACCACGAGGAGCCCGACCGGGCCGTCGGCGTCGCCCTGCAGCTCGTCGGCGAGCAAGCGCCCGAGTTCACGGCAGCGTTCGGGACTCGAATCGGCGGGAACGGCCCGGAACTCGATGGTCGGCGACGTGCTCACCCGGCCGCGCAACCACCCTGCGGTCAGTGCAGCGAGGGGCATGTCCGCCTCGGCGACCTTCCCGCCGACACCCGGTCCTCCCAGGTCGACGGCCACGTCGACGCCGAAGCCGCGGTACGTGCCACGAGCAGCGGCCGGGACCGAACGCGAGCCGGTCCCCAGCGCGATCCACCGGTGCGCGTACCCGGCAAGTTCACCGGCAACACGCACCGCGGCAGCGCGCAGATCGGCCGTCTCGTCTGCGGCGGCACCCGCCAGTTCGGGGACCAACAGCGGCGGTGAGGGCACGAAAGCGGCGAACAAGGGCACCCGTCGAATCTAGCCGAGCCCGCTCACGTGCTGGTCAATGCCGCACCGACGCGGGCCAAGCCTGTTTCAATGGACCGAGCGCCCGACCGTCCAGGAACCGGGCCTACGGAGACCGGCAGCCGTGCCGCGCGGCAGAGACGAGGAACCATGACCGACGTGAGTGCTCGACACCCGGACCCCACTCCCGGGCCCCGCCCCGGCCCCAGACCGGGTCCGCGTCCGGGTCCGCGTCCGAGCTCGTCGACCGCCTCCGCCACCGGGCCCACCACGCCCACCCCGGCCGTGGCCCTGCCGCCCGCCTCGGATCCGTCGAAGTTCGGCCGCGTGGACGACGAGGGGAACGCCTGGGTCTTCACCGCCGACGGTGAGCGGCACGTGGGGTCGTGGCAGGCCGGGGACGCGGCGCAGGGCCTGGCGCACTTCGGCCGCCGGTACGACGATCTCGCCACCGAGGTCGCCCTGCTGGAGGCTCGACTGGCATCGGGCTCCGGCGACGTGCGGAAGACGCGCGCGAGTGCGTCGGCTCTGGCCGAGCAGCTGGCCACCGCGGCCGTCATCGGCGACATCGACGCACTCGCGGCCAGGCTCGAGTCCATCGTCAGCAGTTCCGACGAGGTTGCCGCAGCGCGCCGCGAGCAGAAGGATGCCGAACGCGCCAGGGGAACCGCACGCAAGGAGGCACTGGCCGCGGAGGCCGAGAAGATCGGGGCGGAATCGACCCAGTGGAAGCTCGCCGGAGATCGATTGCGCGAGATCCTCGACGAGTGGAAGACGATTCGGGGTGTCGACCGCAAGGTCGACGACGCGCTGTGGAAGCGCTTCTCGAAAGCTCGTGAGGCGTTCAATCGCCGACGTGGGGCGCATTTCGCCGACCTCGACCGCGAGCGGGGCGCTGCGAAGGCGAAGAAGGAGGAGTTGGTCGAGCGCGCCGAAGCCCTGTCCGGGTCCACCGAGTGGAACGAGACCGCGGCTACCTTCCGCAACCTGCTCGCAGAGTGGAAGGGTGCCGGACGCGCACCCCGAGACGCAGACGATGCCCTGTGGAACCGCTTCAAGGCTGCTCAGGACGTGTTCTTCGCCGCCCGCAACGCCGCAGCCTCGGAGCAGAACGCCGAACTCGAGACCAACGCCACACGCAAGGAGGAGCTGCTCGCCGCCACCGTGATCGACCCGGCGGCCGGGCTGGACACCGCCCGGGCTGCGCTACGCGCACTGCAGGATCAGTGGGACGCGATCGGCAAGGTTCCCCGCGAGCGGATGCACGACCTCGAGGGCAAGCTCCGAGCGCTGGAGAAGAAGGTGCGCGACGCGGCCGATTCCGAGTGGCGCCGGACCGACCCCGAGGCCGTGGCCCGTGCAGCGCAGTTCCGCGAGCGCGTGGCTGCCTTCGAGGAGCAGGCCGCCAAGGCGGACGCGGCCGGACGCGCGAAGGATGCGCAGAAGGCCCGCGCGCAGGCCGCTCAGTGGCGCGAATGGGCCGAAGCCGCCGAGGGCGCGATCAGCTGAACTCCGCTCGGACCTACTCGAAGACCGCCGGTCCGCGATCGGTGCGAAGTTCCGCCTCGGCGGTGGCGAGGCGGCGCTGTTCGGCAGCCTCGAGCTGGGCGGAGGTGCGCTTCCACACCGACCGCGCCCAGTGGAAGGCGATGACGAGCACCGCGAGCCACCCGATGATCAGGCCCACCCCCGGGCCTGCGGCAGGCGAGGCGATCGGCTGGGTCTGGCGCGTCCAGATGGCAAGCATGCCCAGGACGACGCTGACCAGCGAGCCGTAGAGGGCGATGCCCGCCAGCGCCCAGCGCTGAGTTGCCAGCGCCAGACCGGAGAAGCCGACGGGGAAGATCAGAGCGAACCAGACGAACAGGCGGGACGGGAGCGCAATCTTCTCGGCGATCGCGTCCGAGTCACCGGCGAGTACGTCCCACCCGTTGGCGATGCCGGCGTGCGGCAGCGCGAAGGAACCGAGGAGCACCATCACTCCGACGGCCACCACCACTGCCCGGATCCCCGGATCGATGGCCACCGCGGCGGCCTTCTCCCGCGTCTCGGTCTCCTCGAGCCGAGCGAGAGCCTGGTCCTTCTCGTGCGTCGACTTCTCATCGCTCACAGTGCAACTCCTGTCGTCGTACAGCCGGCCATCGCGGTGTCGTCGTCGGTGGACGCGGGAGCACCGATGCCGGGAATACCGAGTCCGACGCCGACCGGCGCGGTTCGGGGCATGTCGGCAGCCTCCGCGCGATCACCTGCCCGCGTTCGTCGGTGGGCGATCAACGGACCGTCGGCGAGCAGGTGGTACGGCGACGAGCCGGTGATGACGGTGGTGACGATGTCGCCGGGGCGCACCGCCGCCGATCCCGGTCGGAAGTGCACCAGGCGTCCTTCGCGAGTGCGACCACCGAGGCGCTCATGAGTGGCGTGCTTGCGTCCGCTGTGCGCCGACACCAGGATCTCCACCTCGTCACCGATCAGAGCGGCGTGGTCCTCGACCTGGATCTGCTCCTGCAGGGCGATCAGTTCCTCGTACCGGCGCCGAACGACGTCCTTGGGGACCTGATCAGCGAACTCCGCGGCCGGGGTGCCCGGTCGCATGGAGTACTGGAAGGTGTAGGCGCCCGAGAACCGCACACGGCGAACGACATCGAGAGTGTCCCGGAAGTCCTCCTCGGTCTCGCCGGGGAAGCCCACGATGATGTCGGTGGTGATCGCCGCACCCGGGATCGCCGCGCGCACGCGGTCGACGATGCCGAGAAACCTCTCCCGACGGTACGAGCGGCGCATCGCGCGCAGAACCCGATCCGAACCGGACTGCAGCGGCATGTGCAGAGTCGGACACACCGACGGAGTCGACGCCATGGCGTCGATGACGTCGTCGGTGAACTCGGCCGGGTGCGGGGAGGTGAAGCGGATCCGTTCGAGCCCGTCGATCTCGCCGCAGGCCCGCAGCAAGGAGGCGAAGGCACCGCGATCGCGTGGACGAGCAGGGTCGGCGAACGATGCGCCGTAGGCGTTGACGTTCTGCCCCAGCAGGGTGATCTCGAGAACGCCCTCGTCGACCAGCGCGCGCACCTCCGCGAGGATGTCCTCGGCCGGGCGGTCGACCTCCTTGCCGCGCAGCGACGGCACGATGCAGAACGTGCAGGTGTTGTTGCAGCCGACCGAGATCGACACCCACGCCGACGACGCCGAATCCCGGTGGGCGGGCAACGTGGACGGGAACGCCTCGAGTGCCTCGACGATCTCGATCTCGGCACGACGGTTGTGACGCGCTCGGTCCAACAGCGCCGGGAGAGAGCCGATGTTGTGGGTGCCGAACACCACGTCGACCCACGGCGCCCGCTCGAGGACGGTGTCGCGATCCTTCTGGGCGAGGCAACCGCCGACCGCGATCTGCATGTCCGGGTTCTCGGTCTTGCTGGGCCGAAGTTGCCCGAGGTTGCCGTAGAGCTTGTTGTCGGCGTTCTCCCGCACGGCGCAGGTGTTGAACACCACCAGATCGGCCGGCCCGTCGTCATCGGCGCGCACGTATCCCGCCTCGTCGAGGAGCCCGGAGATTCGTTCGGAATCGTGGACGTTCATCTGGCACCCGTAGGTGCGCACACGGTACGTCCGAGGCCGTTCGAACGCGCCCTGTTCGGCCCGAACGTCGGCAGCGGAGGTCATGGATTCGAGTCTACGTCCCTCGATTCCACGTCCCTGAATGTGCGAGGCCGTTCTCGTCGCCCGCCACGGGACGAGGCCCAACGGTAAAGTTTCCATTACATAACGACCGGAGTAGGTCCAAACCGGGCGATCGGGGTGGAACATACGAATAGGGTCGCCTTCATGACCGCCCCCGAGAGCCGACCCATGATCTCGATGTCCGGTGTCGAGAAGCACTTCGGCGAGTTGCATGTGCTGCGTGACATCAACCTCACGATCCCCGCCGGGCAGGTCGTGATCGTGGTGGGTCCGTCGGGCTCGGGTAAGTCCACTCTGTGCCGCACCATCAACAGGCTCGAGCCCATCGACGAGGGCGTCATCACCGTGGACGGCCAGTCCCTGCCGTCGGAAGGTAAAGCGCTGGCCGCACTGCGGGCCGACGTCGGGATGGTCTTCCAGTCGTTCAATCTCTTCGCCCACAAGACGATTCTCGAGAACGTCACCCTCGCACCCATCCGCGTCCGCAAGGTCCCCAAGGGCGAAGCGCAGACGCGGGCGCGAGCACTGCTCGAACGTGTCGGCATCGCCAACCAGGCCGACAAGTACCCCGCTCAACTCTCCGGTGGCCAGCAACAGCGCGTGGCGATCGCGCGCGCGTTGGCCATGCAGCCGAAGGTGATGCTCTTCGACGAGCCGACCTCCGCCCTCGACCCCGAGATGGTCAACGAGGTGCTCGACGTCATGACCTCCCTCGCCAAGGAGGGCATGACCATGGTTGTTGTCACCCACGAGATGGGTTTCGCCCGTAAGGCAGGCGACCGGGTTCTGTTCATGGCCGACGGGTCCATCGTCGAGGACAGCACACCCGAATCGTTCTTCACCGCCCCGAAATCCGATCGCGCCAAGGACTTCCTGGGCAAGATCCTCAGCCACTGACCGCGCGCCGTTCAGTGACCGCTCGCCCATCATCCGCCCTCACCATGGAGGAACAATCATGAAGATCACCCGGACCGTCCGACTGGGCGCGCTCGCCCTGGCCGTCGCTTTCGCCGCGACTGCCTGTGGTGGGGACGAGGCCAAGAGCGCATCGGACAGCGCCGCGAGCGGCAAGCTCACCATCGGCATCAAGTTCGACCAGCCGGGTCTGGGGCA
The DNA here is from genome assembly GCF_054979605.1 of Rhodococcus sp. AZ1. Classification (NCBI taxonomy): domain Bacteria; kingdom Bacillati; phylum Actinomycetota; class Actinomycetes; order Mycobacteriales; family Nocardiaceae; genus Rhodococcus; species Rhodococcus sp. AZ1. The sequence continues at coordinate 319,619 of NZ_JBUEQF010000004.1, forward strand.
GCGCAACCCCGACGGGTCGTTCAGCGGCTTCGACGTCGAGGTTGCCAAGTACGTCGCGGACAAGTTGGGGGTCAAGCCCGACGGGATCACCTTCAAGGAGTCGCCGTCCGCACAGCGCGAGACGCTCATCGAGAACGGTGAGGTGGACTTCGTGGTGGCCACCTACTCGATCACCGACGCCCGCAAGCAGAAGGTCGACTTCGCCGGCCCGTACTTCATCGCCGGTCAGTCGCTGCTGGTGAAGGCCGACAACACCGACATCACCGGACCGGAGTCGCTCAACGGCGGCAAGAAGCTCTGCTCGGTCACCGGATCGACCCCGGCCCAGAAGGTCAAGGACACCTACGCCAAGGATGTCCAGCTGCAGACCTTCGACACCTACTCCGCCTGCGTCGATGCTCTGCGCAACGGCACCATCGACGCCGTCACCACCGACGACATCATCCTCGCCGGTTACGCGGCGCAGTTCCCCGGTCAGCTGAAGATCGTGGGGAGCCCGTTCTCCACCGAGCGGTATGGGATCGGCCTGAAGAAGGGCGACACCGCGACGAGGACCAAGATCAACGACGCCATCGAGTCGATGATCAACGACGGCACATGGAAGGCGAAGTTCGAGGCCACGGTGGGCCCGTCGGGCTACGCCCTGCCCGCACCGCCCACCGTCGATCGCTACTGAGTTACGTACCGGTTCCGATCGCCGAGGAGCGCGTGAGATGAACATCCTGTCCGAATACGACAGCCAGTTGGTGCAGGCCTTCTGGATGACGATCAAACTCACGTTCTTCTCGGCGATCGGGTCGCTGGTGATCGGCACGGTCCTCGCGGCGATGCGTGTCTCGCCCGTGCCGATCGCTCGCTGGATCGGCGCCGGCTACGTGACGATCTTCCGGAACACGCCGTTGACGCTGGTGATCATCTTCGCCTCGTTCGGCCTCTACCAAACGCTCGGTGTCGCGCTGGCGTCGGAGAGCTCACCGACCTTCCTCGTGGACAACAACATTCGACTTGCCGTGCTGGGCCTGTCGGTCTACACAGCGGCGTTCGTCTGCGAATCCATTCGCTCGGGCATCAACACAGTCAACGTCGGTCAAGCCGAAGCGGGGCGCTCACTCGGTCTGACGTTCTCCCAGAACCTGCGCATCATCGTTCTGCCACAGGCGTTCCGGTCCATCGTGGCCCCGCTGGGAAGCGTACTGATCGCCCTCACCAAGAACACCACGGTGGCGGCTGTGATCGGTGTCGCCGAAGCGTCGCTGCTGATGAAGGAGATGATCGAGAACGAGGCCGCCATCTTCGTGATCGGCGGGATCTTCGCCCTCGGCTTCGTGCTTCTGACCCTGCCGACCGGACTGCTGTTCGGCTACATCAGCAAGCGACTGGAGGTGGCGCGGTGAGCGCCGGAAGTGTTCTCTACGACGCGCCCGGGCCCCGGGCGCGGGCGCGCAACACCGCACTGTCCGTGCTGGTGGGTATCGCGGCGGTGGGCATCGGGTGGCTGATCTACCGGGGCCTGGCCGACAAGAATCAGCTCACGGCCGAGAAATGGAAGCCGTTCCTGCAGGCCGACACCTGGACCACGTACCTGCTGCCCGGCATCAAGGGAACGGTGGTTGCCGCCGCGGCATCGATCGTGCTGGCCCTGATCCTCGGCGCCGCACTGGGTATCGCTCGACTGTCGGACCATCGCCCGGTCCGGCTGATCGCAGGTGTGATCGTCGAGGTGTTCCGCGCCGTTCCGGTGCTCATCCTCATGATCTTTACCTACCAGTTGTTCGCCGAGTACAAGGTGTTCAAGTCCAGCTACCTGGCGCTGGCCGCAGTGATCACCGGTCTGACCCTGTACAACGGCTCGGTGATCGCGGAGATCGTCCGTGCGGGAATCAAGTCACTGCCCGCAGGCCAAACCGAGGCCGCCAAGGCCCTCGGGATGCGCAAGGGCCAGATGATGGTTCTGGTCCTGCTCCCCCAGGCAGTCTCCGTGATGATGCCCTCGATCGTGGCTCAGATGGTGGTTGCGCTCAAGGATTCCGCCCTGGGATACCTGATCGGCTATGTCGAGGTTGTCCGCAGCGGACAGCAGGTAGGCGCGTTCTACAGCAACTACCTGCCGTCCCTGATCATCGTCGCGGTGATCATGATCGTGCTGAACTCGCTGTTGAGCCAGCTGGCCACCCGTCTGGAGAAGCGCCTACGACGCAGCCGCAAGACAACCCCGGTTGTGGCCGCCGGATCCGCAACGGCGCCAACGGCGTAGCTGCTCTGAACGGCCGAGTGGCGATACGGCCGCGCGATCAGTTCGAGCCGAGGTCGTCGACATCGGTGCCGAACTTGTCGAGTTCCGCGTGGACGACACCGAAGGCCATGCCCTGAGAGAAGCCGCGTCGCGCCAGCATCGACACGAGTGAGCGCACCACCTTGTCCCGCTCGGAACGGTCTGCGCCGACAAGATCCCGGCTGCGGGCCATCGTGCGCATTCTCTTCTCCACCAACTGCGCTGCTCGCTCGCGCTCGTCCTCCGGATCGATGGTGTCGAGGGCGATCGCAGCAACCTCGGGACTGATTCCCTTGTTGCGCAGTTCCTGTGCGAGCGCGCGCTTCCCACGACCGGAGTGACGGTGGCGCGAGGTCACCCACTGGTGCGCGAACTCCGCATCGTCGACCAGCTTGATGGCCGCGAGACGATTGATCACCGTGGAGATCACCGTGGGCTCGAATCCTCGCTCGGTGAGCTTTGTTTCGAGTTCCATGCGGCTGCGCGCGCGGTCGGTGAGCAGCCGCAGACAAATTTCCTTTGCCTGCGCCTCCGTGCCACCGACAGCTCGCTCGGCAGAACCGCGCCGGTACCCCACCGTGTCCGGGGATACCGGCGCGGATGTCTCGCGGGCCACGCTCAGAATTCCACCGATGCGGGCGCGGGTGCCTCGTCGGACGCACGGACGTCCGGACCGATACCCAGCTTCTCCTTGATCTTCTTCTCGATCTCGTCGCGAATGTCGGTGTTCTCGAGCAGGAACTTGCGCGCGTTCTCCTTGCCCTGACCGAGCTGGTCGCCTTCGTAGGTGAACCAGGAGCCGGACTTTCGAACGAAACCGTGCTCGACACCCATGTCGATGAGCGATCCCTCCTTGCTGATACCGCGACCGTAGAGAATGTCGAACTCGGCCTGCTTGAACGGCGGCGAGACCTTGTTCTTGACCACCTTCACCCGGGTGCGGTTGCCGACCGCGTCGGTGCCGTCCTTGAGCGTCTCGATGCGGCGAATGTCCAGACGCACCGAGGCGTAGAACTTCAATGCCTTACCGCCGGTGGTGGTCTCGGGCGAACCGAACATCACACCGATCTTCTCGCGCAGCTGATTGATGAAGATCACCGTGGTTCCCGAGTTGCTCATCGCACCGGTGATCTTGCGCAGCGCCTGACTCATCAGGCGGGCCTGGAGCCCGACGTGACTGTCGCCCATCTCGCCCTCGATCTCCGCGCGCGGAACGAGGGCTGCCACCGAGTCGACCACCAGGATGTCGAGAGCACCCGATCGAATCAGCATGTCCGCGATCTCGAGCGCCTGCTCGCCGGTGTCGGGCTGCGAGACCAGCAGGGCGTCGGTGTCGACGCCGAGCTTGGCCGCGTAGTCCGGATCGAGCGCGTGCTCGGCATCGATGAACGCTGCCACACCACCGTTGGCCTGGGCATTGGCCACCGCGTGCAGCGCCACCGTTGTCTTCCCGGAGGACTCCGGACCGTAGATCTCGATCACGCGACCGCGCGGAAGACCGCCGATACCGAGCGCGACGTCCAGGGCGATGGATCCGGTGGGGATCACGGCAATGGGGGCACGAGCCTCGTCGCCGAGCCGCATCACCGAGCCCTTACCGAAGTTCTTGTCGATCTGGGCGAGCGCGAGATCGAGCGCCTTGTCCCGGTCGAATGCTGCTGCCGCCATGAGATGTCTCCTTCGAGGTGGTGTGGTCCAGCGATCTTGTCGACACGGTAGAGGCGGGCACCGACAACAACGGCGAACCGGGATTGCGACCGCGTTCGAAACACCAGCATAGGGGAACACCTGTTCGATTACGGTGTGCGACACGCCGCGCATTCGCGACGTCACCACGGCGCGGATCGCGGCGTCACCACCGCGAGGATCGCGGCGTCACCACCGGGAGGTGGGAACGTCGAACTCCGCACACAGCGCGCGCCACACCTCACGGGGATCGACACCGTCCTCGATCGCCTGCGCACCGGTGCGTCCGCCCAGCGTGAGGAGTACGTGGTCGGCGAGCATCGCATCGGCTCGCACACGTCCGAACTCGGTTTCCATACGCTCCGCGAAATCGGTCAGTCGCACCACATCACCGTATCGTCAACGCGGGCGAGCACACTGCTCACACTGCTCCGGCCAGCACGCCGACGAGCAGATCGACCGGATCGACCACACGACGAGCGGTACGCGCAGCAGCGGCCGCCGCGCTGCCGAACGCCGGTTCGGCGAGCACGTGTCGCACCGCCCCGCCGATGGTCTCGGCCGAGACGGGCCGCACCACCAGACCGCATCCCAGACGCACGACTCGGTTGGCCAGTTCCCACTGGTCGCCCTCGCCCGGAACGGTGACGACGGGCACGCCCGCGCACAGGGTCTTCGCCAGCATCCCGTGTCCGGCTCCGCACACCACCACGTCGGCCTGGTCGAGCAGCGCATCCTGGCGCGCCAGACCAGCACGTACCCAGGACGGCAGGCCCGGCGGTGGTGCGTCGAGCATGGTCGCCACCACCCGCACACCGGCACCGTCGAGACCGGCGATCGTGGCCTCGAGCATGCCGATCGCGCCGGTGCGCGCGGTGGAGGGCGCCACCACGACGACCGGACCGTCTCCTGGAGGTAGCTCGATCTCGCGTGTCGTCGGCTCCCACACCAGCGGGCCGACGACGCGCGCCGTGGCGGGCCAGTCCGCACGCGGAGGCTCGAGCGCCGGAATGGTGGCAACCATGGTGGCGGCGGGCCCCGGAGAACGGACCGGGAGGCCGATCTCGGCGCGTGCCCGGCGACGATGTTCGCGCCCGAGCCGTAGCGAACGAGCGGTGAGCCCGCGGAGCACCGCGTCACGCACTGCGCCGCGCAGACCCACCCCTGGCGCCATCCCCGATCCGATCGGTGGCAACGAGCGCGACGCGTGGTATAGCGGATGCGGTGACAGCTCCACCCACGGAATCCCCAGCCGTTCGGCAGCGAGGCCCCCACACGCGGTCAGCACGTCGCCCACCACCACGTCGGTGTCGTCGGCGAGGTCGTCGGCCAGCAGCGTGGACATGTACGCCGCCCGGGCGTGGATGCGTCGGCCGATGTCGAGGTCGTCGTCCTCCGGCCGGGGCTCTAGGCCGCGTAGAACCACCGCATCGATCCCAGCCGCGCGAGCCCGGCCGAGCCAGCCGGAACCCGTGTGCAGCGTGGGCCGATGCCCGGCGGCACCGAGGCGAAGCGAGAGAGCGATCGCAGGAATGACATGTCCGGGATCGGGCCCGGACACCACCGCAACCCTCACGGCATGGAGGGCGTGCGGGTGTGGTTCACCCGGCCGAGCCGGCCTGCGGGGCCTCGGGAGCCGCCGGCTCGGCGGGAGCTGTCAGGTTCTTCTGCGGGGCCGCGGGAGCACCGGGACCGATGGCCTCGCCGGCCATCGACGCGCGGATCTGCTCGAGGCGGCTGTGCCCGGCCATCTGCACGCTGGCCTGCTGAACCTCCATCATCCGACCCTGCACAGAGTTCTGTGCCAGCTCGGCGGAGCCGAGAGCGTTCGCGTACCGCGCTTCGATCTTCTCGCGCACCGCATCGAGGCTGGGTGTGTTGCCGGGTGCGGACAGCGTGCTGTCCATCGAGCGCAGCGACTCCGACACACGTTCCTGCATCTTCGCCTGCTCGAGCTGACTGAGCAGCTTCGTGCGCTCGGCGACCTTGGCCTGCAGTGCCATCGCGTTCTGCTCGACCGCCTTCTTTGCCTGAGTGGCGGCCTGGAGGGACTGATCGTGCAGCACCTTCAGGTCCTCGACACTCTGCTCGGCGGTGACGAGCTGCGCTGCGAACGCCTCTGCGGCATTGGTGTACTGCGTGGCCTTCTCGACATCACCCGCGGCGTTCGCCTGGTCTGCGAGCGTGACGGCCTGGCGCGCATTGGCGTTGAGCTTCTCGACCTCGTCCAGCTGGCGGCTGAGCTTCATCTCGAGCTGGCGCTGGTTCCCGATCACCGCAGCCGCCTGCTGCGAGAGCGCCTGATGCTGGCGCTGAGCGTCCTCGATGGCCTGCTGAATCTGAACCTGGGGGTCTGCCTTCTCGTCGATCTTCGAGTTGAACAGGGCCATCAGGTACTTCCAGCCCTTGACGAAAGGATTGGCCATTGGTTCGTCTCGCCTCCATGAATTCAGCCGCGCGGACCGCGGCACGAGCTACGTGTGCATGATTGCACGGGGGGACCACCGACGCGGGCCACCGATCGACTCGATACCGATCAAGCCCGACACCGACACGATACTTGTCAGGCGGCCGCGAGGGCACGGGGCGACGGAATCACCACGACGGTATCGCTCGCGATACCCGACGGGGTGGTTGCGGACGGGGTGGTCGGGGACGAGTTGGTCGCGGCGTCGGCCGTGTCCTGACCGGGAGCGGTGGACAGACTCGAGCTGACGTCGAAGAGGACCTCGGAGAGGGGTACGTCGAGGGCGTCGCAGATGGCGTTGAGCAACTCGCTCGAAGCCTCCTTCCTGCCGCGCTCGACCTCCGAGAGATATCCGAGGCTCACCCGCGCAGTGCTGGAAACCTCACGAAGTGTCCGACTCTGCGACACCCGGGTACGTCGCAGACTGTCGCCCAGTGCCTCACGCAAGAGCAAAGCCATCCGGCCCTCCTTCGTCCATGTCGGCCCGCGTCCCACGGCCGTAGTCCGCTTCGTCCTCGATGTGCTGCCGGATACCCGCATCCGTTCCTGCCGAACCCGGCTCACAGAACCAATCGTTCACAGGGACCAACGTCGACAGGAACCGAAATGGTTCCCACACCATCGATCGCACTCCGAAACACCGACATTAGTCGGACAGGGCGACAACGCGCGCCAGTACACGCACGAGAGCCTCCCGGACGGTTGCGGCCCGGACGGCCCAGCGATCGCCCGAGAGCGCGAGCTCGTCCGCCACCACCCCGTCGGGACCGGCGACGGCCACGAACACGGTGCCCACCGAATGACCGTCCTGCGGGTCGGGACCTGCCACGCCCGTCAGACCCACCCCCCACTGAGCCGAGCAGCGTTCGACGGCGCCACGCGCGAGGGCTATCGCTGTCGATTCCGCGACGGGTCCGTCGGCGTCGAGCACCTGCTGCGGGACACCGGCGAGGGTGGCCTTGCAGTCGGTGGCGTAGACGATCACGCCGCCGCGCAGCACGCGGCTGGCGCCGGGGACGCCGGCGATGGTCGCGGCCAGCAGTCCTGCGGTCAGGGATTCGGCGGTGGCGATCGTCTCGCCGCGACGCGCCAGGGCGGCGACCACCTCCCGGACCGGACCGAGCGAGGCGAGAGGGTCCGGCGCAGACCCGTCAGGTGTCGACGACACCGGGGATCCGGGTCCGCAGCGATCGTGCGACGTAGTCGATCCCGGTGGCCACGGTGAGGACTACGGCCGCCAGCATCAGGGCGGTGGCGACGGGAGCGAACTCCGCCGGCAGCGGGAGGATGTAGAGCCCGATCGCGATGGTCTGCACCAATGTCTTGAGCTTGCCGCCGCGATTGGCTGCGACGACACCGTGCCGGATCACGGCGAATCGCAGAACGGTCACCGCGATCTCGCGGGCGACGATGACTATGGTGATCCACCAGGCCAGATCGCCCAGCGCCGACAATCCGAACAGGGCAGCACCGATGAGTGCCTTGTCGGCGATGGGGTCGGCCAGTTTGCCGAAGTCGGTGACCAGCCCGTACTTGCGGGCGACGTACCCGTCGACCTGATCGGTGACGGCCGCGACGGCGAAGATGCCGAACGCGACCATGCGCCAACGCCCCTCGTGACCCCCCTCGGCGAAGAGAGCCACCAGGAACACCGGGACCAGCGCGGTACGCACGACGGTCAGGAAGTTCGCGACGTTGATCAGCGGGGCCTGGGGCCGAACACGTTCGGGGGAGGCGGCGGTACGCGGCCGGGCCGCGGTCCCCTCCACCTCACTCATCGAGCCACCCCGCGCACGGGGAGGCGGATTGCCGAACTGTGCACACGCACACAGTATCGGGTGCGCGGCGCACTACTGTTCACCCCATGACCGACGGGCAGGCCGATGTCGACACCACCGCCGTCACCGTGCGACGGGCCCGTACCTCCGACGTCGGTGAGATCAAGCGCCTGATCGACATCTACGCGGGTCGAATCCTGCTCGAGAAGAACCTGGTGACGCTGTACGAGGCGGTCCAGGAGTTCTGGGTGGCCGAGTTCGAGGGGCGAGTGGTGGGGTGCGGCGCCCTGCACGTGCTGTGGGCCGATCTCGGGGAGGTGCGCACGGTCGCGGTGGACCCCGTGGTGAAGGGTCGCGGGGTGGGCCGACAGGTGGTCGCCAGGCTGGTCGAGGTGGCCCGCGAGCTCGGCCTGACGCGGGTGTTCGTCCTGACCTTCGAGGTGGAGTTCTTCGCTCGGCACGGATTCGTGGAGATCGAGGGCACCCCGGTGACCGCGGAGGTCTACGCCGAGATGTGCCGCTCGTACGACACCGGCGTGGCCGAGTTCCTCGACCTGAGCTACGTCAAGCCGAACACCCTCGGCAATACTCGGATGCTGCTCGACCTCCGACGCTGAACCCGAACACGAACCCGCCCACGACCCCGATCACGACCCTGGAGAAACCCATGCCGCTGTTCGCCGTCCACTACGACTACACCGACGCCACCACCGAGGGCCGCGACACGCACCGTCCCGCGCACCGCGCGTGGCTCGCGGACCTCCTGGCTGCCGGAACGCTCGTCTCCTCGGGCCCCTACCCCGACGGATCGGGGGCGTTGATCCTGGTGACGGGCTCGGACCTGCAGTCGGTGACCGAGGTGTTCGCAGGCGATCCGTTCGCGCAGCACGGCCTGCTCGAGAGCTCGCGCATCGTGGAGTGGCAGCCGGTGATGGGCGCGTTGACCGACGCCTGAGCGGGCGACCGGTCAGAGGTCGTCGTCGCTGTCGCCGCCGCCGCCGCGGACAGACCACAGCAGTGAATCCAGCTCGTCGGGCTTGACCAGCACTTCCCGCGCCTTGGAGCCCTCGCTGGGGCCGACCACTCCCCTGGTCTCCATCAGGTCCATCAGTCGTCCTGCCTTGGCGAAACCGACCCGCAGCTTGCGCTGGAGCATCGACGTGGACCCGAACTGACTGCTGACCACCAGTTCGATGGCCTGGAGCAGCACGTCGAGATCGTCACCGATGTCGGCGTCGACGTCCTTCTTCTCGCCGGCCTTCGCCGCGGTGACACCCTCCTGATACTCGGGCTCGGCCTGGTTCTTGGCGAAGTCGACGACCGCCGCGATCTCCTCGTCGGTGATGAACGCACCCTGCAGTCGTACGGGCTTGCTCGCACCCATCGGCAGGAACAGTGCGTCACCCATTCCGATCAGCTTCTCCGCGCCGGGCTGGTCGAGGATGACGCGCGAATCGGTGAGCGAGGACGTCGCGAACGCCAGACGCGACGGCACGTTGGTCTTGATCAGACCCGTCACCACGTCCACCGACGGCCGCTGCGTGGCCAGGACGAGGTGGATCCCGGCCGCTCGCGCCTTCTGGGTGATCCGCACGATCGCCTCCTCGACGTCGCGCGGGGCGGTCATCATCAGGTCGGCGAGCTCGTCGACGATGGCCAGGATGTACGGGTAGGGCCGATACACCCGTTCGCTGCCCAGCGGTGCGGTGATCTCGCCCGAGCGCACCTTGCGGTTGAAGTCGTCGACATGGCGCACCTTGTTGACCTGCATGTCCTGGTAGCGCTGTTCCATCTCCTCCACCAGCCACGCCAGCGCCGCCGCAGCCTTCTTCGGCTGGGTGATGATGGGGGTGATCAGGTGCGGGATGCCCTCGTAGGGGGTCAGCTCCACCATCTTCGGGTCGATGAGGATCATGCGCACCTCGTCGGGGGTCGCGCGGGCCAGCAGGGAGACCAGCATCGAGTTCACGAAACTCGACTTGCCCGATCCGGTGGACCCCGCGACGAGCAGGTGCGGCATCTTCGAGAGGTTGGCGCTGACGAAGTGACCCTCGATGTCCTTGCCGAGCCCGATCACCAGCGGATGGTGGTCCTTGCGGGTGGACGGCGCGGTGAGAACGTCTGCGAGCCTGACCATTTCGCGATCGGAGTTCGGCACCTCGATACCGACCGCGGACTTGCCGGGGATGGGCGCGAGCAGCCGCACGTTCTCCGTGGCCACGGCGTAGGCGATGTTGCGGTGCAGCGCGGTGATCTTCTCCACCTTCACACCCGGCCCGAGTTCGACCTCGTAGCGGGTGACCGTCGGTCCGCGGGTGAATCCGGTGACGGCGGCATCGATCTTGAACTGTTCGAGCACCTCGGAGATGGCCTCGATCATCGTGTCGTTGGCCTGGCTGCGCGTCTTGGGAGGATCGCCCGCGATCAGCAGGGACAGTGACGGCAGCGTGTAGTCGCCCTCGGTGACCCGGTCGAGTTCCATTCGAGCGGCCTCGGATGCGCCGTCGACGGCAGCGGCGGGTCCGAGAACCTCGGTCACCGCCTCCGCGGCAGCGGTGGCCTTCGCCCGCCGGCGACGCGGCGCGGGCACGTACTCCTCGGCGGGCTCGGCGTCGGCAGCTGCGCTGGACTCGTCGAGCGGGTAGTTGTCGGCGGGCGTGCGTGCGCCGGGCCGATCGACCGGGTAACCGGACGCGTCGAACAGGGCCGGGTCGTAGTCCGCGCCCGCCGGATCCTGCGGATCGAGCCCGAACTGGTCTTCCGCGGAGTAGTCGCTGCCGAAGTAGTCGTCGCTGAAGTACTCGTCGGGGAAGGTGGACTGGTCGTCCGCGGAGCCGCGCAGTCGGCCGGTGCCGAACAGTGTGCGCAGCCGGGTCGGGATCTCGCGCACCGTGGTCCCGGTCAGCAGCAGGACGCCGAAGAGGATCGCCAACAGCAGCAGAGGAACGGCGAGCCACACCGTGACGCCGGTGCTCAGCGGGCCCCCGGCCACGTAGCCGACGAACCCGCCGCCCGTGGCCCGACCAGCCGAGTCGGCCGGGGACCCCGCCGCCAAGTGCAGCAGACCCAGCACGGGAACCCCGGTCAGAGCGGACCCCAGGATCAGCCGTGGACGCGACTGCGGCGCCGGTTCGGTGAGAACCAGCAGCACAGCGATCGCGACACCGAGTATCGGGATCAGGTGCGCTGCGGAGCCGACGACGGCGCGCACGCCGGTCTCGATCCATGCGCCCACCGGTCCCCCGGCGGAGAACCAGATCCCGGCGGCGAGAACCACGCTCGTAGAGAACAGCGCCAGCGCGATCCCGTCGCGGCGGTGGCCGTGCTCGATGTCGCCGGCGCGGCCCACCATGCGCGTCGCGGCGCCGAAGCCGCGGGCGGTCATCGACCACACCGAGGCGACGCCGGAGCCGACCGACTTCACCACCGAGCGCCGGTTCTTCTGCGCGGCCGGTGTCCGTGACCCCGCCGCTCGTGAACCGGATGCTCGTGAACCGGATGCTCGTGAACCGGACGTTCGCGTGGAAGTCGACCGGCTCGACCGCGCCGAGCCACCGCGAGCGGCCGTGGAGCGAGGCGTCGTCGGCTTCTTCGGCGTCGTCACGGTGCGCGCAGTCTTTCCGGCCATGGCAATCAGATTAGTCGCACCGGCCCCATCCGGACCATTCGCAACACACGCAACAGCCATGGCGGCGTGTCGACCGCGGCCGCGATCACACTCCGCGCGCGATTGCCCCCAGTGCCGCAATATCGGCGTCCGACCCCTCGAGGTCGAGATGGACCTCGTTGCGGCCGAACGCGTAGAGCACCAGGTCGGCGACGTCGCCGCGCAGGGTCACCGACGTGGCGCGGCCCCCACGCAGGACACGCCGTCGGCCGTCGGGAGTGGTTGCCACCACCCCGACCGGGCTCGATCGGAAACTGGCACGACCCACCGTCCCGAGCAGCGACCAGAGCGACCTCTCGTCGGCAGCACTGAACCGGCGGGCGGTCCAGCCCTCGCGCGCCCGGAGAACGTCCTCGTGGTGGACGAACATCTCGCCGAGGTTGACCATCGCGTCTAGGAGGTAGAACGGCGACCACCACGGTGGTCCCGACGCGAGGCGCTCGAGCATCGACGACCACGGTGCCCGCGCCGCCGCATCCTGCACCGACTCGGTGTGACCGGCCAGGAACGGCAGCACGATTCCGAGCGTCGCGTCGAGACGACGCTCGCGCACGAGCAGGTGCGCCGCCAGGTCCCTCGTGGTCCACGGGCTGCACAGCGTGGGCGCGTCCGGACCCAGCTGACGCATCGCCTCGACCAGGGCCCGTCGTTCTCGATGCGCGAAGCTCATGGCCCAACGCTACCGCTCGACCGGT